>JAQVJE010000223.1 GCA_028695325.1 Gallionellaceae bacterium
GGGGCGCCCTCCGGCAGGCGCAGGCGGCGCGGGAAATCGGCGCGCAGACGGACGATGCCGTGCACCTCGCCTTTGAGCAGGGCCTCTTCCGCCTCGGGCATGGAGGCCATGACACGGGGGGCGAAGGAATGCGAGCCCTGCAGTGCGGCCATGAAGTCGGCGCTATCGGGCGAAGGCGCCTCCGCCACCAGGGCGATGGGGACGCGGTCGGCGTCCAGGGAAACACCATAGCCGAACAGGAGCAGGAGGAAAAATGGCATCAGAAAGGCGATGGCGATGCTGCTTGGGTCGCGCACGATCTGCAGAAACTCCTTGCGGATCAGGCCCCTGAGGCGCATTGCCTGCCCGCCGCGCAGGCGAATATCCGGCCCGCCGCGCGTGCTCATGCCGGGGCCTCCACGGTGTCTTCCACCAACCGGATGAAGGCATCCTCCATCGAGGGCTCGGGGTGCTCGGGCGAACGGGCCATGGCCTTGATGGCCGCCGGCTCGGCCAGGGCCAGGATGCGCCCGGCCGCCATGATGGCGAGGCGGTCGCAGTATTCGGCCTCCTCCATGAAGTGGGTGGTCACCAGCACCGTGACGCCCTGCCGGGCCAGGCCGTTGATGCGCTGCCAGAACTCGCGCCGAGCCAGGGGATCGACCCCCGAGGTGGGCTCGTCCAGGAAGATGATCTCGGGCCGGTGCATCAGGGCACAGGCCATGGCCAGGCGCTGCTTGTAGCCCAGGGGCAGGTCGCCGCTCAGCTGCTCGGCGTGGCCGGCCAGGTCGAACTCGGCCAGGGCCCAGTCCAGGCGCTCCCGCAGCGCCGCCCCGGCGAGGCCGTAGACGCGGGCGAAGAAGTCCAGGTTCTGGGCCACGGACAGGTTGCCGTAGAGGGAGAACTTCTGCGACATGTAGCCGATGCGCCCGCGCGCCGCGGCGGCGGCGTGGCGCAGGTCCAGGCCGGCCACCTCCAGGTGCCCGGCGCTGGCCGGCAGGAGGCCGCAGAGCATGCGGAAGGTGGTGGTCTTGCCGGCGCCGTTGGCGCCCAGGAGGCCGAATATCTCGCCCCGGCGGATGCTGAAGTCGATCCCGGCCACCGCCTTGAACTCGCCGAAACGTCGCTCCAGGCCACGCACCTCGATGACGGCACCCTCCGTCCTTCCCGCGCCGGCGGGCGTCCAGGCCCGGTTTACCGGGTTCCCGCCCGCGCGGGCAGCATGGTCCGTCCGGTCCCGGTGCCGCAGCAGGTCGACGAAGCAATCCTCGAAGCGCGGCGGCGTCGCCCTCACCTCCAGGCCGTCCAGCCCGGCCGGCGGCTCGGCCGCCTCGGTCACCACCCGGACATGCTCGCCCTGCACTAGGGCATCCACCACCCCCGGCCGGCCGGCCAGTTCGGCCTGCACCTGCCGCGGCCGCCGGCCCGGACCGGTCACCGCCCAGCTACGCCCGGCCAGGCGCGCGCTCATGGCAGCCGGGTCGCCCTGGTCGAGCACCCGGCCCTCGTGCAGCAGGATCACCTCGGCGCAGCGCTCCGCCTCGTCGAGATAGGCGGTGGAGAGCAGCACGCTCATGCCCTCGGCGCGCACCAGGCGGTCGACGATGGCCCACAGCTCGCGCCGCGACACCGGGTCGACGCCCACGGTGGGCTCGTCGAGCAGGAGCAGGCGCGGCGCCCGCACCAGGGTGCAGGCCAGGCCCAGCTTCTGCTTCATGCCGCCGGACAGGCGCCCGGCCAAGCGGCCGGTGAAGGGGGCCAGGCCGGTCATGTGCATCAGCTCGGCGTAGCGGGCCGGGCGCTCGGAGCGTGGCACACCCTGCAGGTTGGCGTAGAGGTCCAGGTTCTCCTGCACGGTCAGGTCCTCGTAGAGGCCGAAGCGCTGGGGCATGTAGCCCAGGGCGGCCTGGACCTGAAGTGAATTGCGCGTGGCGTCCAGACCCAGCACCTCGATCCGGCCGCCGTCCGGCACCAGCAGGCCCGCGGCCAGACGCATGAAGGTGGTCTTGCCGGCGCCGTCCGGGCCGATCAGGCCGGTCACCGCGCCGGGCCGGATGGCCAGGCTCACCCCGTCCAGGGCGACGACGCGGCGCTTGCTGACCTGGAACGACTTGGCCAGGCTGTCGGCGACCAGGATGCGGTCCACTACTTCATTTCCCCGGCACAGGCCGGCGCCTGACCCGCCGGCTGGCCGTAGGCGATGGTCACCGTCACCGGCATGCCCTGGCGCAGTTCTCCCCGGCCCTCGCAGACGAACACCCGGGCCTGGTAGACCAGGCTGGTGCGCAGCTCGGTGGTCTCCACCGCCTTGGGCGTGAACTCGGCCGTGGCGGCGACGTACCCGACCCAGCCGGCATAGCGCTTGCCCGGCTGGCTGTCGGTGCTGAGGGTCGCCCGCGCCCCCGTCGGGATGCGGCCGAGGGCCGCCTCGGGCAGGTAGATCCGCGCCCAGACCGGCTCGGTCAGGGCCAGGGTGAACACCGGCTTGGCGGCCGAGGCCATGTCACCCGGCTCCAGGATGCGGTTCTCGATCACCCCGGCCGCCGGGGCGCGCAGTTCGCCCTCGGCAATGTCGTGGCGGAGCACGGCGGCGCCCGCCTCCCGGGCCGCCAGTCCGGCCTCGGCGCTCTGCACGTCCTCCTTGCGCGGGCCCAGGCGGGACAGCTGGTAGGCCTCCTCGGCCGCCTTCAGGCGCTCGCGGGCAGCATCGAGGCTGTTCTTCGCGCTGTCGGCCTGCTGCCGGGACACGAAATTGCGCGCCGCCAGGTCCAGTTGGCGCTTGTATACCTGCTCGGCGTCGGTCACCGCCGCCTTGGCGGCGTCGCGCTGGGCCTCGGCCTGGCGAATCTCCTCGGGCCGCGAGCCGGCCCGCAGCTTGGCCGCCGTCGCCCGCTGCGCCGCGGTCTGGGCCTCGGCCTGGACCAGGGCCAGGCGGGTCCGCTCGGTGTCCAGGCGCGCCAGGACCTGGCCCTTGGCGACCCGGTCACCCTCCTGCACCAGCACTTCGGCGACCCGGCCGCCGGCGGTGAAGGCCAGCTCCACCTGGCGGATGTCGACGTTGCCGTGCAAGATCAGCTCGTTGCCGTCGCCGCCCCGGTCGCGCTTTGCCAGGTAGACGCTGCCGGCTATGAAGGCCAGAACCATCGGGACCAGGATGATCTTCTTGTTCATTGCCTTTCCTTTGCATCGGCCACCAGGCCGTTAAACAGCAGGTCGAGATGCGCCGCCAGGTGGCGGTCGAGGTCCAGTGGCTCCGGCTCGCAGGCCTGGAAGCTGTGTTTCCAGATGATCGCCAGCATCAGGGGCGCGATCACCACCCG
>JAQVJE010000003.1 GCA_028695325.1 Gallionellaceae bacterium
AGCGCCCGGAACAGGTCGCCCTTCTCGATATCCAGGTAGTGGCGCAGGATGGTGCAGCCGTAGCGCAGGTTGGTGCGCAGGTTGAACAGGTTGTGCTCGGTGGTGCCGATGAGGTCGACCCAGAACGGCATCACCTGCATGAAGCCGCGGGCGCCGGCCGAGGATACGGCGTATTTGCGGAAGCCGCTCTCCACCTCCATCAGGCCCATGACCAGATCAGGCTCGAGGCCGGCCCGGCTGGCCTCGTAGTAGACGGTGCCGAGCAGGTCGGCGCGGAACTCGGCGTCCGGCACCTTGCGGGCCAGGCGGCGCGACATCTCGGCGATCCAGGCGCGGGCGGCCGGGGTGGCCAGGAAACCGGAATCGGCGGCGCGGTCGGCGATGGCCCTGGACAGGCTGGCCTGCACGCTGGCCGACAGGGGCTCATACTTCTGCGCCCCGGCCCAGGCCGGGGCGGCGCAGAGCAGGATCAGCCAAATGAGATGCTTCAGCTTCGGCATGCCTCGATGCGTTCCTTCACGAATCGCGCCGCATCGGCCTGGGCGATCTTGCCTGCCTGGGCGTCGGTGCGCGCCTGGTATTCGAGCTGGCCCTCCTTGAGGCCGCGCTCGCTGACCACTAGACGGTGGGCGACGCCGATCAGTTCCATGTCGGCGAACATTACGCCCGGCCGTTCGTCGCGGTCGTCCAGCACCACGTCGATGCCGGCCGCCGCCAGTTCGGCATAGAGGGCGTCGGCGACGGCCCGGACCTCTTCGTTGCGGCCGTAGCCAAGCGGCACGATGGCCAGTTCGAATGGGGCGATGGCCAGGGGGAAGACGATGCCGCGCTCATCAAAGCCCTGCTCGATGGCGGCGCCGACGATGCGGGAGACGCCGATGCCGTAGCAGCCCATGATGACGGTGCGGGCCTTGCCCTGCTCGTCCAGCACGGTGGCGGCGAGGGCCTCGGAATACTTGGTGCCGAGCTTGAATATGTGGCCCACCTCGATGCCGCGGCACAGGTCCAGGCTGCCCTTCCCGTCCGGGCTGGGGTCGCCGGCCACCACGTTGCGGATGTCGGCGACGAGGTCCGGCTCGGGCAGGTCGCGGCCCCAGTTGACGCCGGTGGTGTGGAATTTCGGTTTGTTCGCGCCGCACACGAAGTCGGCCATCGCTGCCACGGTGCGGTCGGCGATGACGCGTATCTTGGTGCGGTCGAGGCCGACGGGCCCGAGGAAGCCGGGCGGGCAGTCAAAGGCGGCACGGATCTCCTCGTCGGTGGCGAAGCGGAAGTCCGACAGGCCGTCGATCTTGGCGGCCTTGACCTCGTTGAGGGTGTGGTCGCCGCGGATCAGGAGGACGTGGAGTTTCTCACCAGCCATCACGGCGATCAGCTTGACGGTGCGCTGCAGGGGGATCCCCAGCAGGGCGGCGACGTCCTCGCAGGTGGTCTGCTTCGGGGTGTCGACGTCGCGCATCGTTTCCGTGGCGGCCGGGCGCGTCGTGACGGGGGCCAGGCCCTCCGCCATCTCGACGTTGGCGGCGTAGTCGGAGTCCGGGCAGAAGGCGATGGCGTCCTCGCCCGAGTCGGCCAGGACGTGGAACTCGTGCGAGCCTGAGCCGCCGATGGCGCCGGTGTCGGCGGCGACGGCGCGGAACTTCAGGCCCAGGCGGGTGAAGATGCGCGAGTAGGCCGCGTGCATGGCCTGGTAGGTCGCGTCCAGGCTGTCCTCGGTCAGGTGGAAGGAATAGGCGTCCTTCATCAGGAATTCGCGCGCCCGCATGACCCCGAAGCGCGGCCGGATCTCGTCGCGGAACTTGGTCTGCACCTGGTAGAAGTTGACCGGCAGCTGCTTGTAGCTCCTGAGTTCCTTGCGCGCCAGGTCGGTGATGACTTCCTCGTGGGTGGGGCCGAACAGGAAGTCGCGCTGGTGGCGGTCCTTGATCTTCAGCATCTGCGGCCCGAACACGTCCCAGCGGCCGGATTCCTGCCACAGCTCGGCGGGGATCACCGCCGGCATCAGCAGCTCGATGGCGCCGGCGCGGTTCATCTCCTCGCGCACGATGGTCTCCACCTTGCGCAGGATGCGCAGGCCGAGGGGCATCCAGGTGTAGAGGCCGGAGCCCAGGCGCTTGATCAGGCCGGCGCGGAGCATCAGCTTGTGGGAGACCAGTTCGGCCTCGGACGGGGCTTCCTTGCTGGTGGAGAGGAAAAATCGGGAGGTGCGCATGGTAGGCTTGGCAGTTTGGCAAAAGATGAATTCTACCCAATGCGTCCGTTCGGCAGACAACGACATAAAACCACCCACGATCCGGTCGAGATCAGCGAGCAGCGCGGCGTCCGCTACCTGCACCTGGGCGGCCCGGCCGTGCAGAGCGCCATGCGCATCAAGGACCCCTACGCCCTGGAACTGGAGTACACCCGCGCCATGATGGCCTTCCTGCTGTTCCAGGAGGCGCCGCGCGAGATCGGCCTCATCGGCCTGGGCGGCGCCTCGATCGCCAAGTACATCCACCGCCACCTGCTTGAAACCCGCCTCACCGCGGTGGAGATCAACCCGGAGGTGGTGGCGGCGGCGCGCGGCTTCTTCCTGCTGCCGGACGACGACGTTCGCCTGTCGGTGCGGATCGGCGACGGCGCCGCCTACGTGCATGAGCAGTCCGGCAGCCTGGACGTGCTGCTGGTGGACGGCTATGACGCCCACCGCATCGTCGACGCCCTCGCCTCGGAGGACTTCTATGCCGCCTGCCTGCACGCCCTGGCGCCGGGCGGGGTGGCGGTGTTCAACCTGTGGGGCTCGGACCGCTACTTCGACATCTATTTCGACCGCGTGGCGCGGGTATTCGACGACCACACCCTCATCCTGCCGGCCGAGAAGAAGGGCAACATCCAGCTGTTCGCCTTCAAGCCGCCCCTGCCTGACGTCCGCCTCGCCACCCTGGGTGATCGCGCGCGCGCGCTGGAGACGGGCTTGGGCCTGGAGATGCCGGTGTTCGTCGAGCGCATGAAGGCCTATAACGCGATCGCCTCTGCCGCGCTGAGGCTGTGACTGGCGTCCGGCTTTGCAAGGCGGGCGAAGGATGGGAGAATCGGTCGCAGTTAAAGAATTGTTGAGGTACGGCCATGATCGACAAGGACGGTTACCGGCCGAACGTGGGTATTGTCCTTTGCAATGCCCGGAACCAGGTGTTCTGGGGCAAGCGGGTCCGCCAGGACTCCTGGCAGTTCCCCCAGGGTGGCATCAAGCATGGCGAGACGCCCGAGCTGGCGATGTTCCGCGAACTCAGGGAGGAGGTCGGCCTGCGTCCCGAGCACGTCCGTATACTCGGCCGCACGCGCGAGTGGATGCGCTACGACGTGCCCAGGGAATGGGTGCGGCGGGAGTGGCGCGGCCATTACCGCGGCCAGAAGCAGATATGGTTCCTGCTCCGCCTGATCGGGCGCGACATCGACGTCAGCCTGCGCGCTACCGAGCACCCCGAATTCGACGCCTGGCGCTGGAACGAATACTGGGACCCCGTCCAGGCCGTGGTGGAGTTCAAGCAGGAGGTGTACCGCCTCGCCCTGGCCGAGCTTGAGCATTTTCTGCAGATCGATCGCCACGAGCGCCCGCGTCCCCGCCATTACGGCATGAAGGCCCTTTGATAGGAGATAAATAATGAGCCCCGCCTATCGCATGTTGCCCGCCACGCCCCTGCAAAAGGGCGCCGGCTACACCAAGCCCCGCCAGCAGGTGGTTGAGTCGGTCACCATGGACCAGCCGGCCCTGGCGGTGATGACCGACTTCGCCGTGGTCACGGCGCAGACCGTTCCACCCCTGGAGAGCATTGAGTCGGCGCGCACCCGCATGATCCATCACGGCGTTCGCCTGCTCCTGGTCACCGACGACCAGAACCAGATACTGGGCCTCGTCACCGCCTCCGACCTCACCAGCGAGCGGCCCATGCAGATCATCCAGGCCCAGGGCATCCGCCACGCCGATGTCCTGGTCAAGGACATCATGACCCCGCGCGAGCGGCTGGAGGTGATCTGCATGGATGACCTGCAGACCGCCAAGGTCGGCGACGTGGTCGCCACCTTGCAGGGCCAGGGCCGCCAGCACGCACTCGTGGTGGAACGCCAGGCCGACCGCAGCCAGATACTGCGCGGCATGTTCTCCACCTCGCAGATCGGCCGCCAGCTCGGCACCCCCATCCATACCGTGCCGGTGGCGCGCAGCTTCGCCGACATTGCCCAGATGGGCGGCTGAAGCGGGCCGCCGCCCCGCGGAGGCATGACAGCGCCGGCAATAATCGAGTAAAATTATCGACTATTGCCCCGTGGCTTGAATATCCGGCCGGTGCCCATATCTGCCCGGCAGCCCCTTCACTTCTCACCTCCGAGGTTCACCATGTCGGTTTCCGAACAGCAAGTACAGGCCGCTCTCAAGGAGCTGGTCGACCCCAACACCCAGAAGGATTTCATCTCCAGCAAGTCGGCCAGGAACATCAAGGTCGACGGCGGCAAGGTCAGCCTGGACGTGGTGCTGCCCTATCCGGCCAAGATGGTGATGAACCAGATCAAGGCCCTGGTCGAGGACAAGATCAAGACCGTGCCCGGCGTCGAATCTGCGGCTGCCAACATCTCCTGGAAGATCGTCGCACACAGCGTGCAGCGCGGCGTCAAGCTGGTCCCCGGCGTGAAGAACATCATCGCCGTCGCCTCCGGCAAGGGTGGCGTCGGCAAGTCCACCACCGCCGTCAACCTGGCCCTGGCCCTGGCCGCCGAGGGTGCTTCGGTGGGCGTGCTGGACGCCGACATCTACGGCCCCTCGCAGCCCACCATGCTGGGTATTGTCGGCCGTCCGGTGTCCGAGGATGGCCAGTCGCTGGAGCCGATGATCGGCCACGGCCTTCAGGCCATGTCGATCGGTTTCCTGATCGACGTTGACACCCCCATGGTCTGGCGCGGGCCGATGGTGACGCAGGCCCTGGAACAGTTGCTCAACCAGACCAAGTGGAAGGAACTCGACTACCTGGTGGTCGACCTGCCGCCGGGCACCGGCGACATCCAGCTCACCCTGGCGCAGCGCGTGCCGGTCACCGGTGCGGTGATCGTCACCACGCCGCAGGACATCGCCCTCATCGACGCTCGCAAGGGCCTCAAAATGTTCGAGAAGGTGGGCGTGCCCATTCTTGGCGTGGTGGAGAACATGTCGCTGCACATCTGCTCGAAGTGCGGCAACGAGGAGCCCATCTTCGGCACCGGCGGCGGCAAGAAGATGTGCGAGGACTACGGCGCCGAGTTCCTCGGTGGCCTGCCGCTCGACATGCGTATCCGCGAGGAGACCGATGCCGGCAAGCCCACCGTGGTGGCCGAGCCGGAGTCGCGCATCGCCGAGATCTACCGCGCCATCGCCCGCCGCGTCGCGGTCAAGGTGGGCGACCTGGCCGTGGACCACAGCGCCAAGTTCCCCAGCATCGTGATTCAGAACACGTAAAGCCGGTGACAAAGTGACAAAGTGACGAGTGACGGGTGACAATGCCGGCCTTGTCACTTCGTTACTCGTAACTGGTCACTGTATGTCTATCAAATCCGACAAGTGGATCCGCCGCATGGCGCGGGACCACGGCATGATCGAGCCCTTCGAGGCTGGCCAGGTCAAGGAGGTGAACGGCCACCGCATCGTCTCCTACGGCACTTCGAGTTATGGCTACGATGTACGCTGCTCGAACGAATTCAAGCTGTTCACCGACATCAACACCACCATCGTCGACCCCAAGAACTTCGACCCCAACTCATTCGTCGAGGTGAAGGGCGACTCCTGCATCATCCCGCCCAACTCCTTCGCCCTGGCGCGCACGGTGGAGTACTTCCGCATCCCGCGCAATGTCCTGGTGGTCTGCCTGGGCAAGAGCACCTACGCGCGCTGCGGCATCATCGTCAACGTGACGCCGCTGGAACCGGAATGGGAGGGCCACGTGACCCTGGAGTTCTCCAACACCACCCCCTTGCCGGCGCGCATCTACGCCAACGAGGGCGTCGCCCAGATGCTGTTCTACGAGTCCGACGAGGTGTGCGAGACCTCCTACAAGGACCGCGGTGGCAAGTACCAGGGCCAGACCGGCGTCACCCTGCCTAAAATTTAATCTTGCAGCGGCGCGCAGTTCGTATAATCGCGCGCTTCTCCATTTCATCCGTCCAGCGAGGACAGGGCCATGCGCTTCCATTTTCCGGTCATCATCATCGACGAGGACTTCCGCTCCGAGAACGTCTCTGGCCTGGGTATCCGCTCGCTGGCCAAGGCGCTGGAGGAGGAGAGCATGGAGGTGCTGGGGGTGACCAGCTACGGCGACCTGTCCTCCTTCGCCCAGCAGCAGTCGCGTGCCTCGGCCTTCATCCTGTCGGTTGACGACGAGGAATTTGCCGGCGAGAAGGCCGACCAGACCATCGCCGAACTGCGCACCTTCGTGCAGGAGATCCGCAACCGCAACGCCGACATCCCCATCTTCCTCTACGGCGAGACGCGTACCACCCGCCACATACCCAACGACGTCCTGCGCGAGCTGCACGGCTTCCTGCACATGTTCGAGGACACGCCCGAGTTCATGGCCCGCTACATCGTGCGCGAGGCTCGCGCCTACCTGGATTCCCTGCCGCCGCCCTTCTTTCGCGCGCTCACCCATTACGCCGCCGACGGCTCCTACTCCTGGCACTGCCCCGGCCACTCGGGCGGCGTTGCCTTCCTGAAGTCGCCGGTCGGCCAGATGTTCCACCAGTTCTTCGGCGAGAACATGCTGCGCGCCGACGTCTGCAACGCGGTCGAGGAGCTCGGCCAGCTGCTCGACCACACCGGCCCGGTCGCCGCCTCGGAGCGCAACGCGGCGCGCATCTTCCAGGCTGACCACCTGTTCTTCGTCACCAACGGCACCTCGACCTCGAACAAGATCGTCTGGCACTCCACCGTCGCCCCTGGCGACGTGGTGGTGGTCGACCGCAACTGCCACAAGTCGGTGCTGCACGCCATCATCATGACCGGCGCGGTGCCGGTGTTCCTGATGCCTACGCGCAACCATTACGGCATCATCGGGCCGATCCCGAAGTCCGAGTTCGAGTGGAAGAACATCAAGAAGAAGATCGCCGCCCACCCCTTCGCCGACAAGAACGCCAAGCCGCGCGTCCTGACCATCACCCAGTCCACCTACGACGGCATCCTCTACAACGTGGAGGAGATCAAGGAGATGCTGGACGGCCGGATCGACACCCTGCACTTCGATGAGGCCTGGCTGCCCCACGCCGCCTTCCACGACTTCTACGGCGACTACCACGCCATCGGTGCCGACCGGCCGCGCTGCAAGGACTCCATGGTGTTCTCCACCCAGTCCACCCACAAGCTGCTGGCGGGCCTCTCGCAGGCCTCGCAGATCCTGGTGCAGGACTCCGAGACCCGCAAGCTGGACCAGGACGTCTTCAACGAGGCATTCCTGATGCATACCTCCACCTCGCCGCAGTACGCCATCATCGCCTCCTGCGACGTCGCCGCCGCGATGATGGAAGAACCGGGTGGCCGCGCCTTGGTGGAGGAGTCGATCGCTGAGGCGCTCGACTTCCGCCGCGCCATGCGCAAGGTGGAGGCAGAATTGGGCAGCGACTGGTGGTTCAAGGTATGGGGGCCGAAGGACCTCTCCGAGGAAGGCATCGAGGAACGCGCCGCCTGGACCCTGAAGGCAGGCGACAAGTGGCATGGCTTCGGCAAGTTGGCGGCCGGCTTCAACCTGCTCGACCCCATCAAGGCCACCGTCATCACCCCCGGCCTCGATGTCGACGGCGACTTCGCCGACAGCGGCATTCCGGCCAACGTGCTGACCAAGTACCTGGCCGAGCACGGCGTCATCGTCGAGAAAACCGGCCTCTATTCGTTCTTCATCATGTTCACCATCGGCATCACCAAGGGGCGCTGGAACACTATGGTGACCGAGTTGCAGCAGTTCAAGGACGATTACGACCGCAACCAGCCGCTCTGGCGCCTGATGCCCGACTTCGTCGCCAAGTTTCCGCGCTACGAGCGGGTCGGCCTCAAGGATCTGTGCTGCGAGATCCACCACGTCTACCGGGCACACGACGTGGCGCGCTTGACCACCGAGATGTACCTTTCCGACATGGTGCCGGCCATGCGCCCGGCCGACGCTTTCGCCAAGATGGCGCACCGCGAGATCGAGCGGGTCGAGATCGACGACCTGGAGGGGCGCATCACCTCCACCCTGCTCACCCCCTATCCGCCCGGCATCCCGCTCCTGATCCCGGGTGAGCGCTTCAATGCCACCATCGTGCGCTACCTGAAGTTCACCCGCGAGTTCAACGAAAAGTTCCCCGGCTTCGAGACCGACGTACACGGCCTGGTCAAGGACCGCCGTAACGGTCGCACCCGCTACTACGTCGACTGCGTGGCCTGATCCTGTTCGACCGCCTTGGCGGCGGCCAGGCCCTGGGCGATGGCGGTTGGTACCGAGGGCTGGATGCAGTCGGTGACGTCGCCGGCGGCGTAGACGCCGGCCACCGTGGTGCGCTGGCCGCGCCCGACGTGGATGTGGCCGCTGTCGGCCAGGGCCGGCCGGATGGCCGGCGCGAAGCGTTCCAGCACCCCAGTGTTGGGTTCATAGCCGTACATCACCAGCAGCCAGTCGTAGTCCTCCGTTATGCCGTCCAGGCTGGCCTTGATGGTGTCCGTCCGGAGGGACAGGGCAGACGGCAGGCAGTCGCGCCGCAACTCGATCTCCGGTCGCCCGGCGCAGGCAGCCTGGAACTGCCGGCGGGCGGCGAAGTCGCGCCGCGCGCACACCGTGACCCAGTTGCCGCGCTCGGCCAGGTAGAGCGCATGGTCGAGGGCGTTGTCGCCGCCGCCCAGGATCAGCACCCTGCCGGAGTGGATGCCGTCGCGTATGGTCTCCGACAGTGGGCCGACGATGACACAACGGCTTTGCTCGGCCAGGGCGGTCAGTTCCGGCGTCGTGCGCGGACGGCTGCCGGTGGCGAGCACCACGGCGGCGGCGGCCAATTCCTGCTCGCCCGCAGCCGTCGCCAGGCGCAGGTGGAAACCGCCGTCATGACGTGCGACGGCCAGCACCTCGGCGCGCAGGTGGGTGGTGATGGGGAGGTCGAAATAGTGGCTGGCCAGGCGCTCGGTGATACCGGTGCCGGTCTCGCCCGGCATGCCCAGCATCCACAGGTTGGGATGGAAATTGGCGCGCTGGATACCGCCGACATGGTCACTGCGCTCGAACACCACCGGTTCGAGACCGAAGCTGAGCAGCGCGTTGGCGCACGACATGCCGGCCGGGCCGGCGCCGATGACGGCAACCACCTTGGCCGCGATATTCATGTGCGGTGCGGGCGCGGCTCGTAGTGGACCACCGCGCGCATGATCTCGGAATAGGGAAAGCGGTCGATGCCGCCGTACTGCGTCATGCCGGCGTCGATCAGGCTGGCGATGTCAGCCGACTGGTCGGCGGGGCTGCCGAGGGCCTCCGCCAGGCCACGCACGCCGCCGCACTGGGCGCAGATCTCCTTGCCGAACGGCCAGGGCTGGTGCGGCTCGACGTGCAAGGAGAAGCGTGCGTTGTCGTGCAGGGCGGCGTGGAAGGCCTGGCAGCGCGCGCTGGCCGCCTCCTCGGTGCAACTGATCGCCTCGCGCTCGGCGAGCAGCAGCTTGCGGGCCTTGAAGCAGGCGGCACAGCGCGCCAGCAGGGCGCGTTCGAACGGGCATGCGAGGGCGATGGCCGACTGGCGCGCTTCCCGGTAGGCGTCTTCGTTGTATCCCGACATCGGCGGGCGATCTCAGAGAGCGGTCAATATGTAGATCTTGGCTGCGCAGATGAAGTCGCTTTGGCTGCGGCTTTGCCACTTAACGTTCGCTGCGCGCACGTTAGCCTCCGCCGAAGCGACTTCATCCAGTACCTTCGACATGGGCTTACAGGCCGGTGAGCACATCGATCTTGGCTGCGCAGATGAAGTCGCTTTCAGACAGGCCGCCGATGGCGTGGGTGATGTATTCCACCCGGCAGGTGTTGTAGCCCACCGCCAGGTCCGGGTGGTGGCCCTGCTGGTGGGAGATCCAGGCCACGGCGTTGACGAAGGTCATGGTGACGTAGTGGTCGGGGAACTTGAAATCCTTGCGCAGCTTGCCGTCGACCACCTGCCAGCCCTGCAGGTCCTTCAGGTTGGCGGCGATGGCGTCGGCGCCGAGGGGTGGCACGCCGCCCTCGCAGGGCTTGCACTTGCCCTTGGCCAGGTCGCAGAAGGTCTCGCTCATGGTGTCCTCCTCATGTGTGCCGCGCCGGCGGCGAGAATCAGTAGTCGTCGCCGGCCAGCGAGGGGTCGAGCTCGCGCGGCTGCGACAGGGTGTCCTCGGCCAGCAGTTCGTTGTCGGCGAAGATCATCTTGATCTGGGTGCCGGCGGCGGGATCCAGGCCACGGCGCAGCTCGTTGGCCGCCGCCTTGGCCTCCTTGAAGGTGGCCGCCTCGCCGCGCTTGTTCAGGACGCTGAGGGGGCCGATCTGGTAGATGAAGTAGGGCATCGGATCGCTCCGTATATAGTTGACCAATATTGTCGACTAAACGGCGACCGAACTCAAGCCGCCGCTTCAGTTTTGTGCGATGGCGCGTTTGTGACCCTGGTCGTCGAGACAGACGAAGGTCACGGTGGTGGCGAACACGGCATCCTCGGCGCCGCTGTCGATGTCGTCGCAGTACACCGTGACGTGGTAGCGCACCGAGCTGTTGCCCATCTCGCCGCGGTTGACCGAGAAGCGCAGTATGGCGCCCTGGCGCACGCTCTTCCTGAACTCCACCCGGTCCATCGCCACGGTGACGAACTTGCAGCCTGGGAACTCCCGGCTGGCGGCGATCCAGGACACCTCGTCCGTCCACCTCAGCATGTTGCCGCCGAACAGGTAGCCGTAGTGGTTGAGGTGTTCGGGAAGGACGAGTTTGTAGCTTTCCATGGCGGACGGATCAGTTCATCTGGCCGTGGCAGTGCTTGTACTTCTTGCCTGAGCCACACGGGCAGGGCTCGTTGCGGCCGACCTTGGGGAACTGGCGGTGCTCGGGCTGGCGCGGCGCCGGCTCGGCGTCGGCCTCCTCGCCGAGGGCCTCGTCGTAGTCGGCGTGATGGTACTGCACGTTGCTGAGAGCGGGCTCCTGCGCCTCCACTGCCTCGACGTCCTCGGAACTGCGGATCTGCACCGTCAGGGTGATCTGGGTGACCTCGCGGGCGATGGCGCCCAGCATGGCCTCGAATAGTTCGAAGGCCTCGCGCTTGTATTCCTGCTTGGGGTTCTTGGCAGCGTAGCCGCGCAGGTGGATGCCTTGGCGCAGGTGGTCCATGGCGGCCAGGTGCTCGCGCCAGTGGTTGTCCAGGGACTGCAGCAGGATGGCGCGCTCGAACTGGCGCAGGTTCTGGCCGGCCAGGGCCTCCTTCTCGGCGTAGACGGCGCGGGCGGTCTCGATCACCTTGGCGCGCAGGCCCTGTTCGTCGAGCTTCTGGTCATCGTCGAGCCATTGCTGGAGCGGGCAGTGCAACTGGAACTCGGCCGCCAGGGCAGTCTCCAGACCGGCCACGTTCCATTGTTCGGCCATGCTGCCGGGCGCGATGTGCTCGCTGACGACGTCGTCGAGTATCTGGGCGTGCATGCCCAGAATGCCGGCCGAGACGTCCTCGGCCTCCAAGAGTTCGTTGCGCTGGCTGTAGATCACCTTGCGCTGGTCGTTGGCGACGTCGTCGTACTCCAGCAACTGCTTGCGGATGTCGAAGTTGCGCTGCTCGACCTTGCGCTGGGCCGATTCCAGGGAGCGGTTGACCATGCCGTGCTCGATCGCCTCGCCCTCGGGCATCTTCAGGCGGGTCATGATGGCGCCCAGGCGGTCGCCACCGAAGATACGCAGCAGGGAGTCTTCCAGCGACAGGTAGAAGCGGCTGGAGCCGGGGTCGCCCTGGCGGCCGGAGCGGCCGCGCAGCTGGTTGTCGACCCGGCGCGACTCGTGCCGCTCGGTACCGATGATGTGTAGGCCGCCGGCCGCCAGCACCTGTGCGTGACGCGTTTCCCAGTCAGCCTTGAGGGCAGCGATGCGGGCCGCCTTGTCGGCCGCAGCGAGGGCCTCGTCGGCCTCGATGGCGGCAATCTCCCTGGCGATGCTGCCGCCGAGGACGATGTCGGTGCCGCGGCCGGCCATGTTGGTGGCGATGGTGATGGCGCCGGGCAGGCCGGCCTGGGCCACCACCTGGGCCTCCTGGGCATGCTGCTTGGCGTTCAGCACCTGGTGAGGCAGGCCCTCCTTCTTGAGGCGGGCGGAGAGGAATTCGTTGATCTCGATGGAGGTGGTGCCGACCAGGACCGGCTGGCCGCGCTCGTGGCAGTCGCGGATGTCCTGGATCACCGCCTGCCACTTCTCGTCGGCGGTACGGTAGACGAGGTCGTTCATGTCCTTGCGGATCATCGGCTTGTTGGTCGGAATGACTACCGTCTCGAGGCCGTAGATGGACTGGAACTCATAGGCCTCGGTGTCCGCCGTGCCGGTCATGCCGGCCAGCTTCCTGTACATACGGAAGAAGTTCTGGAAGGTGATCGAGGCCAGGGTTTGGTTCTCGCGCTGGATGGCCACGCCTTCCTTGGCCTCCACCGCCTGGTGCAGGCCGTCCGACCAGCGCCGGCCTGACATCAGGCGGCCGGTGAACTCGTCGACGATGACCACCTCATCGTTTTGCACCACGTAGTGCTGGTCGCGGTGGTAGAGGACGTGGGCGCGTAGCGCGGCGTAGACGTGGTGGACCAGGGTGATGTTGCCGGCATCGTAGAGCGAGCCGCCCTCGGGCAGCAGGCCCATCTCGGTCAGGATGGCCTCGACCTTCTCGTGGCCCTGCTCGGTGAGCAGGACTGTGTGGGCCTTCTCGTCGACGATGTAGTCGCCCAGGGGGCCGCTCTCGCCGTCCTTGTATTCCTTCTCCTGGCGGGTCAGGCGCGGCGGCACCGCGTTCATGCGCTGGTAGAGGGCGACGTTGTCGTCGGCCTGGCCGGAGATGATCAGCGGGGTGCGCGCCTCGTCGATCAGGATGGAGTCCACCTCGTCGACGATGGCATAGTTGAGCGGCCGCTGCACGCGCTGGTCGGGCGCGTAGACCATGTTGTCGCGCAGGTAGTCGAAGCCGTACTCGTTGTTGGTGCCGTAGGTGATGTCGGCCCGGTAGGCGGCCTGCTTCTCGTCGTTGGGCTGCTGGGAGCGGATCACCCCCACGCTCATGCCGAGGAAGTTGTAGATCTTGCCCATCCACTCGGCGTCGCGGCTGGCCAGGTAGTCGTTCACGGTGACCACGTGGACGCCCTGGCCGGGCAGGGCGTTCAGGTACACCGGCAGGGTGGCCATCAGGGTCTTGCCCTCGCCGGTGCGCATCTCGGCGATCTTGTTCTGGTGCAGGACGATGCCGCCGATCAACTGGACGTCGTAATGGCGCAGGCCGAGGGTGCGGCGGGCGGCCTCGCGCACGGTGGCGAAGGCCTCGGGCAGGAGCTGGTCGAGGTTTTCGCCCTGTTCCAGGCGGGCGCGGAACTCCGCCGTCTTGCCGCGCAGCACCTCGTCGGACAACCCCTCGAAGGCGGGTTCCAGGGCGTTGATCTTGGCGACGGTGGTGCGGTATTGCTTGAGCAGCCGCTCGTTGCGGCTGCCGAATAGCTTCTTGAACAGATCGACGAACATGGAGATTAAGTTACCGTCAGGATTAAGGAAAATCGCTCAATGTTACCATAGCGGCCATTACCATCTCCTTCGCAGCCATGGCTTTCCAGTCGACCCTACGGCGCGTGCGCGCGCTTATCGGCCAGGACCGCACCCTGGCCGCGCTGCTGCCCGAGGCAGCACGGCTCAACGAGCTGAACGGCCACCTGGCCCGGCTGCTGCCCAAGGCCGTGGCGCGCGCCTGCCAGGTGGTGGCGACGAGCAGCGGCGAGGCGCTGATCTACTGCGGCAACGGCGCGGCCGCCGCGCGGGTGCGCAGCCAGGCCGCCAGCCTGGCGCGCGCGCTGGCGGTGGACAGCGTCAGGGTGCGCGTGCAGGCTGGCTGGGCGCGCCCGGACCGTCCGGCCAAGGCCGGCCTTGGCCGGCGCGCCCTGGCGGCCTGGGACGAACTGGAACACGAACTGCCGGAGGGCGACCTCAAGAGCGCCATCGACCGCCTGATCGCGCATCACGGCAGGCGCTGATCACGTAAAATCAGGCCATGATCCCGAGCGACAACCTATTCCTGATCGGTCTGATGGGGGCGGGCAAGACCACCATCGGCCGCATGCTGGCCAGGCACAAGGACATGCAGTTCCTCGATTCCGACCACGAGATCGAGGCCCGCTGCGGCGTCTCCATCCCGACCATCTTCGAGATCGAGGGCGAGGAGGGTTTCCGCCGCCGCGAGGTGTGCATGATCGACGAGCTGACCCGTCGCCACGGCATCGTCCTCGGCACCGGCGGCGGCGCCGTGCTCAACCCGCTCAACCGCGAGCGCCTGAAGGCGCGCGGCGTGGTGATCTACCTGCGCTGCCAGCCCCAGGAGCTGTACCAGCGCACCCGGCACGACCGCAATCGCCCGCTGCTGCAGACCGAAGACCCGCTGGCCAGGCTGCAGGCCCTGTACGAGCAGCGCCACCCGCTCTACATGCAGACCGCCGACATCGTCCTCGATACCGGCCGCCAGAGCGTGCACTGCCTGGTGCGCAAGCTGGAGGGCGTGCTCGACCTGTCCGGCGGCGAGCCGGCGGCCGGACGGGTGGAGGAGGCGCTAGACGCGAGCTGCGCGGACCTGGCGCTCGACCAGATAGGCGAGCGCCAGCCACGGCCATAGCGCCGCCAGGTGGCGGGCGAGGCCGACCAGGTTGAGCAGGCTGCCGGACGGCCACAGGGGCGACGGCACGTACCACAGGCGGCCGGCCACGACCACCGCAAGCAGGCCGATGGCGACGACATGGCGGTGGCGCGACACCGACGGCAACAGCAGCAGCCAGAGCGCCAGCACATAGGCGGCCAGGGTCTCCAGCGACAGTATGCCGCCCAGCACGCGCAGCTTGAGCAGCACCGCCGCCACCACCAGCTTGAGGGCGAAGCTGGCCAGCAGGGTCAGAAGGATCGCGCTGGCATAGCGTCCGGGGCGCAGCAGGCAGCCCACGAAGGCGCCGAGCACGGTGATCTCCAGAAACATGGCGACGAACCAGGGCAGGTTGATCTGGTCGATGCGGGCCGGCGGGCTGTCGACCGGCCGCAGGTGCAGGTCCAGCCAGCCGACGCCGGGCTGCGGCAGCAAGGCGAACTGGCTCAACAACCAGACCAGCAGCAGCCAGAGGCCGAGCGTAGCGACGCCGTGCGGCAGGAACCAGCCGGCGCGCCAGCGCCGCAGCGCCCGCCAGGCACGCAACCAGCGTGCATGATGCAGGGCCAGCAGCCCGCCAGTCAGGGCGCCCAGGCTGTTGAGGAAGACGTCCAGGTTGGAGTCGATGCGACTCGGCAGGTGGGCCTGCACGCCCTCCAGGGCGACGCTGAGCAGGCTGCCGGCCAGCCAGGCCAGGGCGATGGCGACGCCACGCCGGCCTGGCCGCGACAGGCGCAGAGCCAGCAGGTAGCCGAACGGCAGGTAGGCCAGCAGGTTGGTACTGATGTCGTTGCGGGTGAGGTAGCGCGGCAGCGGTGCGGACAGGAAGTCGAAGGAGGTGGACAGCGGACCATGCCAGCCGACAAATGGGTACAGGCTGGCGACGACGATCAGGGTGCCATAGGCGGCCAGGACGTAGTCGAGGGTGCGCGGTCGGGTGGTTGTGTCCATGGCGGACAGTTGGTTACTCTCGGCCGATGATGGCACGAGGGTGCCCAATTCGAGGAGAAATAACAATGGATTTCGACGTCTTCAACGGCGATGCCGACGGCATCTGCGCCCTGCACCAGCTGCGCCTGGCGGAACCGCGGGAGGCCGAACTGGTGACCGGGGTCAAGCGCGACCTCGCCCTGCTCAAGCGGGTAGCCGCCCATTCCGGCGACCGCGTCACCGTGTGCGACATCACGGTGGAGAAGAACGCCGCGCCGCTCGCCGCCCTGCTCGCCGATGGCGTGCGGGTGACCTGGTTCGACCACCACAACCCGGGCGAGATGCCGGCGCATGCCAATTTCGACGCCCACATCGATACCGCGGCCGAGGTCTGCACCGGCCTCCTGGTCGACCGCTACCTGGGCGGCCGTTACCGGGCCTGGGCGGTGGCGGCGGCTTTCGGCGACAACCTGCACCAGGCGGCGCGCGCGGCGGCGGCGCCGCTCGGCCTCGTCGAAGCCCGGCTCGCGGCCCTGCGCGAACTGGGCGAGTGCCTCAACTACAACGGCTACGGCGACAGCGTCGACGACCTGCACTTCCATCCCGCCGAGCTTTACCGGCGCCTGCACGGCTATGCCGACCCCTTCGCCTTTGTCGCCGAGGCGCCCGAGTTCGCCGCCCTGAAGGCGGGCTACCAGGCCGACATGGCCCTGGCTGCGGCGCTGCAGCCGCACGAGGCGCGGCCTTCGGGGGCGATCTACCTGCTGCCCGACGCCGCCTGGGCGCGCCGGGTGTCGGGCGTCTACGCCAACGACCTGGCCACCCGCCACCCCGACCGCGCCCATGCCCTGGTGACCCGCTCGCCCAGGGGCCACTACGTGGTCAGCGTGCGCGCCCCGCTCAGTAACCGGGTCGGCGCCGACACCCTGTGCATGCGTTTCCCCAGCGGCGGCGGCCGCAAGGCTGCGGCCGGCATCAACGACCTGCCGGAGACCGGCCTGGACGCGTTCGCGCAGGCCTTCTTCGAGACCTGGCCGGGCGCCTGAGCGGCCTTCCTGCGCTGGGGCAGGCCGCGTCGCCGGGCATGTTCGGCCCGCCTCAGGGGGTCGCGGCCAGGATGGTGTTCGGGCGCTGGAAGTACTGCGCCGCCGCCACCACGGCGTCGCGCATGCGGATCGGCGACCCGCGCAGCATCGGCTCGACCAGGCTGCGCACGGCCTGGCGGTGGTTCCAGTATTCCGCGTAGGCGCGCGGCTGGCGGTCCGGGTAGTTGCGGTCGTAGTCCTGCCGGTACTGTTGCTCGGTCATGCCGTAGTGGGTCAGGATGTCGAGCAGGGCAAACGGGAACATGCTCGAGGTGAGGCGGCCGGCGCTTTGCGCCGCGCGCCCCTCGGCGGTGCCGGCGAAGCGTTCCATCTCCAGGGCCAGGCGGTTGATCTCGTTGGTCAGGTAGCGCTTGCGTCGTTCCTGCCAGAGGCCGCCGAGGGCGGTGTTGATCATCGCCAGGGCCTCGTCCTGGTTGTCGTTGACCTGGCGCCAGAAATACATGTGGAAGCCGGTCGAGGTGCTTTCCGAGAACAGCAGGTACCAGCCGGGCACGTCCCACCAGCGGTAGCGACGCCAGACGTAGCTGCCGGTGCGCTGCTCGGGCGGCAGCTCGCTCAGGCTGCGCCGTTCCTCGGTGTGCGGCGCGTTCCACATCTCCGCGGTGCCGGCCAGGAAGGAGCGGCTCTCGATCAGGTAGCGCACGTCGTTGCGCGACCAGAAGCGGTTGAGGTCCTCCCAGCCGGCCGGCGTGTTGTGCATCTGGCCGAAGAAGGTGCCGAGGCCCTCCTCCAGCGGCAGTTCCTGCTCGGCCATCAGTTCGGACACGTAGTGGTCGCCGTCGCCGCCGTAGACGATGCTGATTGAGCCCCACTTGGTCTTTTCGCCGACGAACTGGGTGTGGAAGGTCTCGTGCAGGATGGTGCCCTCCCAGGCCAGCCAGCCGCCCGGCCGGCCCTGGATCTGGCCGCTGGCCAGCTCGCCCAGGCGGATGACGCCGCGGTAGCGGTCGCCGGTGGCGGGCGCCACCGAGGCCGCTGGCCAGACCGCCGTCTTGCCGCCGATGCTGGAGGTCGAGAAGATGCCATTGTTGGTGAGACCGGTGCGGTCGTCGACCAGCAGGTAGATCTCGTCGGTCTTGCCGCCGTTGATCTGGGTGACCTGGTCGACCCGCCTGCGCAGGGCCTGGCCGCTCTGCAGGACGTCGTAGGTGCGCAACATGTTGGCCGGTGCCTGGGCCCGGAAGGTGGCCCGGTTGGCGGCGGTGATCTCCACCCCCTTGTAGCCGGTGGCCAGGCCCTCGAAATGGGTGGCGCCCGGGAAGGCGGCCTCGATGGTGGCGGAGGGCGCGACGAAGACGAATTGCATCGTCACCGCCGCCCAGGCCTGGCCGGCCAGGAGCAGGCCGGCGGCCAGGAGGCCGGCCCATGCCGGGCGGGCGCTCGATTGCCAGGTTGATGTCGTGCGCATGGTGGGTCTCCTTAGGGCAGTTCGTCGACGAACAGGATGGCGTCGCTGGTGGTCTTGCGCCCCGAGGACACCGTCTTGTTGCCGGGCAGGCGCCAGCTGATCTCGTAGCCGTAGTCGTACTGGTTGGCGGGCAGCATGAACTCGACCCGCTCGGACAACTGGCCCTTGGCCGGGTTGAGGCTGACCGTGCGCGACTGCTCGACGCCGCCCAGGCTGTAGTACAGCTTCACCGTGATGGCGCGCACCCCGGCCTGGCCGATCAGGGCCGGGTCGGCCTGCAGTTCCACCGTGCGGCGCTGGTAGGGCGGCGCCAGGTTGATGGCGCCGGTGCTGGCGCGCTGCCAATCGCCCTCGATGGCGTTGCCGCCGAAGAAGCTCCAGGCGGTCTTGTACTCGTAGTCCATCCAGCGGCGGCGGTCATTGTCGCCCTTCCAGCCGTACAGAAGCTTGAAGTTGTTGCCCTCCTTGTTGAAGTTGTTGCGGTCGATGCGCACCTCGTCATCGGTGATCTGGCCGCCCTGGTGGGTCTTGCGCAGGCGCACGTTGACGAAGTTGACATACTGGCCGAAGTCCTGCGCGTTGAGGCCGTCGACGAAGGCGACGATCTCGCGCTGGCGGAACAGCGGGTCGTCCAGGTTGACCTCGCGGAAGTGGGCGGCATCGCCCTTCAGGCTCCTGAGGTCGCCGATGTTCTCGTCGAAGCGCAGGGTGAGGGTGTCGCTGTTGTACTTGTTGAGGTCGATGCGGAAGATGCCGCGCTGCCGCACCTTCTTCATCTCGTAGGCGGCGACGATGGCGAAGGCGGGCTTCGCCACCTCTTCCTTGCGTGGGGCCCGGCGGTCCGGGTCGGGGTCGCCGACGGCGCGGCTGACCGGGGCCTGGCTGGTCTCCTGGGGCGGCTGCACGGTCTGCCGGGCCTGGGCCGGCACCGCCGGTCCGGCCTGCTCGGCGGGCACCTGCTGGGCGGCCGAGATGTCCCTGGAGTCGCTGCGGCCGCCGGGCTGGGCGGTGGCGGCGGGTGGCGTCGGCTGGGTGGCGGTGGCGGTAGCGGTAGCGGGCGGCGGGGTGGTACGGGTCGCCGCGGCGCGTTCGTCGGCGGCGCGGTTCTCGGCCCGGATGCGGGCGTTCTCCTGGTCGGCCTCCTGGCGTGCGCGCTGCAGCTGGGTGCTGGCGCGGTCGAGCAGGCTGCCCTGGCCGCCGGCGGCGCCGGCCAGGCTGGTGAGGTCCGGCGTGCCGGTGCCGCCCATGGGGGCGAACATCATGTCGGCGATCTTGTTGTAGGCGGTGGTGATGAGGGCATCGAGCTTCTCGTCGGCGCCGACCTGGGTGAGCTTGATGGCGCCCTTGCGGGTGAGGTCGTCGAAGGCGGTCTTGATCTCGGCCGACAGGTAGCTGCTGGCCAGACCGGCGCCGAAGGCCTGGTGCTCGTAGATCTGGTCGAAGTCGGCCTCGATGACGGCGCGGTGCGGCGAGCGGAAGCCGGTCATATCCATCTCGAAGGAGAACGAGATGTCCGGCGTCGGGGTGTTGAACGACTCCCACAGCACCTTGGCGCCCTGCTTGGTCAGCTGCATCGACACCGCGGCCTTTTCGCCGTCCAGGATGGGGGCGTTGCCCAGCCCCACCACCTGGGTGGTGAAGCCGCCCTGGGGATCCTTGAACGAGGAAACCAGTCCGAACTTGCCGGACTTGAACACCACCGGCCCCTCGATGCGGGCGCCCGGCCTGACCCGTTGCAGTTCACGGCGGGCGTCGCCGAGCTGTTCCGGGCTGACCGCGAGTGCCACCACGGCGTGCACGATGCCGCCGCCCTCGCCCTCGCGCGCCTCGGGCTGGTCGGCGCCGGAGCGCACGTTGTCGACGTAGCGCAGGAAGGAAAACTGCGGCCGGCCGTTGGCGTCGGTGGCCAGGCGCGGCTTGTCGGACACGTAGTAGTAGACCTTGTCGTCGTTGAGGTCCGGGAACAGGGTCAGCTCGCCGGCCTTGACCGGCTTGTCGAGCAGTATCTGCTGTGCCCACGCCGGCAGCGTCGCCGCCAGCATGGCCAGGGCCAGGCCGCGCAGAGCCAGGCCCTGCATCAGTTTCGTCTTGGTGCGCATCATTGGCCTCCGCCGATCACGTCCTTGAAGCGGTCGAGCACCTTCTCGGTGGTGCCGGTGACCGCGGCCCTGGCCGCCTCCTTGGCGGCCTCCTTGACCGCCACCTCGGCCAGCAGTTCGGCCGGGATGGCGGCGTAGATGTAGTCGTCGCCGACCTGGGCGCTCCAGGGCAGGGCCAGCTTGCCCTCGGTCTTGTGGTTGACCACCAGGCGGTAGGCATAGCCCTTGGCGCCGCGGTCGGTGAATATCCGCTTGCTCACCAGGGGCTGGCCCTGGGCCGGCGAGAGGTGGATGTTCTCCTCCACCTCCTGGCCGAAGCGCGGGTAGTGCACCTGCACGGTGACCCGGGTGATGCCCGACTCCTGCATGGCCTGGAGGTCACCCTCCACCTCGAGGGTGCGCGGCACCACCGGCGGCGCCAGGGTGACGCCCTCCCAGCTGCCCTTTTCCCAGGCCGGGTTGGCCGGCCACACGTTGCCGCCCTTCAGGCTCCACTGCGCCTGGTACTCGTACAGGTCGGGGTTGCGGTCGTCGCCGCGCGCGTAGGTGACCGTGGCGTTGATGCCCTTTTCCTTCAGGTAGCGGGCGTCCAGGGTGACGCGATCCTCGAAGGCCCGGCCGCTGCTGCGGTTCTTGCGCACGTTGACGGTGACGTAGTTGATCGCCTCGTCGAAGATCTCCTTGGCGTCGAGGTCGAGGATGAAGTTGATGTCGCGGTGTTGGAAGAAGGGGTCGTTGAGGTTGACGCTGGCGACGCACTTCGGGTTGTCGCGCACGCCGTTGTACCAGGAGGCCAGGTTGCCGACCAGCTGGTAGGGCCGCTTCACCGCGATGCGGTAGTTGAGGTCGAACACCTGGGTCTTGCGCGCGAAGGCCTTCTTGAACGACGAGGTCTTGTAGGTGTACTTGTCGCCGGTGCGGATGTTCGGCTTCTCTTCCTTGGCCTTGTCGTCCTGCGCCGGCGGCACCTGGGCCTCGGGCTGCTCGGGCTGCGCCATGGTGTTGAGGAAGAACTGCAGGAAGGCATCGCGTATCTTGCTCACCCGCTCGTCCGACAGGGTCTCCTGGAACTCGAACTTGACCACCTGCTTCTCCTGCAGGAATTTCCACTGCTCGGCGGTCTCCTCGTAGCTGTACGAGTAGGTCGCCGAACTGGAACTGGCGCAGAAGATCAGGAAGCAGGATTTCTTCGACTGGGTGCCGGTGCGCTTGCGCTCGTATTCGGCGGCGAAGGTCTGGCCCTCCTTCTCCAGCTTGGACCAGTCGAAGGTGATGCGGCCCTTGGCGGCCGGGGTGAGGGTCTGGTAGCCGAAGTTGAGGGCGATCGACAGGTCGGTGATGGAGCGCGCCTTCTCGAAGGTGGCGGCCATCAGCTGGGCACCCTCGGCGGTCAGGCGGGAGGCGGTGGCGACCTTGCCGCCGGGCACCAGGGGGGCCTTGCCGGAGGTCACCACGGAGGGCGCCAGGCCCTTGTCGGTGAGGGTGGCGGAGACGATCTGGAAGCTGGCCGCCTCGCCGCCCTCGCTTTCCATGGGCACCGCGCCCTTGAGCTGGGCGTTGCGGTTCTGCTGCTTGAGCTTGGCGGCCAGGTCGGCCTCCTGGGCCGGGGTGAGGCCCCACTCCATGAGGAAGTGCATCAGGGCGCCGCTGATGCCGCCCTGGGCGGCGCTCTGCTCGGTGGTGAACTTGAGGAACAGGAACTCCGGCGTGCGGTCCGGCCGCTGCGACAGGCGCAGGTTGACCGGCAGGTAGTAGTAGTTGGCGCTCTTGATGCCGCGCGTCGCACCGGCCTCGCCGTACAGGGTCACCTGGGTGCCGTCGGACAGGGTGACGTCGAGGCGGTTGTCGTCGTCCAGCACCACCGCGGCGGCGCCACCAGCCCAGGACAGGACGGCGGCGGCCAGCAGGGAGCGGAACAGCGTGTGCAGCGATCTTTGTGTGTTTGTCATGGTGCCATCCTTCCTGGGGTTGCGCATTCAGGGGCCGGGGCGCGCGGGCTCCGGCAGTTCGTCGATGAATATCAGGCCGCTGGAGTCGCGTCCGCCGCGGTTCAGGCGCTGGTTGCCCTCCAGCTGCCAGGTGATGCCGTAGTCGTAGTTGTACTGGTTGAGCGGCAGGGTGATCTCCAGCTGCTGCTCGTCGATCGGCCGGTCCGGCCGCGCCACCAGCTGCTGGCGCCGCTTGCCGGTGAAGAAGGGGTATTCCACCTGCACCACGACGGCGCGCACGCCCTGCCGCCGGAGCGCCTCGGTGTCGCCCAGCAGTTGCACCGTGCGCCGCTCGTAGGGCGCGAAGAGATCGATCATGGCCTTGTCGTCGCGCACCCAGTCGCTGGCGTAGGTGCCGCCGCCCTTGAAGTTCCAGCGCGTGCGCCAGTCGTAGGCGAGCCAGGCCAGGCGGTCGGCGTCGCCGCTCCAGCCGTACACCAGGCGCAGGTCGTTGCCGGCCTTCTTCACCGTCTCGCGGTCGATCACCAGCTCGCGCAGCGTCTCGCGGCCGTCCTGGTGCTGCTTGCGCAGGGTGACGGTGACGCTGTTGACGAAGCGGTCGAACTCCGGCAGCAGGGCGCCGTCGACACCGACGTGGATCTCGCGCTGCTGGAAGGTCGGGTCGTCCAGGTTGACGGCGCGGAAGTAGTTGGGGTCGCTGCCGTAGCGCTTGTGGAAGTCGCCGATGTTGAAGGTGATGAAGCTGTGCCGCTCCACCGTGGCGCGGTGGTTGAAGTTGAGCGTCGAGGTGCCGGAGGAGCGCATGTCCTTGAGCTGGAAGCCGGCGTGCAGGCCGAAGCCGGTGGTCTTGCCACTGGATAGCAGGCCTCCCTTCTGGTTGATGAGGGCGCCGATGGCGTCGCTCAGGCCGCCGCGCTGGTCGGCCGGCACCCGTTCCGGCTCGACGCGGCGGAACATCAGCTCGAGCAGCTTGCCGTAGACGTTGTTGAGCAGGCCCTCCATGGCCGCGTCGCTGCCGGAGGAGCGCAGCCGGATGGCGTTGTTGCGCAGCATGTCGTCGAACATCGCCTCCACCTCGGCGCTGACGAAATAGACGCTGCCGCCGGCCGAGAAGCCCTTGCTCTTGCGCACCTCCGACCAGTCGATGAACAGCTCGGCGTCGTAGGCGTCGGAGAGTCCCTGGAAGGACATGTCGAACACCAGGGAGACGTCCGGGGTGGCCATCCGGAAGCTCTCCATGAGCAGGCTGGCCTCCTCCGGCCGCAGCTCGAACGACAGGGCCAGGCGGTCGCCCTCCAGCACCGGGGCTCGGCCGCTGGCGAGCAGCCTGCGTTCGGGCGGGCCGCCCGCCGGGTTGAGGACGGAGGAGACCAGGGCGTAGCGGCCGTCGGCGAACACCACCGGGCCGCGCAGGACGATCTCGTCGTCCTTAAAGTGCTGGCGCAGCGCCTTCTGGGCCGCCTCGACCTGCCCGGCCGGGGTCTCGTAGAGGACCAGGAAGTGCAGCACGCCGCCGCCGCCGGCCGCGGTGACGGTGGCGCTGCCGGCCTCGGCGGCCGGCCGGTTGACCACGTAGCGCACGAAGGAGAACTGCGGCCGGCCGTCCTCGTCGGTGGCCAGACGGGCCTGGTTGGGCAGGTAGACGTACTGGCGCGGGTTGTCGGCGAGGGGGAAGCACCACAGGCCGCCGATGCGCATGCCCTGGTCGATGGCGAGCGGCTGTGCCGCCGCCGGCAGGACGAGCACCAGGGCGAACAGCAGGGCGGCCAGGCGGGTCATGGCTGGGCGGCCTCGGGCGGGACCAGGAACAGGTAGTCGGTGTCGAGCAGGAGCAGGCCGCCCTTGACCGTGCGGCTGGGCGAGAACCAGGAGGCGCGGTAGCCGATCGGGGTGTCGCGGTCGTGGTAGAGGGCGACCAGGCTGGTGGTCTGGGCGTCGCCGGCGCGCAGGGTGGCCTTCCTCTGCAGGCGGTTCTTGTTGCCCAGCGCGGTGGCGAACTCGACCACCGCGGTGGCCATGCCGGCCTGGCCGAACAGGCTGCGGTCGGCGTCGATCTCCACCACCCGCTTCTCGAACGGCGGCGTCAGCGACACCGCGGCGTCCTTCGACTTCAGCCATTGCTCCTCCCTGGCCGGCACCGCCAGGGTGGGGCCGTCGCGCACGCTCCAGCGCACCTGGTACTCGTACTCGGTCCAGTCGGCGCCGCTCTCACCCAGGCGCGGGAAGGCCACCTCCTGCACGGTGCGGCCGGCCTTCACGTCGGCGTGCGAGAAGCGCAGCGAGCGGGTGAAGTCGGGCTTGTCCGGGTAGCGCTTGCGCACGTTGACGGAGACGAAGTTGATGGTGTCCTGGAAGGCGTCGATGTATTCGCCATCGACCTGGAAGTGGACCTGGCGGAACTCGAAGGCGGGGTCGGCCAGGTTGACCACCCGGAAGTAGCGCGGGTCGTCCGCCATGGCCTTGTAGAGGCCGCCCAGGTTGCCGGCGGTGTCGACCGGCACCTTGATGGTGGAGCTCTTCGACAGGGTGACGTTGAACACGTTGCGGCGGATGTCGGTGCGTTTCTTGAGGACGAACTGGTCGTCGGTGAAGTACTTGGTGTCCTGGGCGCCGCCGAACACGCGCGAGAACCAGCCGCGTTCCTGGCGGCCCTGGATCTGGTTGGCCTCGACGGCGGTCTCGCGCGGCGGGTCGGCGGCCCAGCCGCTGGTGTGGTCGAACATCAGCTCGGTGAGCTTGTCGGTGACCACCTGCAGGATGCCCTCCATGTCGCTGGCCTTGAGGCCCAGCCCGGCGGTGCGGTCGAGCACCTCGATCTTCAGGGTGCCGTTGCGCTGCAGGTCGTCCATGACCTTGCGCAGCTGGCGCTTGGTGTAGCCCTTCTGCACGTTGGAGATGCGGCTGAAGTGCTCGTAGACGCTCGACACCTCGGCGCTGACGCGGGCGTTGTAGCCCTTCACGGCGGCCTCGTAGTAGGCGTGGATGGCTACCGAGACATCGGAGGTGGGGCCGGTGAGCGAGTCCCACAGCAGGGTGGCGCCCTGCTGGTTGAGCAGGGCCGCCACCACGGCGCGCGAGCCGGGGATCAGGGGCGCCTTGCCGGAGCTGATGAGTGAACGGGTGAAGCCGCCGGCCGCGCGGTCGGACAGGATGGCGGAGACGATCTGGAACGAACCCTGGCCTTCCTCGCCGTTGTCGACCGCCTGCATGAGGGGCACGGGGCCGACGATGCGGGCGCCGGCCTGGGTCTTCTTGAGCTCCTTCTCCACCTCCTCGACCACGTCGGGCGGCAGGGTGAACTCGACCAGGGCGTGGAACAGGCCGCCGCTGGCGCCGCCATTGGCGTCGACGTACTTCAGGCAGAGCAGTTCCAGGCTGCCGTCCTCCTTGGTGGCCAGGCGCGGGTACTGGGGCAGGTAGTAGTAGGCACCGGGGTCGCTGGCGTCCTGCAGCAGCTGGATGCCCTTCACGGTGCGCTGGCCCTCGTCGAAGTTGACCAGGGCAGTCGCCGTGCCGGGGCCGAGCAGGCAGGCCAGGGCGATGAGCAGGCGGCCGAACAGGGTGGCTTTCATCGGGTTTCCTCCGGTGGGTTTGGCGCCGAGGTGACGTCGAGCAGCGCGCTCCAGGACGGGCGCTCGCGCCAGGGCGACGTGAGGCTGCTGCCGTCCTTCATCACCTCGGTGACGCGGTAGCGGTAGGGGCGATCTAGGCGCACGGCGAGCGGGAAGCGCAGGCCGCGGGCGTAGAGGTCGGGCTGGTCCTGGCGGAACAGCGTGGCCAGGCGGATGCGCTGGCCGCCAACCCCCTCGGCCTCGATGTCGACCTCTTTCTCGGCCAGGTCCGGGCGCAGCTGGTCGCTGAAGTCGTAGCAGTAGACGTCGAGGGCGGCATAGCCGGGCGGCACGGCCTCGTTGACGTCGACCTGGCGCAAGAGCTCGGGCCAGCGCCTGGCATCGATGCGGATGGCGGTGGCGCCGGCGCGCACCAGGGCGGCGCCGTTGGCCGGCCGGGCGGCAGCCTGTTCACGCAGGGCGGCGAGCAGTCTGGGGCTGCCGCACAGCTCGGCCAGGGGTTCGCCGGGCGGGATGCCGTCGGCGTGGAAGGCGTAGCCGAGCGAGATCACCACCTGGCCCTTTTGCAGGGCGTCGCGGAACAGCTGCGAGGTGGCGTTGTCCAGGCCCAGGGTGTAGTCGCGCTCGCGCCAGTAGGCCGAGGCGGTGCTGCGGCCTTCGGCCTCGGCCTCGAAGTGGCCGCCGGGCAGGGTCTCTTCCTCGCCGGCCGCGCCGGCGTCGGTGGCGGCGGCATAGACCAGGGCGGTGTCCAGGCGGCGGATCGGCAGCGGTCGCAGCTCGGCGCGGCCGCCGCCCAGGGCGGCGCGCGCCGCCCGGACTTCATCGGCACCGGGTCCGGCCAGGCGGACCTTGAACGACAGGACGCTGCGGAACAGGGCGGTGCCGCGGTCGGCCGACACCACGCTGCCGGTGTAGCGCATCTGCAGCAGGTGCAGTTCGGGGCGGCCGTCCGGCGCGCTGGCCAGGACGATTTCGCCGGGCGGGTAGTAGTAGAGGTCGGCACGGCGATCGTCCGGATAGACGACCAGGGGGCCGGCCGGCTTGCCCAGGCGCAGGTCCGGCCGCGCCATCGCGGGTGCCGCCAGGGCGACCAGGCAGGCGACGAGCAGCAGCCGCTTCATGCGACGCACCCCGTCACTCGCCGGGCAGGCGGCCGATGGATTGTCTGATCTGGGAGGTGCCGATCACCACCCGGAGGCGGTCGGCGGCCACCCAGTTGGCGCCGTTGTAGGTGGTGCCGTCCTTCATCACCAGCTCGATCTGGTACTCGAACAGCGCCCCCTCGGCCTGCGGGTCCTGGTAGAGCGGTCCGATGCTGAAGTCCTCGCCGTCGGCCTTCAGCACCAGCGGCCCCTTGGTCTGTACCTCGCGGCTGTGCGGGTCGAAGTAGCGCGAGCGCACCATGACCGACATCTCGGCCGCGTTGAGGTCGGCCAGCGGGGTGAGGGTGTGGAAGGTGATCGGCGCCGCGCCCAGGGTGGAGACGCCACCGGTGATCGCGGCCACCACCTCGCGGTCGCAGGCCGCGCAGTCGCGTTCCACAGCGTAGTCGAGCCACATGCGCTTGGCCTTGCCGTCCAGCCAGGCCGGCACCCGGGCGCTGTCGAACTCGGCCTGCGCCCGCGGCGGCACGGTGACGTCGTCGAGCTTCCACGAGTAGACGATGGGCAGGTCGTTCTCGAACAGCAGTGCGTGCATGTAGCGCAGGCGGAGCGGATAGGGGGTGACGTTGCGCCACTTGGCGCCGCGCTGCCAGCGGATGTCGCCGAAGGTGGTGCGGTCGGCCAGCTTGATCTCGACCGGGATGCGCTGCGGCGGCAGGGCGCCGCCGGCTGGGCTGAAGGTCAGGCTGCCATTGATGCCGATGTCCTCCACCAGGGCGATCTGCAGGTTCTCCTTGGTCACGCTGTCGGTGGCCCACTGGATGTCGATCTGGCCGAGGGCGTCGGAGATGGCGTTGATGGCGATCTTGTCGGCCGGGATGCTGTAGACCTGCTGCAGGCCGCCGGCCAGGCTGATCTCGGGCGGCTTGTCGATGGGCAGGCGGCGCAGTTCGGTGAACACGCTGCCAGGATTGCGCTTCTGCCAGGCGCGCAGGAGGTCGCCGACGAAGGCGATGTCGCCGCTGTCGACGCCGGCGTCCAGGCGCGCCGCCATCACCACGGCGCCGGCCTGGTCGCTGCCGGCGGCGGCGCCGTAGAGCATGCGCAGGCCGTAGCCCTCGGCCGGGTCCCAGAGCAGGTGGTAGGCCTTGGGCATGAAGTAGAAGATGCCGGAGGCCGGGTTGCGGTCCTGGTAGACCTGCGGCCAGATGCGCATCACCTCGGCCGGATCCTGGCCGGCCTCGAAGCCGATCTGCGACACCAGGTCGATGGGCAGGGCACCCGGCCCCCTGGCGCCCTTGCCGAGGTTCTCGGCGGGCAAACCGAACTTGAAGCGCGACACCTCGAGCATCGGCTTGGCGGAGACGGCGAGCGGCTTGATCACAGTGGTCGCCGGCGGAGCGGCGGCCGGCCGGGCGGTGGCCAGCGTCAGGGGGCGTGCGGCCAGCGTGGCCACGGCGGCGCCTCGCACCGTCGTGGCGGCGGCGCCCTCGGCCGGCTTGGCCTTCACGCCGGAGACGCAGCAGCTGTCGCGCCGGGCGGCGGGCACGCCGGTCTTCAGCCAGCAGCGCGCGCTGCTGCCCTGCACGCCGGGCTTGACGTAGGTGAAGGACTGGCAGCGCGCCTCCCGCTCGCAGGCCTGCTGGCACAGCCTGGGATCGGCGCTGGCCAGGTTGAAGCTGGTGTAGTCCATGCCGGGGCGGTTGCTGTCCTGCTCCAGCGTGGCGGTGACGGCGACCGCCGTGGCCGCCACCACCGGGGTGGCCAGCCTCACCGTCTGCAGCCTGGGCATGACCAGGATGGGCTGCTCGCGCAGGCGTGCCGCGGCGCCCTCGGGCTGCATGACGACCTTCAGCACCAGGTTCTCGGCGCTGATGGCACGCGACCATTTCTTCGGCAACTGGAACATGCGCTCGGTCTCGGCGGCGCTCTTGCCGGGCTTGTGGACGCGCAGGCGCAGGTAGGCGGAGCGCAGCTCGGTGCCCTCCGGCGCGGCGGCATCCAGGTCCAGGGTGAGGTCGCCCTCGTCGGCCTCAGGCAGGGTGACGCGGGCGGCGGGCACTTCGCGCTGTACCGCCTTCTGGCCATCCAGCACCTCGGCGCGCACCTCCTTGCCGGCCAGCCGCTTGCCGCTGACATGGACGACCAGGCGGCGTTCGCTGTCCTCGCCCACGGTGACCTTGTCGAGGGTCGCCGCCTTGTCGTTCATCAGGCCGCGCAGCAGGCCGCCGATGAGGGCCTGCTCGTCGACGAATGGCTGCAGCTCACGGCCCTGCAGGTCGCTGTAGCCGTCCGCGCAAGCCGGACTGGCAGCGCCAAGGAAAAGGATTATCGATATTGCGATTGCATGCCGGCGCGCGCTGCCCATCTTGCCTTCCCCTTCCCTAGTTGCATGCATGGCGCGCCCACTGGCGCCATGACTGGGGTCGTTTTGTACTACCCACCCACCCATGATAGGAGTGGCCCCTGCGGCGTCAAGACAAAACCATGCCAGCAGTATGGGTTAGGCGGCGGCCTCCTCCTTGCGCCGGCGGCGATCGCCCAGCGAGCCCGCCAGCATGCCGACGATGGCCATCAGGAAACCGGCGAACTGGGGCGGGATGGGGCCGTCGCCCTCGGGCAGCCAGACCTCCATGGGGATCCAGGTCGCCATGCCGAGGGCGATGGCCCAATGGGCCCCCCGGGTGGTGGCGCGCCGCCAGTAAAGGCCGGCCACCAGGGGCACGAAGGCAAGCACCAGGGTGACCTTGTAGGCGTTCTCCACCATCTGGTGGATGCCGGTCTCCTGCTCCAGCGACCAGAGCGAATACAGGGTCACCAGGACGGTGAACACCACCACCACCCAGCGGGTGATGACCAGCAGCTGGTGGTCGGGCAGGTGGCGGCGCCAGGTGATGAAGTCCTTGATGACGTTCTCCGAGAGGGTCACCGAAGGGGCCAGCAGGGTGCCCGAGGCGGTCGACATGATGACCGACAGCAGGGCGCCGTAGAAGACCACCTGGGCGAACAGGGGCAGGTGGCCCTTGACCAGTTCAGGCAGCAGCTTCTGGCTGTCCTCGGCGAGCCACCGGGCGGCCAGGGCGGGGTCGATCAGGTTGGCGGAGTAGGCCAGGAACAGCGGCACGGCGGCGAACAGGAAATAGGCCACGCCGCCCGCCACGGTGCCCCACACGGCGACCTTCTCATTCTTCGACGAGTTGGCGCGCTGGAACACGTCCTGCTGCGGGATGGAGCCGAAACCCATGGTCAGCAGCCCAGAGATGAACGCGACCATGGCCACCGCGTTGAGCTCCGGCCAGAAGTGGAACTTGGCGTTGCCGGCGGCGTGCTCGATCACCGGGGCGACGCCGCCGGTCATGCCGCTGACCAGCCAGGCGATGTAGAGGAGGCCGATGACGATGACGATCATCTGGAAGAAAGTGGTGAGCGCCACCGACCACATGCCGCCGTACAGGGTGTACATGAGCACCACGGCGGCGCCGATCAGGATGCCCTGCTGCTGGGTGATCTGGCCATCGGAGAGGACGTTGAACACCAGGCCCAGCGCGGTGACCTGGGCCGACACCCAGCCGAGATACGACAGCGCGATGGCGATGCCGGTGATGACCTCGACATTGCGGCCGAACCTTTCCCGGTAGAAGTCGCCGATGGTGAGCAGGTTCATCCGGTACAGCCTGCGGGCGAAGAAGAGGCCGAACAGGATGAGACACAGCGAGGCGCCGAACGGGTCGGAGATCAGACCGCCCAGGTCCTCCTCCATGAAGGTGGCCGGGATGCCCAGCACGGTCTCGGCGCCGAACCAGGTTGCGAACACCATGGCCATGACGATGTAGAGGGGCAGGGAGCGGCCGGCGGCGATGTAGTCCTTGGCGTTGTGGACCTTGGTGGCGGCGTAGAAGCCGATGCCGAGGGAAACCACCAGGTACAGGATGACGAAGCCAAGCAGCATGGGCGGGGACCTTCCTAATCCAGGTTCCGTCGCGCCCGCCTGCGCGGGAATGACGGTTCAGCGCAGTTTGATCTCGGTCCAGATGCGGTTGAGCACGCGGCGGCTCCGGCGGTCGAGGTCGCGCAGCATCTGCAGGCGCCCGAACGTCGCCGCATCGGGAAAAACCGCGCGATTATCTGCGATTTCGGGGGCGATGTGGGCCATGGCGGCGCGGTTCGGGTTGCCGGAGCCGATCAGGTTGGTGAGCTCGGCCGAATTCTCGCCCGCCAGCATGAAGTCGATGAAGCGATGGGCCAGTTCGGGGTGGCGGCCGGTCCGGTGCAGGACCATGGAGTCGAGCGCCAGGACGGCGCCCTCCTTCGGCGTGGCATAGGCGATCTCGAACGGCCGCCCGGCGGCGCGGGCGTCCTGGCGGGCCTGGAACATGTCGTTGGAATAGCCGTGCGCGACCCAGATGTTGCCGACGGTCAGTTCCTTGATGTAGCTGGAGGCGTTGAACGCCGCCCAGTAGGGCTTGGCACGCAGGATCAGGTCGCGCGCCTGTTTCCACTTCGCCTCGTCGGTGTCGTTGATGGCATGGCCCAGGTAGAGCATGGCGGCCGCCATCAGCTCGCGCTGCGAGTCCAGCACGGTGACCCGGCCGCGGATCTTCTCCAGGTGCCTGGGCTCGAAGATCAGCGCCCAGGTGTCGGTGGGTAGATCGAGGGCCTCGATGCGCTGCCGGTTGTAGCCGACCAGGGTGACCGTGTAGGCGTAGGGGACCGAGTAGCGGTTGCCGGGGTCGAAGGCGGTGCCCATGAACTCCGGCTTGATGTTGCCCAGGTTGGCCAGGCGCGCCTTGTCGAGCGGGCGCAGCTGGCCGGAACGGACCAGCGCCTCGACGGCGTTGCCGGTGGGCACGATGAGGTCGTAGCCGGTGGCGCCGGCGGCGAGCTTGGCCAGCATCTCCTCGTTGTCGGAGTAGTAGTCCTGCACGACACGGCAGCCGCACTGCGCCTCGAAGCGGGCGACGGTGCGGTCGGAGATGTAGTTGTTCCAGTTGTACAGGTAGAGGGTGTCGGCGGCGTGGGCCGGGAGGGCCAGCAGCCATGCCAGCAGCAGCCGCCTCATGTGCCGCCCCGCATGAATGACTTGTCCAGCCGCGCCGCCAACAGGACCATGACCAGGGTGAGCAGCATCAGCAGGGTCGACACCGCGTTCACCTCCGGGGTGACGGCGATCTTGATCATCGAGTAGATCTGCAGGGGCAGGGTGGACACGCCCACCCCGGCGGTGAAGAAGGTGATGACGAAGTCGTCGATGGACAGGGTGAAGGCCATCACCCCGCCGGCCACCACGGCGGGCAGGATGAGCGGCAGGGTGACGAGGCGGAAGGTCTGCCAGGGGGTGGCGCCGAGGTCGCGAGCGGCCTCGAACAGGCTCTCGTCCATGCCGGCCAGGCGCGCCCGCACGACGATGGCGACGAAGCCGATGGAGAAGGTTATGTGGGCCAGCACCACCGACAGCAGGCCCAGGGTCAGGTGCAGGACCTGGATGAAGAACACCAGCAGCGACACCCCGAGCAGGATCTCCGGCATCGCCACCGGGGTGATCACCAGGAAGGGCAGCCAGGGGAAGCGCCAGCGGTGCATGGCGAGCCCGGCCAGGGTGCCGAGCACGGTGGCGGCCAGGCTGGACACCAGCGCGATCAGCAGCGAGTTGCGCGCCGCCAGCAGCATCTCCTCGTCCTGGAACAGCAGGCGATACCAGTCCAGGGTGAAGCCCACCCACTCGGCGTTGAGGCGCGAGTCGTTGAAGGAATAGGCCACCACCACGGCGAGCGGCACGTACAGGAAGGCGTAGGTGGCCAGGGCGGCCAGGACGAGGGACAGCGGCAGCCTACGCATACTGCCCCCTGGGCCGCGCCGCCCACGCCGCCAGCCCGGCCAGGGCCAGCACCGCCAGGGTCAGGACGATGGCCAGCACGCTGCCGAACGGCCAGTCGCGGACGCCGAGGAACTGGTCCTTGATCAGGTTGCCGATCAGCATGTCGCGGGTGCCGCCCAGTATGTCGGGCACCGCGAACATGCCCAGCACCGGGATGAACACCAGGGCGGCGCCCGCGAACACGCCGGGCAGCGACAGCGGCCAGGTCACCCGCCAGAAGCGCTGCCACCCGTTGGCGCCGAGGTCCTGGGCGGTGTCGATGAGGGCCGGGTCGTGCTTCTCCAGGTTGGTGTAGAGGGGCAGGATCATGAACGGCAGGTGCACATAGACCATGCCGACCAGGACCGCGAAGGGCGAGAACAGGAGGTTCACCGGCCCGGCGCCGAACAGGGCGAGGAAGCCGTTCACCGCCTGGGCGAGCCCCGCCTGCGGCCCCAGTATGATCATCCAGGCGTACACCCGCACCAGGAAGTTGCTGGCGAAGGGCAGGATCACCAGCAGCACCAGGAGGTCGCGGTGGTGCCTGGGGCTGCGGGCGATCAGCCAGGCCACCGGATAGGCCATGACGAGGCAGATCAGGGTCGCGGCGGCGGCGACCAGGAAGGAGCGCAGCAGTATCTCGGCGAACAGCCAGTCGCTGAAGAAGAAGGCGTAGTTCTCCAGGGTGAGACCGTGCTCGCGGCCGTCGCCGGGGTCGGCCAGCGGCGCCAGGCCGCCGAACTCGCCGGGATACTGGAAGCCGGCCAGCAGCACGATCAGGGCCGGCGCGACGAAGAACAGCAGCAGGAACAGGGTGGGTGGCGCGGTGACCGACCACTTCGCCAGGCGGCCTTCCCTAGTCGCGGACATAATGCCCCGCCTCCTTCGGCCAGCCCACCTCGACCCGGTCGCCGATCTCGAAGAAACGCGCCCGGCCCGGTGCCTGGTTGGGCAGCAGGGCCTCGATGAGGCGGCCGTTGTCGAGTTCGACCTTGTAGGTGGTGACGTCGCCGACATAGAGGAAATCGCGCACCGTGCCGGGGAAGCGGTTGGCCAGGGCGAGGCCGCCTGCGGCAATGCGCACCTGCTCCGGGCGCAGGGCGAGCACCCCCTGGTCGCCCACCCCGGACTGCCCGTCGGCCGGCGCCAGGATCTCGCCGAGGCCCGCCGCCGCCAGGCGCAGGCCGCCGTCCGCGACCGCCGCCACCGCGGCCTCGATCAGGTTGCAGTTGCCGATGAAGTCGGCCACGAAGCGGTTCTTCGGGAAACCGTAGATTCGCGACGGCTCGTCCAGCTGCTCGACGACACCGTCGCGCATCACGGCGATGCGGTGCGACAGGGCCAGGGCCTCCGGCTGGGCATGGGTGACGAAGACGAAGGTGATGCCCACCTCGCGCTGCAGGCGGATCAGCTCCACCTGCATCGCCTCCCGGAGCTTGAGGTCCAGCGCACCGAGCGGCTCGTCGAGCAGGAGCAGGCGCGGCCGGTTGACCAGGCCGCGCGCCAGGGCGACGCGCTGCTTCTGGCCGCCGGAGATCTCGTGCGGGTAGTGGCCGGCGAGGTCGCGCAGGTGCACGAGGTCGAGGGTCTCGGCGGTGCGCGCCCTGGCCTCGGCGGCCGGGCGGCCGGCCATGCGCAGGGGAAAGGCGACGTTCTCCGCCACGGTGAGGTGGGGGAACAGGGCGTAGCTCTGGAACACGGTATGGATGGGGCGACGCTCCGCCGGGGTGTCGGCGAGGTCCTGGCCGTCGAGCAGGATGCGGCCGGCGTCGGGCAGGTCGAAGCCGGCGATCATCCGGAGTATGGTGGTCTTGCCACAGCCGGACGGCCCCAGCAGGGTGAAGAACTCACCCCCTCGACCGCGAAGCTGACCCGCTTCACCGCCTCGAAGGCGCCGAAGCGGCGGGTGACGTCGCGCAGTTCCAGCAGGGGCATGGCCGGCCTTCCCGACAGGGGGTATTCCATTCTAGTGCCAGTCCCTGTCGGTGACGTGGACCATCAATGCATTTTCTGGGGGCATCAGAATATTGATCTATGCAGATTTTCTGATTGGCTACCATCCCAGCAGTCCTGCAAGCCAGAAAGCCAGAAAGCACATCATGCCCCGATTCCCCGCCCAGACGGCGACCGCCGCCGCCCTGTCCTGCCTGGCCTGTGCCGCCCACGCCACCAACGGCATGAACCTGGAGGGCTACGGCCCCCTGGCGATGAGCATGGGCGGCGCCTCCATGGCCTACGACAGCGGCATGGCCGCGATGATGAACAACCCGGCCACCCTTGCCCTCACGGTGCCGGGCCAGCAGTTGGCCCTGGCCCTGCACCACCTGGGCCCCGACGTTGCCGTGCAGGGGGTGGCCGGCTCCGGCGGCGATTCCTACTTCATGCCGGCCATCGGCTGGGGCCGCAAGGACGGTCGCCTGACCTACGGGGTCGGCATGTTCGCCCAGGGCGGCATGGGCACCGAATACGGCCGCGACACGATGTTCTCCATGGGCACCGGCCAGGAGGTGCGTTCCGAACTGGGCGTGGGCCGCCTCATCCTGCCGCTCGCCTACGAGGTCACCCCCGACCTCGCGCTGGGCGGCTCGCTTGACTACGTCTGGGCCATGCTGGACGTCGGCATGGTGGCGACCCGCGACCAGGTCCTCGGCATGACCGGTGGCGCGGCGGAGATCGGCCCCGGCAACAACGCCTACATCGGCTTCTCGGACGACAACGACTTCACCGGCAAGGCCAAGGGCACCGGCTGGGCCGGCAAGCTCGGCCTGACCTACAAGTTCAGCCCGGTGCTGACGGTGGGGGCGTCCTACCACAGCAAGACCCGCCTGAGCGACATGAAGACCTCGGCCGAGGGCGCCGAGATGGCCGTCTACGACGGCAGCGGCGCCCTCGTGCCGGGCAGTGCCTCGACCGGCAAGCTCGCCGTGATCGACTTCCAGTGGCCGGAGACCTGGGCCGTCGGCCTGGCCTGGCAGGCCACCCCGAAGCTGATGCTGGCGGCCGACGTACGGCGGCTCAACTGGTCCGACGCCATGCAGAACTTCCGCATGGCCTACAACGGCATGACGATGACCATGCCGCAGCAGTGGGACGATCAGACGGTCTATGCCATCGGCCTGCAATACCGGCCCACCGACCGCCTGGGCCTGCGCGCCGGCCTCAACTACGGCAAGAACCCGGTGCCGGATGCCTGGCTGCATCCGCTCTTCCCCGCCACCGTGGAGCGGCACTACACCGCCGGCTTCGACTACCGGCTGAGCGATGCCGGCTGCATCGCCGGCGCCGTCTCCTTCGCCCCGGAGGTCTCCGACGTGAATGGCATGGGCATGGCCGTCACGCACGGCCAGGTGTCGGCCATGATCGGCTACAACCACCACTTCTGACTCGGCCGCGACCGGCGCCCACGGCGTCGGCTGCCAGTCCGGGGTGGCGTTGGCGCGTGTCAGGGGTTAAAAACATCTTATTTGCCGCGCTTCCCCCGCCATGACCCTGCCGCTCTTTCCCCGCACCCCCCCGTTGACCGGTGACGACGCCGAGGCGACGCGCCGGGAGATCCGTGCCTGCTTCCACGCCACCCAGGAGCGCTACGAACAACTGTTCGAGACCCTGGCCGGTGACGCGGCCTACTATGTCAAGCCCATCCCGCTGCGCCACCCGCTGATCTTCTACTACGGCCACACGGCCACCTTCTTCGTCAACAAGCTGGTCCTGGCCGGGCTGCTGGACGAGCGCATCGACCCCCGGCTGGAGTCCATCTGCGCCGTCGGCGTCGACGAGATGAGTTGGGACGACCTCGACGACAGCCACTACGACTGGCCGACGGTGGCGGCAGTACGCGCTTACCGCCGGCGCCTGCGGGAGACGGTGGATGCCCTGATGACGAGGCTGCCCATCGCCCTGCCGATAACCTGGGACAGCCCCTGGTGGCCGATCCTGATGGGGATCGAGCACGAGCGCATCCACCTGGAGACCTCGTCGGTGCTGATCCGCCAGCACGACCTCCGCCACGTCCGCCCGCATCCGGCCTGGCCACCCTGCCGGGAGTCCGGCGAGCCGCCTGCCAACGACCTGGTGGCGGTGGTGGCCGGCACGGTGCGCCTCGGCAAGGAGCGGGTGGCTGACCCGCACTACGGCTGGGACAACGAATACGGCTGCCACGTCGCCGACGTGCCGGCCTTCCGGGCTAGCCGGCGCCTGGTGTCGAACCGCGAGTTCCTCGCCTTCGTCGAGGCCGGCGGCTATGCCGACGACGCCTGGTGGAGCGAGGAGGGCAGGGCCTGGCGTACCTATGCCGGGGCAGCCTGGCCGACCTTCTGGCGCCGCGATGGCGGCAGCTGGCGCCTGCGCCTGATGCTGGAAGAGGTGGCCATGCCCTGGGACTGGCCGGTGGAGGTCAACCAGCACGAGGCCAAGGCGTACTGTGACTGGCTGGCGGCACAGACCGGCGAGGCGGTGCGCCTGCCGACGGAGGACGAGTGGTACCGCCTGTACGAGGCCGCCGGGCTGGCCGAGGTGCCGGCCGAGCGGCCTGCCCCGGCCAATCTCCATCTCGACCACTGGGCCTCGGCCTGCCCGGTGACCCGCTTTCCCCAGGGCGACTTCTGCGATGTCGCCGGCAATGTCTGGCAGTGGACCGAGACGCCCATCTACCCCTTCGAGGGTTTCCAGGTACATCCGCTCTACGACGACTTCACCACCCCCACCTTCGACGGCCGTCACAACCTGATCAAGGGTGGTTCCTGGATATCCTGCGGCAACGAGAGCCTGCACGCGGCGCGCTATGCCTTCCGGCGCCACTTCTTCCAGCACGCCGGCTTCCGCTACGTGGTGGGCGCGCCGGCCCAGGCAGCGCCGGCGTCCAACTACGAGAGTGATCGCCTGCTGGCGGAATACGCCGAGTTCCACTACGGCGATGAATACTTCGGCGTCGCCAACTTCCCCAAGGCGATGGCCGACCTGGCCGTGCGCGCCATGGCCGGCCGGCCCCTGCGGCGCGCCCTCGACCTCGGCTGCGCGGCAGGGCGGGCGAGCTTTGAGCTGGCGCGCCACTTCGACCACGTCACCGGACTCGACTTCTCGGCGCGCTTCATCAACCTGGGCGTCGCCCTGGCCGAGACCGGCGTGCTGCGCTACACCCTGGTGGAGGAGGGCGAATTGGTGAGCTACCGGGAACGCCGGCTGGCCGACCTCGGCCTGGCCGAAACACGCGGCCGGGTGGCGTTCCAGCAGGCCGACGCCTGCAACCTGAAGCCCATCCACACCGGCTATGACCTCATCCTGGCGGCCAACCTGATCGACCGCCTGTACAGCCCGGCCCGCTTCCTGGACGCGGTGCACGAGCGCCTCAACCCCGGCGGCCTCCTGGTGCTCGCCTCGCCCTACACCTGGCTGGCCGAGCACACCCCGCGCGAGGAGTGGCTGGGCGGCTACAAGCGGGACGGCGAGAGCCATGCCACCCTGGACGGGCTGAAGGAGCATCTGGGCCGGCATTTCCGCCTGATGGACGGCCCCCTGGAGGTGCCCTTCGTGATCCGCGAGACCCGCCGCAAGCACCAGCACACCTTGTCAGAGGTGACCATCTGGGAACGCCTGGACTGAGATGAGCTGGGACTTCGACCGCATCATCCCGCGCGCCGGCACCGGCGCACTGAAGTGGGACGAGCGTCGCGCCCGCTTCGGCGCCGACGACGTTCTGCCCATGTGGGTGGCCGACATGGACTTCGCCGCCCCCGCGGCGGTGACCCGCGCCCTGGTGGAGCGGGCGCAACACCCGGTGTACGGCTACACCCGTCACCCAGACGCGCTCTACGAGTCCCTGGCGGACTGGTTGCGCACGCGGCACGGCTGGGTCATCGAGCGCGACTGGGTGGTCTGGGTGCCCGGCGTGGTGCCCGGCCTGTATGCCGCCGTGCGCGCCTTCGCGGCGCCGGGCGAGGGGGTGATCGTGCAGCCGCCGGTCTATCCGCCCTTCTTCTCGGCCGTCACCGACAACGGCCGCTGCCTGTTGGAGAACCCGCTGGTCGAGACCGACGGCGGCCATGCCATGGACCTGGCGGGCCTGGACCGGGCGGCGGCGGATGCCCGCCTGCTGCTGCTCTGCTCGCCCCACAACCCGGTCGGCCGGGTGTGGCGCACGGACGAACTCGCCGCCATGCTGGCCATCGCCCGCCGGCATGGCCTGGTGGTGCTGAGCGACGAGATCCACCACGACCTCGTCTACCCCGGCGGCCGCCACACGCCTCTGGCCGGCCTGGCCGGCGACGGCCTCAACGTGGTGACCGCGGTGGCGCCCAGCAAGACCTTCAATATCCCGGGCCTGGGCCTGTCGGCCCTGATCGCCCCGAACCCCGCCCACCGGGCGGCCCTGCGCCGGGTGCTGGGCGAGCTTCACGTGGGGACCGGCAACCCCTTCGCCATCGCCGCCTTCATCGCCGCCTACCGGGAGGGTGCCGCCTGGCTGGACGCGCTGCTGGACTACCTGGCCGGCAACCGGGACTACGCCCTCGATTTCGTCGCCCGCCGGCTGCCCGGCATCCGCGCGGTGGCGCCGGAAGGGACCTATCTGCTCTGGCTGGACTGCCGCGGCCTGGGACTGGACGATGCCGACCTGCAGGCATTCTTTGCCCGCCGGGCACGCGTGGGGCTCAATCCCGGGCTCAGCTTCGGCAGCGGCGGTAGCGGCTGCATGCGCTTCAACCTGGGCGCGCCCCGCTTCCTGGTCGCCGAGGCACTGGAGCGGATCGCCGCGGCGCTGGCCTCAGCGTGACAGGGCGAGCAGCAGGGAGGTGGCCAGCAGCAGGGCGATGGCGGCCAACCAGCGGTTGCGCGCCTGCTGCTGGCGCAGCATCAGCTCCATGCCCTTCTCCAGCCGTTCCAGGCGGTCGGTTTTCAGGGCCTGGTGGGCCAGGCGGGGCAGCTGCGGGATCAGCATGCCCCAGTAGGGTGCCTCTTCCCTGAGGGTACGGGTCCAGCCGCGCCAGCCCAGCTGCTCGCTCATCCAGCGTTCCAGGAAGGGCTTTGCGGTGGCCCAGAGGTCGAGTTCCGGGTCGAGCTGGCGGCCCAGGCCCTCGATGTTGAGCAGGGTCTTCTGCAGCATCACCAGCTGCGGCTGGATCTCCATGCCGAAGCGGCGCGAGGTCTGGAACAGGCGCAGGAGCACCTTGCCGAAGGCGATCTCCTTCAAGGGCCGGTCGAACACCGGCTCGCATACCGCCCGGATGGCGGCCTCGAACTCGTCGACGCGGGTGTCCGGCGAGATCCAGCCGGAGTCGAGGTGGGTCTGCGCCACCCGCTTGTAGTCGCGCCGGAAGAAGGCGAGGAAGTTCTGCGCCAGGTAGTTCTTGTCGACGTCGTTGAGCGTCCCCATGATGCCGAAGTCGAGCGCCACGTACTTGCCGTCGTCGGTGACCAGGATGTTGCCGGGGTGCATGTCGGCGTGGAAGTAGCCGTCCCGGAACACCTGGGTGAAGAAGATCTCCACCCCGGCGCGGGCCAGCCGCTTGTGGTCGATGCCGCGCGTCACCAGTTCTTCCCGGCGGGCGATGGGGGTGCCGTCCATCCAGGACATCACCATCACCTCGGCGCTGCAGTAGTCCCAGTGCACCTCGGGTACGGCGAGGAGCGGCGAGCCCTCGAAGTTGCGTCGGAGCTGCGAGCAGTTGGCCGCCTCGCGCACCATGTCCAGTTCGTCGGCCAGGTGCTTGGCGAACTCGGCCACCACTTCGCGCGGCTTCAGGCGCTTGCCGTCCGACCACAGGGTCTCCAGCAGGCCGGCCAGGCTGTCGAGCAGGCGGATGTCGCTGGCGATGACCGGCTCGATGCCGGGGCGCAGCACCTTCACCGCCACCGCCTCGCCGGTCTTCAGGCGGGCGCGGTGCACCTGGGCCACCGAGGCGGAGGCCACCGGCACCGGGTCGAACTCGGCGAACACCTCGTTGGCGTCGCGCCCGTAGGCCCGCCGCAGCACCGCCAGGGCCTGCGCGGAGGGAAAGGGCGGCACGCGGTCCTGCAACTTGGCCAGTTCGTCGGCGATGTCGTTGGGCAGCATGTCGCGCCGGGTGGAGAGGACCTGGCCGAACTTGACGAAGATCGGTCCCAGTGACTCCAGTGCCCGGCGCAGGCGCACCGCGCGCGGCTCCCTGAGCGGCCGCCAGAAGAACAGGACGTTGACCAGCCAGCGCAGGGCCTGGATGCGTTCGTGGCCGAGGAGAAACTCGTCGAGGCCGTAGCGGGCGCCGGTGAACAGGATGCGGGTGAGACGCAGGGCTCTCATCGCCGCCGTTCCAGGATGGCCAGGCGCGCCTCCAGGCGGGCGACGTCGTCGCGCAGGCCGTCCACCTCGGCGACGAAGCGGCGCACGGCGTGCTTGTCGGCCACCAGGCCGGCCTCGAAGGTGGCGTATTCGGCCAGGGTCAGGCCCACCGACTCGTGCGCCTGCGCGCGCCAGCGGCCGAAGCCGGCGACGGCCTGGGCGGCGCGCGCGGCCAGCATGTCGCCGACATAGGGGCGCAGGGCCAGTGCCCAGTCGAAGCGGTCCAGGGCGGCCGCGAGGTCGGCGGCCAGGACGCCGTCGCCGGCCACGGCGGCACGCCTGATGGCGTCGCGGTCGCCGAGGGCGAGGGCGGCCAGGCCGTCGGGCGCCACCGTGATCTCGGTGTCGATGGCCGTTTCGGTGACGGGGTCGGCGGCCTCGATGCCGCCATCCCCGGCAATGCGGAAATCCAGGGTGACCAGCGGCAGGCGCAGGCGCGCCTGCTTGCCGGCATGGCGGGCCAGGGCGGCGCGCACGCCGGGCTGGCGGATCAACTGGCGGTCGAGTAGGGCGAGCAGGGTGGCGGCGGAGAACATGGGCGGATTGTATTTCATTGCGGGATAATCCCGGCATGAACGTTGACGGCCAACCCACCCGCACCATCGCCGCGCTGCCCGGGCAAGGCGGTGTCAGCATCATCGACCAGACCCGCCTGCCCTTCCGCTACGAGCGGGTGGTGCTGCGCGGCCTGGCCGACGCCGCCCGTGCCATCACCGACATGCAGGTGCGCGGCGCACCGCTGATCGGCGCCACCGCCGCCTATGGTGTTGCCCTGGCCCTGGACGAGGGCGTCGACCTCGCGTGGGCCTGCGCCACCCTGGCGGCCACCCGGCCGACGGCGGTCAACCTGGCCTGGGCGCTCGCCCGCATGCAGTCGGCCCTGCTTCCGCTGCCGGCCGCCGAACGGTGCGCCGCCGCCTGGGCCGAGGCGGCGGCGATCTGCGACGAGGATGTCGAGATCAACCAGGCCATCGGCCGCCATGGCGCCGCCTTGCTGCAGGCCGTGGCGGCGCGGAAGGCCGGCCCGGTCAACGTGCTCACCCACTGCAACGCCGGCTGGCTGGCCACGGTGGACTGGGGCACCGCCCTGGCGCCGGTCTACGCCGCCTTCGACGCCGGCGTGCCGGTCCACGTCTGGGTCGACGAGACGCGGCCGCGCAACCAGGGCGCCTCCCTCACCGCCTGGGAACTGCAGCAGCACGGCGTGCCGCACACCGTGATCGCCGACAACGCCGGTGGCCACCTGATGCAGCACGGCCGCGTCGACCTGTGCATCGTCGGCAGCGACCGCACCGCCGCCAACGGCGACGTCGCCAACAAGATCGGCACTTACCTCAAGGCACTGGCTGCGTTCGACAACGGGGTGCCGTTCTACGTCGCCCTGCCCGGCTCCACCATCGACTGGTCGCTCGCCGACGGCCGCGCCATCCCCATCGAGGAGCGCCGGCCCGACGAGGTGACCTGCATCACCGGCGAGACGACGGCCGGCGAGGTGGTCACGGTGCGCGTCGCGCCGGCCGGCAGCGCGGCCGCCAACCCGGCCTTCGACGTCACCCCGGCGCGCCTGGTCAGCGGCCTCGTCACCGAGCGCGGTATCTGTCCGGCCAGCCGCGCCGGCCTTGCCGGTCTCTACCCGGAGCGGGTGTGATGGCGGCCCTGCGCCAGCTGGTCCTCAACATCCGGCCGGAGGCGGCGCCGCGCTTCGACAACTTCATGCCGGGCGACAACCTGGAGCTATTGCTCGCCCTCGACGCCCTGGCGCGCGGCGAACTGCCCGAGTCCGTGGTGTACCTGTGGGGGGCCGCCGGCAGCGGTCGCAGCCACCTGCTGCGCGCCACCGTCGCCGAAGCGGCCGCGCACGGCTGCGTGGCCCGCCACGCCGGCAGCGGCGCCGATCTGCCCGACGAGCTCGATGGCCTTCTGGCGGTTGACGATGTCGAATGCCTCGACGCGGACGCCCAGGTGCGCCTGTTCTCCCTCATCAACCAGGCCCGCGAGGGCAGCGGCACGGTGCTCGCCGCCGGCCCGGCGGCGCCGGGGCTGCTGGGCCTGCGCGCCGACCTCGCCACCCGCCTGTCCTGGGGCCTGGTGTTCGGCCTGCGCCCGCTCAACGAGGCCGACCGCGCCACCGCCGTGCGCGAGCGTGCCCTCGCCCTCGGCCTGCAACTGCCCGAGGAGGTGGTGCGCTACCTGCTGAGCCACGGCCGCCGCGACCTGCCCAGCCTGCTCGCCTCGGTGGACGCCCTGGACGCCTATTCGCTCAGCCTGAAGCGGCCGGTCACGGTGCCGCTGGTGCGGGACTGGTTGAGTGACAAGGCATGACGGAGAGGCGTGACGCAAATGCGTGACCTGGACGGCGTGACGAAGATGCGCCTTTGCGTCACCCGTCACGCCTCATTTGTCACGCCTTTGCGTCACGCCTTTTCCCCATGAAGCTCTACGTCGCCATCAGCCACCACGGCCTCGGCCACCTGGCGCAGACCGCGTCGGTTCTCGGCGCGCTGCATGCCCTGGAACCTGAGGTCGGCCTCGTCGTCCGCACCGCCCTGCCGCGCGCCAGCCTGGCGCTGCGTCTCGCCATGCCGTTCGAGTACATCGCCGCGGCGTCCGACTGCAACCTGGTCATGCAGGACGCCATCCGCGTCGATGTGCCGGCCAGCCTGGCGGCCTACCGCGCCTTCCACCACGACTGGCCGCGCCAGGTCGAGGCCGAGGCGCGCCGGCTCGACGACCTGGGCGTCGAGGCCGTGTTCAGCAACGTTGGCTACCTGCCCCTGGCGGCCGCCCGCCTGGCGGGCATCCCGTGCGCCGCGTTGTGTTCGCTCAACTGGGCCGACATCTTCCGCCACTACCTGGGCGATGCGCCCGGCGCCGGCGTCATGCTCGACCAGATGGTCGGCGCCTACGCCGGTGCCGACCTGTTCATGCGCCCCGAGCCCGCCATGCCGATGGCTGACCTCGGCAACGCCGTGGCCATCCCGCCAGTGGCGCAGATCGGCCGCAACCGGCGGGACGAACTCGTTGACCGCCTCGGTATCGACCCGGCCAGCCGCCTGGTCCTGGTCGGTATGGGTGGCATCCCCTACCGGCCGCCGGTGGAGGCCTGGCCGTGCCGCGCCGGCCTCGTCTTCCTGGTGCCGGACGACTGGCGTGCCGGGCATCCCTGCACGCGGACGCTGCGCGACACCGGCATGGTGTTCCGCGACGTCCTCGCCTCCAGTGACGCACTCGTCACCAAGCCCGGCTACGGCAGCTACGCCGAGGCCGCCGCCGCCGGCGTGCCGGTGCTCGCCATCCCCCGGCCCGACTGGCCGGAGGCGCCCTACCTCAACGCCTGGCTGAGGCAGTACGGCCGTCTGCTGGAGATCGGCGAGGAGCGGTTGCTGGGCGGTGATCTGGCCGCGCCCCTGGCGGCCCTGTGGGAACAACCGGCGCCACCGCCGGTGGCGGCCGTGGGCATGGATGTGGCGGCGCGGCGACTGCTGGCATTGCGCTGAGCCGCCATGCGTCCCCGCATCGCCATCCCGCCCGGCGAAGTCGAGATCACCGCGATCCGCGCCCAGGGTGCCGGCGGCCAGAACGTCAACAAGGTCGCCAACGCCGTGCACCTGCGCTTCGACATCGCCGCCTCGTCGCTGCCCGAGGTGGTGCGCATGCGCCTGCTCGGGCTGGGCGATCGCCGCATCAGCAAGGAAGGCGTGGTGGTCATCAAGGCACAGGCATTCCGCAGCCTGGAGAAGAACCGCGCCGAGGCGCTGCGCCGCCTGGAGGACCTGATCGCCGGCGCCGCGGAGCCGCCGGTGCCGCGCTGGCCGACCCGACCGTCCCGTGCCTCGGTGAAGAAGCGGCTGGCGGACAAGGCGAGGCGCGCGGCGCTGAAGCTCGGGCGGGCCAGGGTCGACGATTAGACGGCCGCGGCCTATTAATCGCCAGGCGGCACGCTTATGCGCCTATACTGGCCCGGTAGTCCGGCGTCCAACAGTGCAGAACCGGGCGGACCACTCGGCCAGGGGTCCTGTATTCCATGCCATTGCTCCTCGGGCGTCCCATCAAACTTGATCAGGAGCAGACACCATGTCCAAGTCACAGCATTCCAACAAGGAAGCCAGAAAGCCGGCACTGCTGAGTGCGAAGGAAAAGAAGGCGGCCAAGCAGGCCAGGAAGCATGCCGGCGACGCCGTGCCGCTCATCGTCAAGGGCGCCTGAATGCGGGCCACGATCGGGGTGACGGACCAGACGGCCGAATTCGAACTCGGCAAACCGGCGATCCCTGTAGAAGAAATCCTGCAGTACCTCAAGGACCACGGCGACCGCCTCGACAGCGAGATCGTCACGGGCACCGGGATCGCACTGGAAAACGTCTGCCTCTGCCTGGCCAAGCTGTCGGACCGGGGCGATGTAGTCATGTGCCGGACGACCCGCTACTCGGAGGGCAGGCAGGTGGAGGGCATGCTGTGCCGGGTGTCGGGCTATTTCCCGCGCGCGGCGCCAGGCCGGAAACCCGGGGCGCCGACCTCCTAGGCGGCGACACGCCCGGCATCCCGCCGGGCATCCCGCCGGCCCGCGGTTGCGGCAGTCCGGCGGGCAACACAGCATGCAGCGGGAGGCTCAATGGATATATTCGTCGGCAACCTGGCGCCGCAGACCTCGGAAGAGGAACTGTTGGTGCTGTTCAAGGCCTTTGGCGAGGTGCGCTCGGTGCAGATCAAGCGCGACCTGTTCAGCGGCGTCTCCAAGGGCTTCGGCTTCATCGAGATGCCGGGCCGACAGCATTCGCTCAATGCCATCGCCGGCCTCAGCGGCAAGGACCTCAATGGCAAGCCGCTGACCGTCAACGAGTCGCAGCCGCGCCAGGGTGGCGGCCACCGGCGCCGCTGAGCGGCTCAGGTCCGCCGGGTCGGCTCGATGTGGGCGGTGTGGGTGCCGTCGGTGAGCCAGACCTGGCCATCCTGCAGGGTGCATTGCAGGCGCATGGTGCGGCTGGCCAGCGCGGTCAGGGCCGCGCCGGCCTCCTCGGGCAGGCGCAGCACGGTGAGCTTGTCCATGCGGGCGAGGGCATTCCTGTTCTGTTCCCACCAGACATCGGTGGCGCGGCCGCCGTAGTTGACCAGCACCACCTGCTCGGCGCGGTTGCAGGCCTTGCGTAGCCATTTCTCGTCCGGCAGGCCGACATCGATCCAGAGCCGGATGGCGCCGGTGAGGTCCTTCTGCCACAGGTCGGGCTCGTCGTCGACGCACAGCCCCTTGCCGAAGGTGAGTCCTTCGCGGGCATGGAGCACGAAGGCGAGCAGGCGCACCATCATGCGCTCGTCGGTCTCCGAGGGGTGGCGGGCGAGGGTGATCGAATGGTCCGCGTAGTAGTTGCGGTCCAGGTCGGCGATCGCAAGATCGGCCTTGTAGATAGTGGCCTTTAGTGCCATGGATGTTCCTGCAGTAGTTGGGACCAGCCCAGTCGCCGGATGCAGTCGGCGAAGTCGGGCGCGGGCGGGGCGGAGATTGCCACCGGCCGGCCGTCGTCGGGGTGGGCGAAGGCCAGGCGCACCGCCGCGAGGAGCAGGCGATGGCAGCCGAGACGCTCCTGGAACAGGCGGTTGTGGCGGCCCTTGCCATGGGTGGCGTCGCCGACGATGGGGTGGGCGATGTGTTTCATGTGCCGGCGCAGCTGGTGCCGGCGGCCGCTCAACGGCGTGAGTTCGACCAGGGCGTAGCGGCTGCTCGGGTAGCGGTCGACCCGCCAGGGCAACTCGACGGTGGCGAGGCGCCGGTAACGGGTGACGGCGGGCTGTGGGAGGTCGTGTGCGCCGCGGTAGCCGTATTCGTCCGCCATGCGGCGCAGCGGGTGGTCGATCACGCCGGCCTCGGGCGGATAGCCGCGCACCACCGCCCAGTAGGACTTGGCCACCGTGCCGCGCTCGAACTGGCCGGCCAGGGCGGCGGCGGCCTCGGGGTCGAGTGCGAACAGCAGCACGCCAGAAGTGCCCTTGTCGAGCCGGTGCACCGGCCACACCGGGCGGCCGATCTGGTCGCGCAGCCTTTGCACGGCGAAGCGGGTGGCGTGGCGGTCGAGGTCGCTGCGGTGGACCAGGAGGCCGGCCGGCTTGTCGATGGCGACCAGGCGGTCGTCGCGGTAGACGACGGCGAGGTCATCCCCACACGTCGGAGCGAGCGGCGTGCTCAGGCCTGCTGGTCCTCTTGCTTGGCGAGTTCGGCGTGCACCTGGGCCATGTCGACCTCGCCGGCGCGGGCGACCAGGTCGTCGAAGGCGCCGGCCGGCAGGGCGCCGGGCTGGGCGTAGATGATGACCTTCTCGCGGAAGATCATCAGGGTGGGGATGGAACGGATCTGGAACTGAGCGGCGATGCCTTGCTGTTCCTCGGTGTTGACCTTGGCGAAGGTGATGCCGGGGTTCTTCTCGGCGGCCGCCTCGAACACCGGCGCGAAACCGCGGCAGGGGCCGCACCAGGGTGCCCAGAAGTCGACGACGACGAAATCGTTGCTGAGGATGGTGGATTCGAAGTTGTCTTCGGTGAGGTCGATCACGGGCATGGGGGGTACTCCAGGATGGGGATATAAGCCAGCCGCCACCTTAACACGGCGGCCGCCGCGAGCCTATATCAGGATTTGCTTACATAGCAGCCAGTCCATGCCGGCTGGGGGCCAGGCGCTCCAGATAGAGGTAGATCACCGGCGTGATGTACAGGGTGAGTATCTGCGACAGCACCAGGCCGCCCACCACGGCCAGCCCGAGGGGCTGGCGGATCTCGCCGCCGGCGCCGTAGGCGAGGGCGATGGGCAGGGTGCCGGCCAGAGCGGCGAAGGTGGTCATCATGATCGGCCGGAAGCGGATCAGGCAGGCCTGGCGGATCGCCGTGGCTGCCGCCATGCCGTGCCGGCGCTGATGGTCGAGGGCGAAGTCGATCATCATGATGGCGTTCTTCTTGACGATGCCGACCAGCATGATGATGCCGACGAAGGCATAGAGCGACAGGTCGACCTTGAACAGCCACAGGGTGAGGAGGGCACCGAGGCCGGCAGAGGGCAGGCCGGACAGGATGGTGAGGGGGTGGATGAAACTCTCGTAGAGGATGCCGAGCACGATGTAGACCACCAGCACGGCCACCAGGAGCAGGATGCCGAGGCCTTTCTGGGAGTCCTCGAATGCCTTGGCGGTGCCTTCCAGTTGGGTGGCGATGGTGGCCGGCAGGCCCAGCTCGCGCTCCACGCCACGGATGCTGGCCACCGCCTCGCCCAGCGAGTGGCCGGGCTCCAGATTGAAGGACAGGGTGACCGAGGGCAGCTGGCCAAGGTGGTTGACCGTCAGGGCCTGGTTGCCGCGTTGCAGGCGTGCGACGCTGTCGAGCGGCACTAGCTGGCCGGAACTGGAACGCACATGCAGGCGCGCCAACATGCCGGGGTCGGCCTGGAATTGCGGGTCCAGTTCCAGGATCACCTGATAGTCGTTGCTGGCGCCATAGATGGTGGATACTTGGCGGCTGCCGAAGGCGGACTGCAGGGCGTCCTCCACCTGGCCGTAGGTGAGGCCGAGGGGGGCGAGGCGATCGCGCTCGATGGCCAGGCTGACGGTGGGGCTCTTGTTGTTCAGGTTGCTGTTGACGTCGACGAAGCCGGGCAGCTTGCGGACACGCGCCAGCATGGTCTCGCTCCACGCGTACAACTCGTCCAGGTCCTGGCCCTGCAGGGTGTACTGGTACTGGGCCGTGGTCAGGCGACCGGCCAGGCGGATGGGCGGCGGGTTCTGCAGGGAGACCTTGAGGCCGGGCACTACGGACAGCTTGGGTCGCAGGGCCTGCACCAGTTCCTCGGCCGAGTGCTGGCGCTGCTCGCGCGGCTTCAGCTTGAACAGCATCATGCCCGAGTTGGTGCCGGCGCGGGAACCGCCGGCCCCGACCACCGACATGAACGTCTCGATGTCCGGCTCGCGGGCGGCGATGGCGGCTGCCTGGCGCTGTTTTTCGGCCATGGCCTGGAAGGACACGTCAGGTGCCGCTTCGGTGAAGGCGATGATCTGGCCTGAGTCGCCGCTGGGCAGGAAGTCCTTGGGCGTGACCACGTACAGCCAGGCGCTCGCCGCGGCGGTGAGGAAGAACACCGCCATGACCAGGCGAGGTCGCGCCAGTGCCCAGTCGAGGCTGACCCGGTAGGCCTCGCGCAGCGCCTCGAAACCATGCTCCAGGGCATTCCAGACCCGTCCGTGGCGGCCCTGGTCGGCCTTCAGGTAACGGCTCGCCAGCATCGGTGTCAGGGTCAGAGAGACAAGGCCGGAGACCAGGATGGCGGCGGCGATGGTGAGGGCGAACTCGTGCAGCAGGCGGCCGATGACGCCGCCCATGAACATCACCGGGATGAATACCGCCACCAGGGACAGGGTCATGGAGACGATGGTGAAGCCGATCTCGCGGGCGCCCTTGATCGCCGCCTGATAGGGCGGTTCGCCGGCCTCGATATGGCGGTGGATGTTCTCCAACATCACGATCGCGTCATCGACCACGAACCCCACGGAGAGCGTCAGCGCCAGCAGCGACAGGTTGTCGAGGCTGAAGCCGAGTGCGTACATGCCGGCGAAGGTGCCGATCACCGACAAGGGCAGGGCGAGGGCCGGGATGACGGTGGCGGACAGGTTGCGCAGGAAGAGCAGGATCACCAGCACCACCAGGCTGGCGGCCAGGACCAGGGTGAACTGGACGTCGTGGATGGACTCCCGGATCGACACGCTGCGGTCGTACAGCACCGACAGCTCGACGGAGGCCGGCAGGCGCTCCTGGAAGCTGGGCAGGATGGCCTGGATGGCGGCCACCGTATTGGGCGTGTTGGCGCCTGGCTGGCGCTGGACGGCGAGCACGATGGCGCGCTTGTCTACCAGCCAGTTGGCGCGCTTGTTGGCCTCGACGTCGTCGATGACGGTGGCCAGCTCCTCCAGGCGCACCGGGGCGCCGTTGCGGTAGGTGACGATGAGAGGCCGGTAGGCGGCGGCGCTCTCCAGCTGGCCGTCGGTCTTGATGGCGAAGGTCTGCTTGGGGCCGTCCAGGCTGCCGGTCGGCAGGTTGACGTTGCCGCCCTGGATGGCCTGGGCCAGCTCGTCGAGGCCGATGCCGCGCGCCGCCAGGCGGTCGGGGTCGGCCTGGATGCGCACGGCGTGCTTCTGCGATCCGTAGACGTTGACCTGGGCGACGCCGGGGATGGTGGAGATGCGTTGCGCCAGCTGCGTCTCGGCGTACTCGTTGACCACCGGCATGGGCAGGCTGTCCGAGCGCATGGCGATGTAGAAGATCGGCAGGTCGGCCGGGTTGACCTTGCGGAAGGACGGCGGCGACGGCATGTCGGTGGGCAGCTTGCGCTGCGCAGCGGCGATGGCCGACTGCACGTCCTGGGCGGCGGCATCGATGTCGCGGTCGAGGTCGAACTGCAGGGTGATGGAGGTGCTGCCCTGTGCGCTGGTCGAGGTCATCGAGGTGATCCCGGCGATGGTGGAGAACTGTGCCTCCAGCGGCGTCGCCACCGCCGAGGCCATGGTCTCCGGCGTGGCGCCCGGCAGCGCGGCCGACACCGAGATGGTGGGGAAGTCGACATTGGGCAGCTCGGACACCGGCAGGGCGCGGTAGGCGATGAGGCCGAAGACCAGGAACGCCGCCATCAGCAGCGTCGTCATCACGGGCCGGCGGATGCAAAGTTCGGGCAGCTGCATGAATTCAGTGAGAGGGTAACAGAGTGACGAGGGACGGGGAGACGGCGGCAAGTGGGCGGGTTTTTGTCACTATGTCACCTTGTCACTTCGTCACCAGTTCTACAGTCGACTTCGGTGTCAGGCGCAGGTGGCCGTCGGTCACCACCGTCGTCCCCGCGGTGATGCCGGCCAGCGCCACCTGGCCGGCCCGCTCGGCGAGTATCTGCACCGGCTCGATGGCGATGCCCCGAGCCGCCGTCACCCGGTATACGACTGGGCCGTGCGGACCCTGCTGGATCGCCTCGGCAGGCACCGTCACGGCGTCCTTCAGGGTGTGCAGCACCAGTTCGACGCGCAGGTACTGGCCGGGCAGGAAGGGCGAGTCGTCGAGGCGCGCCTTGACCAGCAGGGTGCCGGTGGCGGGGTCGACCGCGTGGTCGACGAAATGGATGCGGCCGTCGTGGGTGCGGCCGTCCGCGTCCGGTGCCCGCACCGTCACTGCCACCGGTCCCCTGGCCAGGGCGGCGCGCAGCGCCCCGGCATGGCGCTCGGGCAGGGCGAAGGCGACCAGCAGCGGGCGCATCCGGTTGACCGTCGCCAGCACGGTGTCGTTGGTCTTTACCGCCGTGCCGGGGAACACCAGGCGGGCACCGACCAGGCCGGCGAAGGGGGCGCGAACCGAGGTGTAGGAGAACTGCAGGCGGGCCAGCTCGACGGCGGCGCGGTCGGCCGCCACGGTGGCCTCGGCGGCGGCGGCGGCGGCGTCCAGGTCGGCCAGCCGCTCGGCCGACACGAAGCCCTGCTCGCGCAGGGCCCGGTAGCGCGCCACGTCGGCGCGCGCCTTGGCGAGCAGGGCCTGGTCGCGCGCCAGGGCGGCCTCGGCCTGGCGCAGGCGGGCGGCGAAGTCGGCCGGGTCGAGGCGCACCAGCACCTCGCCGGCGGCGACCGACTCGCCCTCGCGGAACAGTACCGCCTGGACCTGGCCGTCGATGCGCGCCTTGAGTGCGACCGACTCATAGGCCTCGCCGCGCCCGACCAGGTCGACCGCGACGGGAAAGTTGCGCGCCGCCGCCGGGACAGCCCGGACCGGCACCGGCGCGTTATCCTTCTTCGTCTCATCCTTGCCGCCCGGGCGCAGGTACAGCCAGGCGCCGCCGGCCAGGATCAGGATGACGATGAACAACTTGAGTACTACACGCATGCAAGGCCTCGCAGGAATTATTTCGGTGCCCGGGTGTCAGGTCTTCATGGCTGCGACGACCAATGGATGACCGACACAGGAGAGCGACATCATGGCTGACCTGCCGCGCATTCTACCCACCGAGATCACGCCCGAGAGGGTATATGAAAGGCGCCGGGAGTTCCTTAAAGGTTCCCTTGCCCTCGCCCTGTACGGCACCCTGCCCGCCCACGCGGCACTGCCGGCTTGGCGGAAGACCGCCTGGGGGCGCGACGAGTCGCCCAACTCCTGGGAGGAGATCACCACCTACAACAACTTCTACGAGTTCGGCACCGGCAAGGATGATCCGGCCAAGAACGCCGGCAGCCTGAAGACGCGGCCCTGGACCGTGAGCGTGGAGGGCGAGTGCCTGAAGCCGCGCGCCTGGGATATCGACGCCCTCGTCAAGGCGTTTCCCCTGGAGGAGCGCATCTACCGCCTGCGCTGCGTCGAGGGCTGGTCCATGGTCATCCCCTGGCTGGGCTTCCCGCTCGCCGGACTGATCCGGCAGGCACAGCCGACCGGCAAGGCGAAGTATGTCGAGTTTGCCACCCTGCACGACCCCAAACAGATGCCCGGTCAGCGCTGGCCGGTGCTCGACTGGCCCTACGTCGAGGGGCTGCGCCTGGACGAGGCCATGCACCCGTTGACCATGCTGGTGGTGGGCCTGTACGGCAAGGAGCTACCGAACCAGAACGGCGCCCCCATCCGCCTGGTGGTGCCCTGGAAGTACGGCTTCAAGAGCGCCAAGTCGATCGTCAGGATCCGCTTCGTCGAGAAGCAGCCGGCCACCGCCTGGCCGCGGGTGCTGCCGCGTGAATACGGCTTCTATTCCAACGTCAACCCCGCGGTCGACCACCCGCGCTGGAGCCAGGCGCGCGAACGCCGCATCGGCGAATTCTTCAAACGCAAGACGGAGATGTTCAACGGCTACGGCGAGCAGGTGGCGGGGCTATACGCAGGGATGGATCTGAAGCGGTATTTCTGAGCAGCGTGACAAGAAAGGCGTGACGAATGAGGCGTGACGACGACAGCGTGACAGGGGGCGGGACGAGGATTTTGCGTCAGGCCTTTCTGGTCACGCCGTTCACGTCACGTTTTTCCCGTCACGCCGTTTTCCTCCTCTGCCTGCTGCCCCTGGCGCGCCTGATCGTGCTTGGCTTCAGTGGCGGCCTGGGCGCCAACCCGATCGAGTTCGTTACCCGCTCGCTGGGTACCTGGACGCTGAGCTTCCTGCTTATCACCTTGACCATCACCCCGTTGCGCCGCCTGACCGGCCAGGGCCACTGGCTGCGCTACCGGCGCATGCTCGGTCTGTTCGCCTTTTTCTACGGCGTCCTGCACCTCACCAGCTACCTGTGGCTGGACCAGTTCTTCGACTGGATGGAGATATTGAAGGACATCTACAAACGGCCTTTCATCACCGTTGGCATGACAGCCTTCCTGCTCCTGGTGCCCCTGGCGGCGACCTCGAACGACCGCGCCGTGCGGGCGCTGAAGCGCAACTGGAAGCGCCTGCACCGCCTGGTCTACCTGGCCGCCATCCTCGGTGTGCTGCACTACTGGTGGTTGGTCAAGCTGGACGTCACCCAGCCGGCCGTCTATGCCGCGGTGTTGGTCGTGCTGCTCGGCTTGCGGCTGTGGTGGCGGTGGCAGGTGGGCCATCCGCGCGGCAGGGGATGAAACAATTGGTGGCGGTGGCCTCCATCCCCATGGCGGCCGCTGCCCCCGCCGCGCGCCGTGACCGTAGAACGGGAAGGTGAACTCGTTCGCGGTCCGGAAGGCGAAACGCGGCAGAGGCAGGTCTCTTCCATCACGGTGGCAAAGGCCTGGTCGAGGTGCCCGATGGTTGGTCGCTTCATGGCGCAGGAGCAGCGCTGCAGCGGCCGGGCGGGCCAGGCACCATGAGGGTGCGGCGGCCCGCCGGCGACGGCAACGAAAAAAGCCCGACCGGTGAGGGACGGGCTTTTCAATGCAACGTGAGCGTGGTGCTCAGGCCTTCTTCGCGGCGGCGGCCTTGGGAGCAGCGGCCTTCTTGGCGGCGGGTTTGGCGGCGGTGGCCTTGGG
>JAQVJE010000051.1 GCA_028695325.1 Gallionellaceae bacterium
CCCGCACCGCCTCCAATTTTGCATCGCCCATCGTGCTGGACCTGGACGGCGACGGCGTCATTCGCACCGTTGGTCTGTCTTCAGGGGTGAATTTCGACCACGCCGCCGACGGCTTTGCCGAGCGCACAGGCTGGGTAGCACCCGGTGATGGACTTCTGGTCTGGGACCGCAACGCCAACGGCACCATCGACACCGGCGCGGAGTTGTTCGGCGACTTCACCGTACTGCCCAACGGCACCCTCGCCCCGAATGGATTTGCAGCCCTCGCCGCATTGGATGCGAATGGCGACGGCGTGATCGACGCCACCGACCCCGCCTTCGCAGAATTGAAGCTCTGGCGCGATATTTCGCAAGACGGCGTCTCGCAAGGCGGCGAACTCGTTTCGCTGGCGGACGCCGGCATCGTCAGCCTCAACCTCGCCCACAGCCTCAAGAACCAGCGCCTGGCCAACGGCAACACGCTCGCCCGCGAAGGGACATTCACCCGTGCCGACGGCTCAACGTCCGCCATGGGCGAATTCAAACTCGCCATCGACACCTTCGACACCCGCTTCGCCGAAGAGATCGAAGTCCCCGAAGCGCTCAGGGTACTGCCCAACATGCAGGGCGCGGGCAACGTGCGCGAATTGCAGCAGGCCGCCGCCCAATCCAGCAGCCTCGCCGGTGTTCTCGCCCAGTTTCAGAACGCGGGCACGCGCGCCGAACAAAAAGCCCTGCTCGATCAACTCATCACCGCCTGGGCCGACACCTCCGGCATGGCCAAGAGCCTGGAAGAGCGTGCATCGGGCAAATACCGCATCGTCTATGAAGCCTTCGGCAACGAGCGGCGCTCCAGCAGCATCGATACCGTGGCCTTCGCGGCGGTCTCCTCAGGCAGCGTGGGCGGCAGTGGTGGCGGCGCAGCGCTGATGACCGACTTCGGCGGCATGTACCTCTCCGAGCGCTATCGCAACCTGATCAGCGAGTGGAGCCGCAAGCTGCACGTGCTCGAAGCCTTCAACGGCCAGTACTTCTTCAACCTGCCGGAGAAGAAGAGCCAGACCGACGGGGCGAACGATCCGATATGGGAGCTCGCCGCATGACCGTCGAACGCTTGGCACAGACCATCAACCGGCTCAAGGGCAAGGTGACGATGATCTTCATCACCCATCAGGTGCCCAAGGGTTTGCAGGTGGATGAGGTGGTGAATATGGGGCAGCATGCCAGGCATGTGAGTTTGGTGAAGGAGGATTCTTGATGGCGTTGAGCAAAGATCGACTTAGAAAAATGCACGGCATACCCGAGCCAACCGGGTCGGCTGATCCAGCGGTTCTTGCACGGCGGAGATTCCATGAGGCAGCTGCGAAGTGGCTTGCCAGATGGTCTTACCCGCTGCAGGCGGCCTTTGCCCTGATCGGTTGCGTGGTCGTGTTGCTTCCGACGTTGTCGAAAAACTGGCGCTCAGTAATTGAGAACACGCCCGTAGCGGCGCGCATCTTCCATGACTTCTCAACGCTCAGTGGGTGGGCGATGGTGCTGTTCTTCGTTCTTATGGCAATGTTTCTTATATGGAACGGACTGCGGAGTAGGCTTCCTGCAGGGCGAAACTCTTTCCTGACCAATAGGGACATTGTGGAAATGGAACTGTACCCACGAAACAAAAAAGAAGAATTCATTTACTGGGTTGATTTTGGTTTTGCTGTCACCGGAACGACTTTGTGGCTTTTTCTGCCTTTTGGCGTTCTTGCATTTTTCATCAGAATAGGAGGCTGAAATGAGTGTAGTTGTAACAACAGGAGAGTTGGCTGCGGCTGCTGCTGATGCTTATGGTGCATATCAAGGAGGGCTCGGCTCTCCCTCCAACCAGGCTTCGATCGGAGCAGCTGTTGCCGCTGGCGCGGCGACCATAGCGTCAAGTGGGCGATGGGGGCCTTTTCCGCAAGGCCTTGGTATTGGTGTTGCTCCGGCGGCAAGCGTAACTCAACTGGGCATAAATATTGGCAACCTGCAGAATCCGAATGCGACACCGGCAGAAAAGGTTGCAGCGTCACTTGGAATTATCGGCGGAGCAGCAGGAACGCTTGCTGGCCTCATGCCGCCTGCTGCCGTGCTCACCCCACAGGGAGCTGCTGCCAAGGCTGCACTCACAGGTATTGCAATTGCAGCCAGTGCCGCTCAACTTGGCATCCAGCAGAATTTGGGCACAGTCAATGAACTGATCAATGATCTCGTCAGGAACTGGAATTCGCTATTAAACGATCTTGGCGATTTCTTTGGCGATCTCTTCACCCGCGCCAAAAACTGGGTCTGGCCCCGCGACCCCATCCTCCTCGACCTCGACGGCGACGGCCTGGAGACGGAGGGCCTGGCCAGCAATGTCTACTTCGACCACGACGGCGATGGCGTATTGACCCGCACCGGCTGGGCCGGCAAGGACGACGCCCTCTTGGTCTGGGACCGAAACGGCAATGATCTGATCGACACCGGCGCCGAGCTCTTCGGCGACTTCACGCCACTACCCAACGGCACGCTCGCCCCCAACGGCTTTGCCGCGCTCGCCGCATTGGACGCCAACGGCGACGGCGTGATCGATGCCAGTGACCCCGCCTTTCATGCGCTCAAGCTCTGGCGCGATGTGTCTCAGGACGGTATTTCCCAAGGCGGCGAACTCATCTCCCTTCAGGATGCCGGCATCGTCAGCCTGAATCTCACGAACACCCTCAAAAACCAGCCCCTTGCCAACGGCAACACCCTCTCGCGCGAAGGCAGCTTCACCCGCGCCGATGGATCGACCGGCGGCATGGGCGAATTCCGCCTCGCCATCGACACCTTCGACACCAAGTTCGCCGAATCCATTGAAGTGCCCGACGCCTTGAAGGACCTGCCCACCCGGATGGGCGCGGGCAAGGTGCGGGAGCTGCGTCGCCTCACTGCGGGTGACGACAACGCTTACCTCGCCGACAAGGCTGACCTCGTGCTGGCGGGGGCGGGTAAAAGTCAGCGCTGGTGGGACGGCGACTGCGCGAATAATCGGATGTGGAGGGTAGCGGCGTGAGCATTACGGAGAAACGTACAGGAATCTGGCTATTCGTTTACTTTGTTAGCCTAGTTAGCTCCATAGCGTTATCGTGGCTTCTGATTAGAGCAGGTCATGAGCGGGTTGCAAAAATACTCTTTCTTTGGTTTCCATTCATTACGATTGTTTCCGTCAAGCTTTCTGAACCAGTGCTTCGAAGATATCTTGAATCTGGAGAGCACGGCCAAATGAACGTCCGAAAGGATGCTCCGCAGATCATCAACGCTTTGTTCAGGCTGATACCAATCATGGCACTTTCAATGGTTGGCTATGCATACGTTCACTTAACCAAACACGGTTCGGTTTAGTTATTCGGTTCGAAAAGGAGTGAATTATGGCAGCAGGCAGCAATCTGGAAAATTTTTTGAATGGTATAACGGTTGGCGAATCTGCCGGGCAGATTGTCACAAGCAACGGCGATGTAAATACCATTGTGACAGCAGGTTTGAATATCGCGTCTACGCTGCCCCAGGTCGGCACAGCTTCGACGGTCGGTCTTTATATGGCCAACACGGCACTCATTCCACTGAACATGGTAAGTGCGATTCAAAACATCAAAAATATCGCAGAGAACGGCGCCTCTGTTCAGAATGTAAGCGCAACAGCATCCGACATGGCTGCAATAGCTTCAGCCGTGGCCGCCCGTTTGGCACTTGCACCTATACCGCAAGCGAAAGCTGCCGCACTTGGTCTTACTGCTTTGTCGCTCTTGCTGAAATATGGGCCAGTCTATGGCCAGAAATTTGGTGAATGGCTTGGGCAAAATATTCCAACACCCTATGATATTCAAAAATATTTCAATGATCTTTTCAACCGCGCAAAAACCTGGGTCTGGCCCCGCGACCCCATCCTCCTCGACCTCGACGGCGACGGCCTGGAGACGGTGGGCCTTGCCAGCAATGTCTACTTCGACCACGACGGCGATGGCGTATTGACCCGCACCGGCTGGGCCGGCAAGGACGACGCCCTCTTGGTCTGGGACCGAAACGGCAATGATCTGATCGACACCGGCGTCGAGCTCTTCGGCGACTTCACGCCACTACCCAACGGCACGCTCGCCCCCAACGGCTTTGCCGCGCTCGCCGCATTGGACGCCAACGGCGACGGCGTGATCGATGCCAGTGACCCCGCCTTTCATGCGCTCAAGCTCTGGCGCGATGTCTCGCAGGACGGTCAGACCGGAGAAGGCGAACTCATCTCCCTTCAGGATGCCGGCATCGTCAGCCTGAACCTGGCCCACACCCTCAAGAACCAAGGCTTGGCCAACGGCAACGTCTTGAGCCGCGAAGGCAGCTTCACCCGCGCCGACGGCAGCACCTCGGCCATGGGCGAATTCCGCCTCGCCATCGACACCTTCGACACCAAGTTCGCCGAAGCCATCGAAGTCCCCGAAGCCTTGAAGGGCCTGCCCACCATGATGGGCAGTGGCAACGTGCGCGAACTGCGCGAGGCCGCAGCCCAGTCTGGCAGCGTGGCCGGGGTGCTCGCCCAGTTCCAGGCGGCTACCACCCGCGCCGAACAGAAGGCCCTGCTTGATTCCCTGCTGACTGCCTGGGCCGACACCTCCGGCATGGCCAAGAGCCTGGAAGAACGTGCTGCCGGCAAGTACCACATCGTCTATGAAGCCTTCGGCAACGAGCGGCGCTCCAGCCACATCGACACGGAAACCTTCGCCGTGGCTTCCTCGACGAGCGCAGTGGGCGTGCCACTGATGACCGACACAGGCGGCCTGTACCTCTCCGAGCGCTACCGCAACCTGATCAGTGAGTGGAACAGGAAGCTCCATGTGCTCGAAGCCTTCAACGGCCAGTACTTCTTCAACCTGCCCGACAGCAAGAGCCAGACGGATGGGGCGAACTGGGGCTTGAGTGTCTCGGCAGGATCGGCCAGCGGCTCGGGCGCAATCCTCATCGAAATCTTGCCCACCTTGCGCGTGAACTTCTCGCAGGCCCAGCTCGATCTGTTGCAGCAGGCCTACGACAGCCTGAAGGAGTCCGTCTACGCCTCGCTGGTGCTGCAGACGCGGCTGAAACCCTATCTCGATCAGATCGAACTCGTCATCGACGACAGCGGCATCCGGCTCGATGCCACGCGCCTCAACCACATGCTCGCGGAGAAGAAAACCGCCGACCCCGAGAACTACCTGGCCGATCTTCTGGACCTCGACAGATACGCCAGCGGCTTCCTCACCGGCAGCAACTGGGTGGGACTGGCCGACTTCGACACGATGATCGACACCCTGCCCAATACCCCGGCCATTCAAGCGCTGCTCGACGAATTCAAGGTACGCACCCTTACCGGCGGTGACGACAACGCTTATCTGACTGACAAGGCGGATATCGTTCTTGCAGGCGACGGCAAGGACACCCTCTATGGCCACAACGGCAACGACCGCCTGTTCGGCCAAGGGGGCGATGACCGCATCCATGGCGGGGCGGGCGACGATCTGATCTCCGGCGGCGCGGGCAATGACCTGCTCTACGGCGAATCCGGGGCCGATACCTATGTCTTCGGACGCGGCTTCGGCCACGACACCATCCTCGACTCTGCGGAAAACGGCATCCAACGCGACACCGTGCGCCTCTTGGGCCTCACCCCAACGGACATCCGCGTCACGGCGGACTACGCCGACAACCTCGTCTTCACCATCGTCGACACCGGCGAGACGCTGTCCGTGCCGCGCGGCGGCTATTGGTGGGGCAGCAACGGCGTCGGCCAGTACGTGTTCGACGACGGCACGGTGTGGAGCCACGACGATGCGCTGCGCGCCACCGTCGCAGTAGCGACCGAGAACGACGACGTGATCCACGGCTCTTCCGCAGGGGATGCGATCAGCGGCGGCGCGGGCAACGACACGCTGATCGGCCACGGCGGCAACGACGTCATCGACGGCGGCGCGGGCAATGACCTCCTGATCGGCAGCACGGGCTGGAACTGGATTTGGGAGAACGGCAGCTATCGCGTCGAGCGCAACACCACGCCCACCCTCTCCGCCAACGGCAACGACACCTATCTGTTTGGCCGGGGCGACGGGCAGGATACGGTGATCGACGGAGACTACACCACCGGCAACACCGACACGCTGCGGTTCAAGGAAGGCGTGGCACCGGCGGACGTAAAGTTCATACGCGATGGGCAGGATCTGGTGCTGGCCATTCGCGGCACGGAAGACAAGGTGACGCTCAAGCAGTATTTCGACGAAGCCTGGAATGGGGCCAACGGCCCCTGGCTGATCGAGCGCATCGCCTTTCATGATGGCACGGTGCTGTCCTTTGCCGACGTGCAGGCCACCCTGTTCGCGGGCAGCGAGGAGGCGGAAACCATCCTCGGCTCGCGGGTGGCGGATGTGCTGACCGGCCAGGGCGGCAACGACATCCTCATCGGCAACGGCGGTGACGACCGGCTCGAAGGCGGCGACGGCGACGACCTGCTGCTGGGCGGCGCGGGCCGCGACATCCTGGACGGCGGCGCGGGCAATGACGTGCTGCGTGGCGGCGGGATGCAGTGGGGCAATCAGGTCTACGACGGGAACGGCGAGGGGGACACCTACCGCTTCGGCCGGGGCGATGGGCACGACACCATCATCGAGGATTTGCAAATCGCAGGCGAGACCGACCGCATCGAGCTCAAGGCCGGCATCAGCCCGGACGACGTGCGGCTGGAGCGGGTGCGCACGGTCAATGGCTGGCAGGTCAGCGACGATCTCAAGATCACGCTGCGCGACACCGGCGAGACGCTGACCGTCAGGAACCATTTCAACGAGAGCAACCGCCATGCCGTGGAAGAGATCGTTTTTGCCGATGGCACCGTGTGGGATGCGGAGGCCATCAAATCCCGCAGCCTCCTGGGTGAGGCCGGCAACGACGAGCTGCGCGGCTTCAACGGGCGTGACGATCTGATCGAAGGCGGTGCCGGTAACGACAAGCTGATGGGGCTCTCCGGCAATGACACGCTGGCGGGCGGGGATGGCAACGACGAACTCTTGGGTGGTGACGGGAACGACCTGCTCGTCGGCGGCGCGGGTAACGACTGGCTTGAAGGCGGCTCGGGCTCCGACACCTACCGCTTTGGTCTGGACGACGGGCAGGACGTGATCGTCGAAGGCTCTACCCCCGGCGAGGACGTGGTGGAACTCAGCGCGGGCATCGCTCCGCTTGACGTCACCGTGCGCTGGACGCTGCAAGGCGACATGGCCGTTCGGCTTCCGGACGGCAGCAAGCTTACCGTGCGCGGGCAGGCCAACCCCTGGTCGAGCGAGCTTGGTATCGAGCAGCTGCGCTTTGCCGACGGCACGGTGTGGGATCGCAGCGAACTGGCCGCGCGCGCCTTGGCCGCCACCGACGGGGACGACGCTATCGTCGGCGGCTGGCAGGACGACACGCTGGACGGCGGCGCGGGCAACGACCAGTTCCAGGACCTGGGTGGTTATGACACCTATCGCTTCGGCACCGGCGATGGCCAGGACACCATTGCCGACAACTACGGCCGTGTGCTGTTCAAGCCGGGCATCGGCCAGAACGACGTGAGCTTCACCCTTGAGGGCAACGACCTGATCGCCACCGTCACCGCGTCGGGTGATGCGGTGCGCATCAAGGACTGGCTGAACAGCTGGCAGCGCATCGACCGCTTCGAGTTCGCCAACGGCGCGCGTTTGAATGTGAATGACGTGCTGGCCAAGTTGAATGTGAGCGAAGGCGCGGAAATCCTCTACGGTTCGCCAAATGGAGACATTCTCATCGGCACCGCCAAGGACAGCACGATTTATGGGCGCGAGGGCAACGACGTGCTCCAAGGCGGCGCAGGCCGTGACGCGCTACATGGCGAAATGGGTGACGACGTGCTCGATGGCGGTGACCACGACGATTCGCTTCATGGTGGAGCCGGCAATGACATGCTCACCGGCGGCGCTGATGACGACTCGCTACATGGCGGCGACGGCGACGACCTGCTCGATGGCGGTACCGGACGCGACTGGCTCTACGGCGGCGCGGGTAACAACACCTATATCGTCGCCCCGGGCATGGGCCTGGACAATGCCTTTGGCGCGAGCCTGGGGGTGGCCAACGACACCGTGGTGTTCGCGCCGGGCGTCCGGCCGGAGGACGTGTCGGTGCAACTGGGCGACCGTACATGGGATGGCGCCCCGGATGCGGTCGGCTATTACGATCTGGTCATCGGCATCGGCGGCAACGACGCGCTGATCGTGCGCAGCGAGAACTGGGACGACCTCGGGCGCGGCGCGATTCAGCGTTTCCGTTTCGACGACGGCACCGAATGGACGCTGGCCGACCTGATGGCCCGCGCCGATGGCGGCAAGATGGGCTGGCAGCAACGCTACTGGGGCGACTCAAGCGACATCGTCGGCAGCCAGGCCGATGACGACATTGTCGACTACACCGGCCAGTCGGTCACCGTGCGCTCGCGCGGCAACAACGACAACGTCCACCTCGAAGCGGGCAATGACCGGGTTGCCGCAGGCAGCGGCGACGACAACGTTTACTCCGGCGCGGGGGATGATCTGGTCGCGGGCGAGGCGGGCAACGACAACCTCGACACCGGCGCGGGCGAGGACGTGGTCGTCTTCAACCACGGTGACGGCCACGACACGCTGCGCACGGGCGAAGGCACCGACACCCTGTCTTTCGGCGCCACGATCACGCCCGCCATGCTCTCGGCGGCGCTGGACCGCGATGGCCGCGTGATGCTGCTGATCGACGGCGGCGCGGGCGGGTCGATCACGCTCGACAACACGCGCATCAACAATCTGCCGGGCGATCTGGAACGCATCCAGTTCGTCGATGCGGACGGCAAGACGCGCGTGTTTGATCTCGCGGGCTGGCTCCGGGCCAACGCCGCGGCGCTGACCGGCGCCACGGCCGATACGCCGCTCGCCTTCGACGGCACGGGCTTCGAGCTGACCGGCGCGGTGGCTCCGGCGGGCGGCCTGGAAGCCGTGGCCTATGCCCAGTCCGGCGATCTGTTCGGCTCCGCCAATCTGGCCAACAACACCCCGACCGATGGCGATGACGTGCTCTACGGCACCGCCGACGGTGACGCGTTGGATGCCGGTGCGGGCCACGACATCGTGCTGGGGCTCTCTGGGGGCGACACCATCCTGGGTGGCGAGGGCAACGACCTGATCCACGGCGGCGATGGCGACGACCTGCTCGACGGCGGCGCCGGGAACGATGTGATCCACGGCGGCTGGGGCGCAGACACGCTCACCGGCGGCAGCGGCAACGACCAGCTCTTCGGCGAATGGGGCGGCGACACCTACGTTTACGAGAGCGGCCACGGCGAAGTGATCATCGACGACGACCACCACGTGCTCAACTGGGGCTATGGCGAAGTCGCGCGCGCAGCCTTCTGGCATGGCGGCGAGGGTGGCTGGGGGTACGGCGGCGCCATCGTCGATGACGCGCCCAACATCCTGACCTTCGGCCCCGGCATCCGGCCCGAAGACCTGCGCTATTCGGAAAAGAATGGCGATCTGGTGATCGAGTTCGCCAATCGGCCCGGCGACCGGGTGATCCTGCGCGGCTTCGAGCCGAATCGGGCCACACGAACCCGGTCGGTGGACATCATCCGCTTTGCCGATGGCACCGAGATCGTGGCCGAGGCGATCGAGGCGACCGGCAAGACCGAAATCGCCGGCGATGAAGGCGCCTGGCTCGACGGCACGCCGTTTGCCGACACCCTGATCGGCGGCGACGGCGATGACGTGCTCAATGGCAACGGCGGTGCAGATCGCCTGGTCGGCGGCGCGGGATCGGACACCTACCGCATCCACAAGGAATGGGACTCTCGCCCGACCGAAACCTTGATTGCGGAAACCTGGCGTGCGCAAGATACGAACCGCATCGAGCTCACCGGCGACATCGATGCCGACACACTGCGCCTGGAATTCGATGGCCGCGACCTGCTGCTGCGCCTGACCGACGCGGGTGATGCGATTCGCTTCGCCGGCTTCGATCCGCGCGCACAGGGCATGCAGTCCCCGGTTTCGGAAATCCGCCTGCCATGGCAAGGCGTGACGCTGTCCTTCGACGAGCTGCTCGCGCGCGGCGTGCGCATCATCGGCACGCCCGAGAGCGACGTGCTGACCGGCACGGCGCTTGCCGACTGGATCGAGGGCCGCGAGTCTGACGATACGATGAGCGGCGGCGCGGGGGGCGACCTGTACATCATCGACGCCGATGCGGGCAGCGACACGATCATCGACAGCGAGAACAGCGACGCGCCCAACACGCTGGTATTGCCCGAGGGCACGACGCTCGATGATGTGCGCCTGTCCTTCGATGCCGAGGGCTTCCTGATCCTCGACCTCGACAACACCGGCAACCGCATTCGTCTCTCAGGTTTCGATCCGGACAACCCCTTGGGGCCGCGTGCCGTGGAGCGTTTCCGCTTTGGGCCAGAGGGCGACGAGATCGGCTACGAGGAACTGCTCGCGCGCGGTTTCGACATCTTTGGCACCGGGGAAGGCGATGCCCTCAAGGGCACGGCGCTCTCGGATCGCATCCGGGGCGGCGACGGCAATGACCTGATCGAAGCGACACCGGGCGGCGATGTGCTTTCAGGCGAAGGCGGCAACGATACCTATGTCGTGAATCTGGGCGACGGCATCGTCACCATCGATGACGTGGCCGGAGAGGATGCGGGCAACGTACTGCGCTTTGGGCCCGGCATCGATCCGAATGCGTTACGCAACAACCTGCGTTTCGAGGCGGCCGGCAACGGCGGCCATGTGCTGCTCATCCCCTACGGCGACGATGGCGACGTGGTGCGGCTGACCGGCTTCGATCCGCAGGATGTGCTGGGCACTCATGCGGTGGATCGCTTCGAGTTCGCCGACGGCACGGCGGTGGATTACGCCACCCTCGTTTCCTGGACCTTCGTGGTCGAGGGTAACAACGGTGACAACGCCCTCGCCGGCACCAACGTCGGCGACCGGCTCTACGGCTATGACGGCGAAGATGTCATGGAATCCGGCGATGGCGAGGACGTACTCACCGGCGGTCTGGGCAACGATGTCTTGCGCGGCGGCGCCCAGCGTGACGCCTATGTGGTCAATCTGGGCGATGGCGAAGACGCCATCGAGGATGACCTCGATGCGGGCGTCGGCAACGTGCTCACCTTCGGTGAAGGCATCGCCCGCGATGATGTGCGGCTGGAAGTGGATGGCGACGACCTGCTCATCCATTACGGCTCAGGCAGCGACGTGGTGCGCGTGAGCAACTACGCTCCGGATGGCGCATCGGGCGGCACGGTGATCGACACCTTCGAGTTCGCCGACGGCACGGCGGTCACGTTGCGTGAGTTCATGAACCGCGCGCCGGAAGTGGCCAACCCCATCGACGATCAGGTGGCGCTCGAAGATGCTGCCTTCAGTCTGGTGCTGCCCGACAACCTGTTCATCGACGCCGATGGCGACGATATCCTGACCCGGGTCACGGTCTCAGGTTACACGACGCTGCCAGACTGGCTGCAGTACGACGCCGCCACGCGCACCTTGTTCGGTACGCCGGACAACGACGACGTGGGCGAATTCGACGTGATCGTGCAAGGCATGGACACGCTGGGTGCATCGGGCCTGCACAGCTTCCACGTTACGGTGCAGAACACCAACGACGCCCCCGAAGTCGGTACGCCCCTGTCCGACCTGCGCGCCCTCGAAGACAGCGCCTTCAGCTTCACGCTGCCCGCAGGCAGCTTCCGAGACGTCGATGTGGGCGATGCGCTCACCTACACGGCCACGCTGGCCAACGGCGATCCGCTGCCTGATTGGCTCACGTTCGATGCCCAGACCGGCACCTTCTCGGGCACGCCGGCCAATGGCGATGTGGGTGAACTGCAAGTGACAGTGACTGCCACCGATCTGGCAGGCGCATCGGCCAGCCAGACCTTCGCGCTGGAGGTGACCAACACCAACGACGCACCGACCATCGGCGCCGCACTGGCGGCGCAGACTGCGACCGAAGACGCCGCGTTCACGTTCGTCGTGCCGGCGGATGCCTTCGCCGATGCTGACTTGGGTGACCGCCTGAGCTACTCGGCAACCCTGGCCGATGGCTCTGCGTTGCCCGCCTGGCTGCAATTTGACGTTGCGACCGGCACCTTCAGCGGCACGCCCGGTAACGACCATGTCGGCGCACTGGAGATTCGCGTGACGGCCAGCGATCTGGTGGGTGCCGGCGCCAGCCAGTCGTTCAGCCTCACGGTGGTCAACACCAACGATGCGCCGGAAGTCGCCGTTGCACTGGCCGACCAGCAAGCGACCGAGGACGCACCGTTTGCCTTCACCATTCCGCAAGAGGCCTTCCGGGACGTGGATGTGGGCGACACACTCACGCTTTCGGCCACCCAAGCCGACGGCTCCGCACTGCCGACCTGGCTGCGTTTCGATGCGACAACGCGCACCTTCAGCGGCACGCCGGTCAACGGCGATGTGGGCAGTGTCTCGGTGCGCTTGACGGCCTCTGACATGGCAGGTGCTTCGGCCAGCCAAACCTTCGCCATCGGCGTGGCCAACGTCAACGACGCGCCCGAGGTCGGCACGGTGCTGACGAACCAGACTGGACGGGCAGGCACGGCGCTGAGCTGGCAACTGCCCTCCACGGCCTTCGTCGATGTCGATGCGGGGGATGTGCTGGCCTACTCGGCTTCCTTGGCTGACGGCAGCGCGCTACCCACGTGGCTCGCCTTCGACGCGGCCACCGGCACCTTCAACGGCACCCCGGCCTCGGCAGGCAGCTATGCCCTGCGGGTCACCGCGACCGACCGGGCGGGCGCACAGGTCAGCCAGACCTTCACCTTGGCAGTCGAGCCCGGTGGCAACCAGGCACCGATCACGGCGCCCGATGCAGCCCATGTAATCGAGGACCGCAAGCTGCTGGCCTGGGGCAATGTGCTCGCCAACGACCGCGATCCCGAAGGCGAGCGCCTGCGCGTCGCCGATCCGGGCATCCGGCGCGGCGAATACGGCGTGCTGACCCTGCTGTCCAACGGCAGCTACGCCTATGTGCTCGACGATTGCTCCACCAAGGTGCAAGGGCTGGGTGTAGGCGAGACGGTCACGGAGACCTTCAACTACCTGGTCAGCGACGGCACGCAGCGCAGCGACGGCGCATTGACGGTGACTGTGCAGGGCACCAACGACACGCCTGATCTGGTGCGCTGCCTCTCCGACGTGCAACTGGCCAAGGGCAAGGCGTTCTCGTGGAAGGTGCCCGCAGGCAGCTTCCGCGACGCCGACCGCAACGACACGCTGAGCTACACGGCCACCTTGTCCAACGGCAAGCCGCTGCCGAGCTGGCTCAAGTTCGACGCCGCCACGCAGACCTTCAGCGGCACGGCTCCGGCCAATGCCAAGGGCAGCATCGACGTGCGCGTCACCGCCAGTGATGGCCACGGCGAGTGCTCGACTGCATCGGATGTCTTCAAGATCAGCTTTGGCAACAAGACCGTGCTGCCGACCGTGACCCAGGGCAACGAAGGCGTGGGCAATGGTCAGGATGCGCCGCCGCCCGGCCATGCGGTGAACCAGAACGACGGGGCGGGCACCGCGCCTGGCAACCCGGGCAACAAGGGCAAGAAGGGCGATCTGCTTGATCGGTTCCTGGACGGCTTCAAAATGGAAGCCAAGGCGGCGAACAAGAGTCCTCTGGGAAGCCTGGATGCCCTGGATGCCGGCTGGTTCGAGCGCTGGCTGACGCCGCCCGCTCCAGCCAATGGGCAGGCCGCGTTCCCGAGCGACGGCCAGGCGATCGAAGCGCACTGGCAGCACTTGCTGCAGGCTTTGAACCGTCTGGACGCCGAGCGGCAGGGGGCGGCGCAGTGGCTGGGCAAGGGCCAGGGGGCCGATCTCTCCGGGCTGGCCGGGCTGCTTTCTGGCAACGCGGCAATGCTGCGCACCCACGGCGACCCGGTGGGGCTGGCCGCAGGCGCCGAGCTCAAGGGCTTCGCGGGCTTGCGCGAAGGCATCACGTCCTTGCGCTGCTGAGCCGGCATGGCGCGCGTGCTGATCGCGTGGGAACTGGGCGAGGCCTTCGGGCACCTCGCCCGGTGCCTGCGGCTGGCGCAAGGGCTCGTGGCCCGAGGGCATGGGGTGACCCTGGCGCTCAAGGACCTTCGGCTGCCCGCCGCACAGGCATTGACGCCCGGCATCACCGTGCTGCCCGCGCCCTTGACGCCGCACAGGCGGGCTGGCG
>JAQVJE010000052.1:0-5181 GCA_028695325.1 Gallionellaceae bacterium
CTGGTGGGCGAGGTCGGCGGTGATGCGCACGCGGGAGAGCTGGTTGCCCAGGGTGAGGGCGATGCCGCCCCGGCGCACGTCCTGGCGCGGCGCCACCTGCAGGCGGCTGCCGACCACCTGGATGTCGGCGTCGAAGCGGGTCAGCAGGCGGCGCAGGAAGCCCAGGTCGGTCTCGTTGAGCTGCGCCCAGGTGGCCACCGGGGCGGTCAGGCCGTCCACCTGGGCCTGCAGGCCCAGTTCGGCCGCCACCGCGTTGACCACGTCGGCCGGCGCCATCTGGTCGTAGACCCGGCTGCGGCGGCCGCGCCGGGCCAGGGTCAGGGCGTCCTCGGCCAGCACCACCAGCTCGGGCGGGCTGCCGAAGTCGCACACCATCTCCAGGGCGCTCACCTTGCCGAGGAAGATCTCGCGCGGACTGGCGGCGTCGCCGGCGTAGACGCCCACCTCGGCGCCCAGGCGCAGGGCGGAGCCGGCGCCGAAGGCCAGCTCGGCGCCGCCGTCTCCGGTGGCGGCGATGTTGATGAAGCGCAGCTCCAGGGTGCTCAGGCCGCCCTCCGCCTCTTCCATGGCCATGGCCAGCAGTAGTTCGCTCACCCGCTCGTCTTCCTGGCCGTTCACCCGCAGGGTGGGCCGGGCGGAGTAGATGGAGGTCTGGCTGAGGCTCTGTTCAGGCATGGCGGTCTAGCGGTCGCACAACCGGGCGAGGCGTTCCTCGCGCAGGCGCAGGGCGCGCGCCAGGCGGGCGTCGAAGTCCTCCGCCGGGGCCGCGTCCTGCCGGGGGGCGGCCTCCTGGCCCTCCTCGCCGCGGCGGGGCGGCTCGATCTCGCCGGTCACTTCGTCGAATACGATGGGCATGGTTCACTCGAACTTGAGGTTGGCGTGCAGGTCGGCGTCGGCGCCGACGTCGGCGGTCAGGCTGGTGCCGCCCAGGACCTGGGCACGGCCGCCGACGGTGAAGCCGGAACAACTGGCCGAGGCTTGGGGCAACAGGGCGGCGCGGGCCGATTCGGTGCTCACCGAGACGCTGGGCGGGCTCACCCTGAGACCGGCGAAGGCCGGGCCGGCGGTGGCGGAGACGTCTAGACCGCCGCCCAGGCTCAGGCCGGCGCCGACGCTCAGGCCGGCGCCGCCCCCCAGGCCGAGCCCGGCGCCGGCCGAGAAGCTGGCCGCCGCCGCCAGGCTGATGCCGCCCCCCACCGAGAGGCCCGCCTCGGCGCCGAAGCGCAGGCTGCCGGCGCCGCTGGCGTCGGCGATGCCCCGCGCGGCGCGCGGGTCGCCGGCGGCCTGTGCGGCCTGGGCGGGCGCGGTACCGGCGGGCGCGGCGACCGGGTCGGCGGGCAGGTCGCGGTCCACCTGGGCGGGCGGGTTCTTGGCGCTCTGGAACTCCACCTCCTGGCTGGCCAGGGTGAGGGCGATGCTGGCGCGCAGGGGCACGCCGGTGTCGGAGAAGAAGTCGATGGTCTCCTTGTATTGCTCGATCACGCCGCTGAACTTGTAGGTGCCCCAGGCGAACTCCACCTTGGGGGCGAACTTCTTGTCGCCGCTCGGGGCCGGTTCCAGCAGGCGGCTGATCTGCTCGGTCTTGCCGCGCACGTCGGAGCCGTCGTCGGTGGTGTCGTAGACCAGGGTCATGGCCAGCTTGCCGCTGGTCTTCTTGACGAACTGGCGGGCGCCGTTGTTGCCGGCGCTGCTGTCGAACTCGTTCGACAGGGTGTATTCCAGCGAGGCCGGGTTGAACTGCACGGCCACGGCGGCGCCGCCGGCGCCGCTGCCTTCCAGCACCTTGAAGCTGGCCAGGGCGATTTCGGCGGGCGGTTCGGGCAGGCGCGGCATGGGGTCCTCAGGCGATCAGGCGCAGGCCTTCGTGGGCCAGGTGTAGTTCCTCGATGCCGACCTCGGTGCCCTTGGCGTTGAGGTCGGCGGCCTTGAATTTCACCGGCATGCAGTTGTCCAGGCCCCAGGTGACCACGGTCGTCCCCGCGGCGTTCTGCATGTCGATCTCGGCCGACAGGCGGTAGGCGTAGGCGCCGCCGTTGACGAGCTGGAACCACTTGAAGAGGTCGCGCGAGGCGGTCATGCCGCGCTTGAGGACGACGGTGGCGAAGGTGACCGGGCCGGGCCGCTGGTAGGCGCCGTAGTTGGCGCCGCCGGCCTTGATCACCTTGGGCTCCATGGTGGCCTCCAGGCCGCTGCACTCGGAGAACGCCCCGGCGCAGATCTCCACCGGGCCGCTGCCGCCGGAGGCGCGCCGGAAACGGATGTGGAAGCGGAAGACGTGCAGGGGGGCGCCGTTCATGCCGCCTCCCGCAGGCCGTCGGCGCCGCCGCCCAGGGCGAGGACGACGGTGATGCGCTCGATGGCCATGGCCGGCCACACCGTCAGGTGGACGACCAGGCGGCCGTTGTCGAGGTCGTTCTGGGTCATGGTGGCGGTATCGCAGCGCAGGCTCCAGGCCTCGGCCGGGCTGGCGCCGGAGAAGGCGCCGGCGCGCCAGTAGGCGAAGAGGACGTCGGTCAGGCTGGCGCGCAGTTGCGCCCAGGTGCGCTCGCCGCCGGGCTCGAACACCACCGACTCGCCAGCCACCCGGCAGGCGCGCAGCAGATTGCCGATCAGCCGGCTGGCGCCGCCGAAGCGGCAGGCTCCGGCGGCCAGGGCGGTGACGTCGGACTGCAGGGCCCAGCCGTCCGGCTGTTTGGCGAACAGGCAGACCCGGCGGGCCAGGCGGGCATCCGGGGCGTCGTCGGCCAGGCCACAGGCGGGCGTGGGTTCGGCCCGCACCAGGTCGCGCAGGCGCAGGCGGGAGTATTCGCCCGCCACCGAGCGGTGGCAGCCGCGCTCCACCGCGCTGGCCGCGATCAGCCCGGCCAGGGTGCCCTCGGGCGGCTCCAGGCCGGCCGGCAGGTCGGCGCCTGCGCGCAGGGCCAGCCACGGCCAGGCCAGCTGGACCAAGGCCTCGGCCGGGCGGTCGCCGGTCACTTTGGCGGTCAGCAGGCCCACGCGTTCCAGCCATGCCAGGGTGTCGGCCTGGGCGTACACCCGGCCACTGCCCTTGACCCGGCTGGCCTCTACCTGGGGCAGGGGCAGGGAGGCGACCAGCATGGCCTCGCGCGGCCCCATCTGGACGTCCAGGAAGCGGCGTGCCGCCTCGACGGCGGCCTGCCAGGCGGCGTAGCCGTCCGGGTCCAGACGCGGCGGCGGCGTGCCGGCCAGGCTGGTGTCCGGCTCCGGCGCCTCGTCGGCGCTGCATTCGGCGAAGCCCTCCGGCGGCGCCGGCGGGATCGGCGCCAGTTCGGGCTCGGGCGGTGCCACGGCGCAGGCGTCGGCGAGGTCCGGCAGCAGGACCAGGCTGGCCTCGCGGCGGCCATAGAGGTGCTGGATGCCCTGCCAGGTGGACGGGTCGCCGGGGGCGAAGGGGGTGGTCGGCGCCTCCAGGTGGGCGTAGTCCGGCAGCAGGCGGCGCAGGCGCGGGCGGCGCTGCGCCGTGCGCACGGCGGCGTCCTCCAGCAGCGGCCAGGGATCGCCGACCCGGATGACGATGGCGCGGCGGCCGCCGTGGGCGAAGAAGCTGCGCACCGCGGCGCCCAGGTAGGTGGCGCAGCGGCGCCGGCCGTCCTTGTCCACCGGGCGCGCTTCCCAGGCGAACAGGGCGTCGAACTGGTCCCAGCTGTCGAGGGCGATGGGCAGGTTGTCGAGGCCCTCGATCTCGGCCGCCGGGCGCGCCCAGTTGCCGGCCACCCAGCCGGCCGCGGCGAGCTGCTCGCGCAGCGCGGCGGGCAGCGGCACCGAGGACCGGCGGGCGACATGGCCGATGAAGCAGGCGATGTCGGCCCGGTTGTGGTCGGCCGGGACCGTCGCCTGGGCGAGCTCGAAGCTGAGGCTCATGGCTGGGCTCAGACGCTGAGTTCCATGGCCTCGGCTGACAGCACGACCTCCTCCATGGCGACGTCGCCGCCGCCCTTGCCGGCCAGGGTGGGGCCTGTGTACTTCATCGGCACGACGCCGCGCAGCACCCAGGACTGCACCGGCTTCTGCGACTCGTCCAGGAGGGTGATGGTGACGCTCTTCTGGGCTTCCGGGCCCTTCACCCGGGCGGCGCCGATCCAGTCGAACAGGGTCTTGGAGTTGAGGATGCCGCGCTTCAGGGTGACGTCGGAGACCTTGTGCACGCCGGCGACCTTGCGCACGTGGTTTTCCTTGTCGTTGCCGTTGCGGTACTCCGCCACGGTGAGCTCGGTGCCGATGCCGGAGACGTCGGAAAAGCCGCCGAATACCTCGCCGCCGTCGAAGTTGACGACGAAGTTGAAGGCGCCGTAGGGGGTGGTCCGGTTAGCCATTTGTCAGTTCCTTTCAGCTCTGGGCGTCGGCGGTCTTCTGGCCGATGCGGAAGATCACGAATTCGGCCGGCTTGACGAGGGCGACGCCGACCAGGCAGACCAGGCGGCCGTTGTCGAGGTCGTTCTGGGTCATGGTGCTGCGGTCGCAGCGCACGAAGTAGGCCTGCTCCGGCGCGGTGCCCAGCAGGGCGCCGTTCTTCCACTCGTTGTAAAGGAAGTCGGCGATGGTCTGCCGCACGTTGGCCCACAGGCGCTCGCCGTTGGGCTCGAACACGGCCCACTGGGTGCCGCGGTCGATGGAGGCCTCCAGGTAGTTGAAGTAGCGGCGGTCGGAGACGTATTTCCATTCCGGATCGCTGGAGGCGAGGCGGGCGCCCCAGATGCGGTAACCGCGCCCGTTAAGGTAGCGCAGGCAGTTCACCCCGAGGGGGTTGAGCATCTCCTGCTGGGCGAAGTTGATGTCGGTCTCGAAGCGCAGGGCGCCGGTCACCACCTCGTTGGCGGGCGCCTTGTGGACGCCGCGCTGGCTGTCGTTGCGGGCGTAGATGCCGGTGACGAAGCCGGACGGCGGCAGGGCGATCTCGCGTGGTATGTCGTCGCGGCCGGGGCGGGCGAGCGGATTGGCGACCACCACCCAGGGGTAGTAGAGGGCGGCGTAGTTGCTGTCTATCTTGCCGCGCGCCTCGCGCATCTGGCCGGGGGTCTGGGCCGGGGCGCAGTCCAGCACGGCGATGCGGTAGGCGCGGCGTTTCTCGGCGTGGCCGATGAGGGCGTTCTGGATCGCCTGGGCGTCGGTGAAGGCGCTCGATCCGGGCGCGGCGACGATGGCGATGTCCTCCAGGGTGGA
>JAQVJE010000052.1:5281-7378 GCA_028695325.1 Gallionellaceae bacterium
CGCACGTGCACCTGCTTGTTGGCCGGGTTGCCGCCGCGCACCGGACCGGCGGCGCTGGCGGCGCCGTTGGCGGCGCGCATGACGTAGAGGCGGGTGCCGCCGTTGTCGAAGTAGGCGCGCGCCGCGTGGGCGACGTAGTTGAGGGTGGACGACGAACCGAAGGCGAGGTTCTCCAGGCTGCCATACAGGCGCTCGAAGTCGGGCAGGCTGGTGACCATCTCCGGCATGCCGCCGATGGGGCCGCGCCGGGTGGGGCCGACGAAGGCGGTGGTGCTGGTGCCCACACCCTCGATCGACTTCGCGCGGAAGCTGGTTTCCTCAACATATACGCCGGGTGCCAGGTATTCGGGCATGGCTGTTCTCCTATTGCATGAAGGTGGGGGTGGCGGAAAGGAGCTGGCTCATGGCAGGGCGAGCACCAGGGAAAGGGTCTGTTCGCGGCGCGCCGCGATGGCGACGGCCTGGGCGGCGTGGGGCAGGCCGGCGCGGGCCGCCTCGATGGCGTCCGGGTCGACCACCGGCGGCGTCGCCGGGGGGCGGCCGGCGGCGACCGCGGCGGCGCTGGCGCGGCGGCCGGCAGTGGGGTCGAAGATGGTCTCCACCTGGACCTCCAGTTCGCTCACCACCACGGCGTCGGGATCGTCCGACCAGGTGGTGACCGGCACCCCGGACACCGGCAGCAAGGCCTCGCCGCGCCAGTCGGTGAGGCCGCGGGCGAGCACCGTGCCGTTGCGGCTGACCCGCAGCAGGGCGCCGCCGAGACGGTCGCCGCCGCTCTCGGCCAGGCTGACCCGCAGCACCGCCCAGTTGGTGCCGACCGGGGCGCTGCCGCTGGGATAGAGCAGCACGTCGATGGGACGGAACAGGGAGCCGGCCTGGTCGCCGTGGGCCGGATCGGGGTCGCGCGGCAGGCTCAGGCCGGCCAGGCGCGGCAGGTAGCGGCCGGTGGGGTCGCGCAGGGTGGCGACGTAGGTGCGCGGGGCGTCGGCGGGTGGCTGCGCGTAGGCGGCGGCGTGCGCCTCCAGGCCGGGCGCCAGGGTGATGACGTAGAGGCCGCTGCGGTTGCGCAGCAGGCGGGCGGCCTCGCCCTCCGGCGTGGCGACCTCGACCTCCAGTGCCTGGTCGATGGCCGCCCCGGTGGTGGCGTCGACGCAGCGCAGGGCGCCGAGGACGCGGCGCTCGACCCGTTCCAGTTCGTGGATCACCAGGGTCACGGCGCCACCCCCGCGGGCTCGGCGCCGCCGTAGCCGAAGCGGCTGGCCACCACCGGCTTGGCGTCCGGCTGGGTATCCGGGTCGATGCGCACCAGGCGCACGATGTAGGACGCCGACAGGCGGTAGGCCGGGTCGAGGGCGTCCCAGATGCGCATCATGTCCTCCGTCGGCAGTTCGGAGGGGATGATCTGGATGACCTCGTCCGTGCCCCAGCCGGCCTCGGGCGACAGCGAGGAGGCGTCCAGGATGGGGTACTGGTAGAGCTGGCGCATGGCCCAGGCCAGCGGCAGCTGCTCGTCGCGGGCGTTGTCGCCCCAGGCCATCAGTAGGTAGTGCAGGTCGAGGCCCAGGGGCGGCACCTGTCCCTGGGTGCCGTGGCGCTGCTGGCGGCAGTGCTCGTTGACGGTGACCCGGTACAGGTAGAGGGCCAGGCGATTGCCGCCCTGGTCCGGTTCGGCCAGTTCGCCGGACGACACCAGGTCGAAGCCGCAATCCGGCATCGCGCGGCCGTCCACCGTCTGCGGATAGGTGTTGCGCAGAAAGGTGACGATGGAACTGCCCACGGAATGGATCGCGAATACGTTTGCCATGCCTCTCTTCCGTCTACGGTGCGTGCCGTTCGGGCTTGCCCGCCGCGCGCCAGAAGCGCTGGCGGTCGCCCACCTGCACGCCCTCGATGACCCGGCGCTCCTGCAGCAGGAGCAGGGCCTTCTCGACCTCCTCGGGGGTGCCTTCCGCTCCGACCGCGGGCAACCACCACTGCGCGATGCCGACACAGTTGTCGGCGGCGGCAGGGTTGAGCGCGAGATAGCGCGCGATCGCCTGGGCCACCAGCGCCACCCGCGCGTCCGACGATATGTTCAAGGCGGCGCTCCCCGGGAGT
>JAQVJE010000052.1:7478-14236 GCA_028695325.1 Gallionellaceae bacterium
GGGTCGGCCCGCGCCGCCTGGCCGGGCGGCCGCAGGACGAGCAGGTCGCCGCTGCCGAGAAGGGTCTGGCGGTGCACCAGGTTCTCCAGCTCACGCACGTTGCCGGGCCAGTGATGGCCCTCCAGCCAGGCCAGGCTGGAGGCCTCGATGCGGCGGCGGGGCAGCTTATAGCGGCCGGCGTAGGTCTGCGCGAAGTGTTCCGCCAGCAGGCGGGCGTCGCCGTGGCGTTCGCGCAGGGGGGGCATCTCCAGGGCCAGCACGTCCAGCCGGTAGGCGAGGTCGGCACGAAAGCGGCAGTCCTCGATCATGGCCGCCAGCCGCGGGCTGGCGGCGGCCACGATGCGCACGTTGCCGGTGTGCTCGCGGCTGGCGCCGAGGGGTCGGAAGGTCTGGTCCTGCAGGAAGCGGAGCAGGGCGGACTGCGCGCGCGCCGGCAGGGCGTCCACCTCGTCGAGGAACAGGGTGCCCGATTCCGCCGCCGCCACCAGGCCGTCGCGCTTTTGCCGCGCGTCCGTGTAGGCGCCACGCTCGCTGCCGAACAGCTCGCTCTCCACCAGCGTCTCGGGCAGGGCGCCGCAGTTGACCGGCACGAAGGGTGCGCTGCGCCGGCCGCTCATGTAATGGAGGACGCGGGCCGCGAGTTCCTTGCCGGTCCCGGTCTCGCCGCGGATCAGTACGGGCACGTCGAAGCCGGAACTGCGCTCGATCAGGCCCAATACCTGACGGAACGCGGGCGACTCCCCGATGAGTTTGGGCATGCCTGACATGGTCTCCTCTCCTGTCCCTGCTTGTTATCGCCGTGCCAGGCGCCGGTCCCGGCCGTCCAGGCCCCACGGCCCGTCCGGGTGAGGTCGCGTGCCGGCTGGTACATCCAAACTAGTAGGCGCCCTCGGCCCCGTCAACCCATGTCTCGGCGTGGTGGCGGCGCGCCGGTTTATCATGTGCTTCCACAGAGGGACCGAGGGGGATGATGCATATGGATGCCAGGGCATGGCCGGCCGCCGGCAGGCGGGAGCGGGGCTAGCATGGGGCTGTTCGGCAAATGGCTGGGCGCGGGGCAGGGGGCGGCCGCGCCGGAATTGCTGGCTGCCATCGAGCGCGCCGTCGACCTGGTGGAGCCGCGCCTGAAGGAGGTCGGCGGCTACCCGGAACGTTATCGTGGCGCCGTGGCACGCGCCCTCGAACATGCTGCGGTACTGGCCGACCAGGTGCCCGGCCTGGTCCACGTCAGCCGCGAGGCCTATGCCAGCGATCCACTGGTGCATGCCTTGTTCGCCTCGCCGGACGACATCCACGCGGCGCTGTGCGTCAGCCAGGCCATGCGCGACTACCGCCGCGACCATCCCGAGGCCGGAGAGGTCTACGCCCTGATCTGCATGCAGCGCGGCAGCAAGAGCCTGCTGGGCATGGAGGTGGACGGCGACCGCCTGCGCCACGACGTGCCGCAGCAGGCGGTGTTTTTCGCCGAGCACACGGTGGTCGACCCCGGCCGCACCGAGGCGGAGGCGCGCGCCCACATGGCGCGCGGCTTCTTCGACAGCCTGGCGGCGCACGTGCGCCTGCGGGTGGAGGCGAGGCGGCAGGAAAAGATGGCGTTGGAGCAGGTGCGCGACGAGTGGCTGGCGCGCCTGCGCGGTGCCGGGTCGGACCGCCGGGCGGAATACCAGGCCGGCCTGGAGCAGACTCTCGCACGCCTCGGCGAGGTCGCGGCGTCGCTCGATCTGCGCCGCTACGGCGACGATTTCGACGCCGTCATGCTGGTGCCGGAGCGCCACGTCTATCTGGAGCGCACCGCGCTGGCCCTGGACGGCATGGGGCTTTTGCGCGAGCCCTGCACGGGTGACTGCCGCCGCGTCGAGTTCTGCGACCTGGTGGGGCGCGACCGCCGGCGCTGGACCGTGGCCGTCATGTACTGCGACCGCGTGCACGAGGAGGCGAGCCTGGGCGACCGCCTGTTGCTGGCGCAAAGATGGTTGGGTTTATGATGGCGGGCGGATCGCCAATGCTTGGGGGAATAGGATGAAACGCAAGGCACTGGCCCTGGCGGGCCTGTGGTGCATGGTGGGCGGCGCGCAAGGCGCCGGTTTCGCGTTGATCGAGCAGAACGCCAGCGGCCTGGGCAACGCCTACGCCGGCCAGGCGGCCGTGGCCGAGGACGCCAGCACGGTGTTCTTCAACCCGGCCGGCATGAGCCGGCTGGAGGGCAAACAGGTCGTCGTGGCGGCGCACTACATCCGGCCGGCGGCGGAGTTCAGCGGGGCGTCGACGCCGTCCTTCGTGACCGCTACGGGTGGCGATGCCGGCAAGCCGGCCTTGGTGCCGAACGCCTATTACGTGATGGGGTTGAGCGAGCGCCTCCGGTTCGGCCTCGGCCTCAACGGTCCCTTCGGCCTCGCCACCGAATACGACACCCCCTGGGCCGGCCAGACCCAGGCCATCCTGTCGGACGTGAAGACTTACAACGTCAACCCATCCCTGTCCTGGCAGGTGAACGACCGCGTGGCCGTCGGTATCGGGCTGGACTGGCAGCGGATCAAGGCCAAGCTCACCTCCGCCGCTCATCCCGTGGTGCCGGCCGTGGTGACCATGAAAGGCGACGACGACAGCTGGGGCTGGAACGCCGGCGTCCTGTTCACGCTCGACGAGGACACCCGGGTCGGCGTGAATTTTCGCTCCGAAGTGGAGCATGCACTGACCGGGACCCTGGCCACGCCGACGCCTGCCGTCTACCCGGTGCAGGCCGATCTCACCCTGCCGGCGACGGCCTCGGTCAGCCTGTTCAGGCGACTGACGCCGGCCTGGGACTTGCTCGCCGACCTGACCTGGACCGGCTGGGGCAGCTTCGACGAGCTGCGCGTGCGGCACGCCGGTAGCGGCGCCACCCTGTCCCTGGTCGATGAGAGCTGGGACGACACCTGGCGGGTGTCGGTCGGCGCCAACTACCACGCCGGCGACCGCCTGACCTGGCGCTTCGGCGTCGCCTACGACCAGACCCCGGTACCCGACGCCGTCCACCGCACGCCGCGCATCCCCGATGAGGACCGCACCTGGCTGGCGGTCGGCGGCCAGTACCGGGTGTCGGGCCAGGGCCGGGTGGATTTCGGTTATGCGCACCTGTTCGTCAAGGACGCCAGGATCGCGCATACCGAGAATGGCATCGCGCTCGGCGGCGTCTACGACAACCAGGTCGACATCGTGAGCGTCCAATACACCCATACCTTCTGAACATCGCCAGCGAGGTGCCAGCATGACCGACTCGCGTGACACGCTGTTTTCCGCCCTGGTGCGCGCCATGCGCCGGTTCGGCCGCCGCACGCCGGGGCAGTGGGAGGACATGAAGCCGGGCACCTACGGCTATGGCGACCTGGTGAAGATGGCCCTGGCGCTGGGCCGCCTGGTCAGCAAGATCAGCGACGAGGGCGAGCACGTCGGCATCCTGATGCCCAATATGGCCGCCACGGTCTGCCTGCTGATCGGCGCCTCGGCCAACCGGCGGGTGCCCTGCATGCTCAACTACACGGCTGGTGCCGAGGGCATGCTGAATGCCTGCCATACCGCGCGGGTGCGCACCGTCGTGACCTCGCGCGCCTTCATCGAGAAGGCCAATCTGGGCGACGAGGTGGCCCAGTTGCGCGATGTTCGCCTGGTCTGCCTGGAGGACCTGCGCGCCGAGTTCGGTCTCGCCGACAAGCTGTGGCTGATGGCCTGGGCGCTCTGGTTTCCGTGCCGTGCCGTGCCGGCCGGCGACCCCGAGGCGCCCGCGGTGGTGCTATTCACCTCCGGCTCGGAGGGCAAGCCCAAGGGGGTCGTGCTGTCGCACCGCGCCCTCCTGGCCAACGTCGAGCAGGTGCTGGCCTCCTTGAGCTTCGGGCCGGACGACAAGGTGCTCAACAGCCTGCCCATCTTCCATTCCTTCGGCCTCACCGCCGGGGTGCTGATCCCCATGGTGTGCGGCGCCCGCCTGTTTCTCTACACCAGCCCGCTGCACTACAAGGTCATCCCGGAACTGGTGCGGGAGAAGCGCTGCACGGTGCTGTTCTCCACCGCCACCTTCCTCAACCAGTATGCCCGCCACGCCGGCAAGGCAGACTTTGCCAGCCTGACCTTCGTGGCGGCCGGTGCCGAGAAGCTGGCCGAGCCGGTGCGCCGGCTGTGGCGCGAGCGCTTCGGCATCGACGTCATCGAGGGCTACGGCACTACCGAGGCGGCGCCGGTGCTCTCGTTCAACACCCCGGCCGACAACCGCCGCGGCAGCGTCGGCCGTCTGCTGCCGGGCATCGAATCGCGCCTGCTGGCGGTGCCGGGTATTGCGGTCGGCGGCGAATTGCACGTGCGCGGCCGCAACCTGATGTCCGGCTATTACCGCTATGAGCGCCCGGGCGTGCTGGAGCCGCCCCGTTCCGAGGTGGGGCCGGGCTGGTACAACACCGGCGACGTGATGGACGTGGACCCGGACGGCTTCCTGTCCGTGGTGGGCCGGCTGCGCCGCTTCGCCAAGGTGGCCGGCGAGATGGTTTCCCTGGAGGTGGTGGAGGACATCGCCCGCGCCGCCTCGGCCGAGGCCATGCACGCCGCCACCAGCGTGGCCGACCTCGGGCGCGGCGAGGCCATCGTGTTGTACACCACCGACTCCGACCTCACCCGCGAGCAGTTGGCCGCCGCCGCCCAAGGCCTCGGCTACCCGGAGATCGCCGTGCCACGCCGGATACAGGTGGTCGACAGCCTGCCGCTGCTGGGCAGCGGCAAGGTCGACTATGTCAGGCTGCACAGCATGGGGACGCAGGCGGCCTGAGGCGGTCGCCTTGAAATCGGCGGCGGCGCCCTAAATATAAGATTTCGTTGATATAATCCGCGCATTCGATTTCAGGAGTCACGCCATGCCCATCTACGCCTACAAGTGTTCCGCCTGCGGCCATGCCGAGGACGTGATGCAGAAGGTCAGCGACGCCCCCCTCACTACCTGCCCGCAGTGTGGCGCCGAGACCTACGGCAAGCAGCTGACCGCCGCCGGCTTCGCCCTCAAGGGCAACGGCTACTACGTCACCGACTTCAAGAACGCCGGCGCCAAGCCGGCCTCCTGCAGCGCTGAGGGCGGCTGCTGCCCCTGCGCCGCCTCCAACTGAGACCCCTGCGGGCGAAGGGCCGGGCGCCGCGGGCGCCCGGTCGTTTCTCATGGCCACTACACACATCAAGCGCTACTTTCTCACCGGCCTGCTGATCCTGGTGCCACTCGGCATTACGGTCTGGGTGATCACCGCCCTGGTCGGCTTCATGGACCAGACCCTGCTCCTGCTGCCCGACCACTGGCGGCCGGAATACTGGCTCGGCTTCCGCATCCCCGGCCTGGGCGTGCTGCTGACCATCGCCATCGTCCTGGCTACCGGCATCCTGGCCGGCAATCTGCTCGGCCAGCGCATGTTGAGGATGTGGGAGGACCTGCTGCACCGCATCCCGGTGGTGAAGTCGATCTACGGCAGCGTCAAGCAGGTCTCCGATACCCTGCTGTCCGGCAACGGCCACGCCTTCCGCAAGGTGCTGCTGGTGCACTACCCGCACCCCGGTGCCTGGTCGCTGGCCTTCCAGACCAACGTGCCGGCCGAGGTGAAGGACGAGTTGGGCGAGGAGTGGCTGGCGGTGTTCATCCCCACCGCTCCCAGTCCGGTGAACGGCTTCTATTTCTACGTGCGGCGTTCCGAGGCCATCGAGATGGACATCTCCGTCGACCTCGCCCTCAAGTACATCGTCTCCATGGGCGTGGCGGCGCCCCAGGGCAAGGCCCTCGCCAACAACTATCCCGGCGACTGATGCCCGGCAAACTGCATTCGTCGCTCCGCTGCGGGCAGGAGCCCGGTAAAATGGCCGGCTTGCCGTTTGCGCGGCATGACGGCGGACTGTTGAGTTAACCAGGAACAAACCATGCGTAGTCACTACTGCGGCGCCGTGCGCGCCGACCACATCGGCAACATCGTCACCCTGTGCGGTTGGGCGCACCGCCGGCGCGACCATGGCGGCGTGATCTTCATCGACCTCAGGGACCGCGAGGGTACCGTCCAGGTGGTGATCGACCCCGACACCCCGGCGGCCTTCAGGATCGCCGAGGAGGTGCGCGCCGAGTTCGTCCTCAAGGTGGTGGGCAAGGTGCGTGCCCGTCCCGAGGGTACCGAGAACGCCAACCTGCCGACGGGCCTGGTCGAGGTCCTGACCCAGGAACTGGAGGTGCTCAACGCCTCGCAGACGCCGCCGTTCCAGATCGACGACGACAACATCAACGAGAACATCCGCCTGCAGTACCGCTACCTGGACCTGCGCCGGCCGGCCATGCAGGCCAACATGATGCTGCGCTACCGGGTCGCCAAGCTGATGCGCGACTACCTCGACCAGCAGGGCTTCATCGACGTCGAGACGCCGATGCTGACCCGCTCCACCCCGGAGGGCGCGCGCGATTACCTGGTGCCGTCGCGGGTCCATGACGGCATGTTCTACGCCCTGCCGCAGTCGCCGCAGTTGTTCAAGCAGCTACTCATGGTGGCCGGCTACGACCGCTACTTCCAGATCGTCAAGTGCTTCCGCGACGAGGACCTGCGCGCCGACCGCCAGCCCGAGTTCACCCAGGTGGATTTGGAGATGTCCTTCGTCGAGGAGAACGACGTCATGACCTTGGTCGAGGGCATGATCCGCGACACCTTCAAGAAGGCCAAGGGCATCGATCTGGCCGAGCCGTTCCCGCGCATGCCCTACGCCGAGGCCATGGCCCGCTA
>JAQVJE010000224.1:0-1607 GCA_028695325.1 Gallionellaceae bacterium
CCAGAACTGGACCGACCGGTCTACTTGTGACAAGGAGTTGCACCATGGAAAACACCCTCGACGCCCGCGGCCTCAACTGCCCGCTGCCCATCCTGCGTACCAAGAAATCCCTGAACGGCCTGCAGTCCGGCGACACCCTCAAGGTGGTGGCCACCGACCCTGGCTCCCTCAAAGACATGGTCGCGTTCTGCCAGCAGACCGGCAACACCCTGCTGTCGTCTCAACAGGCCGGCGGCGACTACGAGTTCATCATCCGCAAGGCCTGAGCAAGGAGGAGCATCATGAACGTCGCCAAACTGCAAGTCGTCGCCCCGGATGCCATGCCTGCCGACCTAGCTGCCCTGGAGGACTGGCTCGACCGCCGCCTGGACGAGAAGCTGGCCGAACGGGCAGCCAACAAGGTGCCCTCCCTGGCCCTGATCGCCACCAAGGGCACCCTGGACATGGCCTATCCGCCCTTCATCCTGGCCTCCACCGCCGCCGCCCTGGGCTGGAACGCCTCAATCTTCTTCACCTTCTACGGCCTGGAACTGCTCAAGAAGGACCTCCACCTCAAGGTCTCGCCGCAGGGGAACCCGGCCATGCCCATGAAGATGCCGTTCGGGCCGGACTGGCTGAAGCGGATCAACCTGCCCATCCCCAACCTGGTCTCGGGCAACCTGCCCGGCTTCGAGGGCCTGGCCACGACCCTGATGGAGCAGACCGTCAAGGCCAAGGGCGTGCCCAGCATCAAGGAGCTGCGCGACATCTGCATCGAGTCGGAGGTCAGGTTGGTGGCCTGCCAGATGACCGTTGACCTGTTCAACTACCGCCAGGATGAATTCATCCCCGAGATCGCCGAGTGGATAGGCGCCACCACCTACCTGGGCGAGGCGCGCCACGCCGATGTCTGCCTATTCGTCTGAAACTTGCGCGGGCCCTGGCAGCCCTGGGTGAAGCCAGGCGACAGGGCCGGGCTAGCGGCGCGAGCACCCATGCCGCCACGCCCGGCCATAGGGTCGCTCAAGGCAGCAGGCAGCAGGCAGCAGGCAGCAGGCAGCAGGCAGCGGAAACGTTATCATGCCGGCTCAACGCCACCCGTGATCGTCGACCATGCGCGTCCTCTCCGTCATCCCGCCGATGACGCAGCTCAACGTCCCCTACCCCTCGACCGCCTACCTGACCGGCTTCCTGCGCTCGCGCGGGGTCGACGCGGTACAGGAGGACCTGGCGCTTGGCCTGGTCCTGGAACTGTTCTCGCCCGCCGGCCTGGACAAGATACGGCATGCCATCGAGGCCATTCCGGGCAAGCAGCGCGGCAAGCGGACCAAGACCTTCCTGAACCAGTTCGACCGCTACCGGGCCGCCGTCGCCCCGGCCATGGCCTTCCTGCAGGGCCGCGACCCCAGCCTGGGCCACCGCATCGCCGGGCGCCACTTCCTGCCCGAGGGGGCGCGCTTCGAGTCCCTGGGCGTCTACTACGATCCCGAGGGCGGCGACCCCCTGGCCTGGGCCTTCGGCGCCCTCGGCGTGCAGGACCGCGCCCGCCACTTCGCCACCCTGTTCCTGGACGACCTCGCCGACGTGCTGCGCGAGGCGGTCGACGAACGCTTCGAATTCGTCCGCTA
>JAQVJE010000224.1:1707-3253 GCA_028695325.1 Gallionellaceae bacterium
CGCTACGAGGCGGCCAGCGCCGAACTCCTGGTGGACCGCATCGAGACCATCATCGCGGAGACCGGCCAGACCGGCTTCCACTTCGTCGACGAGGCGGCACCGCCCAAAGCCTTGAAGGCCATGGCCGATGAACTGCAGCGTCGCAACCGGACCATCTCATGGTGGGGCAACATCCGCTTCGAGAAGTCGTTCACCCCGGAGCTCTGTCGACGGCTCGCCGACAGCGGCTGCATCGCCGTCTCCGGCGGCCTGGAGGTGGCCTCCGACCGGCTGCTTCAGCTGATGAACAAGGGGGTTTCGGTCGAGCAGGTGGCGCGCGTGACGCATGCCTTCAGCGAGGCGGGCATCCTGGTGCATGCCTACCTGATGTACGGCTTCCCGACCCAGACCGTGCAGGACACCGTCGATGCCCTCGAATACGTGCGTCAGCTGTTTTCAGCCGGCTGCATCCAGTCCGGCTTCTTCCACCGCTTCGCCTGCACCGTGCATTCGCCGGTGGGCCTCTACCCCGAGCAGTTCGGCGTCACCCTGAAACCGTTGCCCGGGACCACCTTCGCCCGCAATGACGTACGCTTCACCGACCCCACCGGGGTCGACCACGACCGCCTCGGCGTGGCGCTCAACAAGGCTCTCTACAACTACATGCACGGCATCGGCCTCGACGAGGACGTGCGCGGCTGGTTCGCGGACCGCGTGCCGCGGCCGCGGGTGCCGCGCCACTTCATTGCCCACGCCCTGGCCGGCCGGCCGCTCAGTCCTCCGCCAGGCTGACCGTCGCCACCCCGCTGGCCGGGTCGATCGCCAGCATCACCTCGCAGTACTCGTTCTGCGGCTCGGTCGGAGTGGGGTCGTCGGCGCAGCTGCAACCGGCGATGATGCCTTGGTAGAAGAGGCCGGCGCGGGCACGGATGGCACCGGCTACCGCCTCGGCGGCGATGACCACGGCGGTGACCGGCTCGTCGAGGGCGTAGCTGCTCGTCGACAGCCCCTCCTGCAGTGGCAGGACGGCCGCCGGCAGGGCCTCTAGCTCCCGTTTCAGGGTCGCCCTGAACGCCTCCGTACCCCAGGCCGCCGCCGCCGCGGGCAGCGCGATCGGTCTCGCCATACGCGGCTACACCACGCTGCCGAAGCCACGGTCCTCGGCACCGGCCGGCGGCTGCAGGCCGGCCAGGCGGCAGCCCTGGGCGACCGGCCCCCTGGGGAAGAGCCGGTAGAGATGCTTGATGCCGCCCTCGGGGTGGAAGGACTCGTCGAGGGCATCGTGCAACTCGCGCACGTTGACCGTCGGGCCGTCGTGGCGGGCATAGAACTCCTGCAGGGCGCAGATGACCTGCCAATGCTCCTCGGTCAGCCGCAAGCCTTCCTGCCGCGCCATGTCCTCGGCATCGTCACGCGACCAGCCTACAGGGGCCTGCGGGAAATCCGGATCAGGGCGGGGCTCGAAGCCGGGACGGACGTAATTTTCGGCGATGTGGGTCATGATCCTCCTCCTTTGCGTCGGTTGTACCGCCGGCGGGCAGCCGCCGGGATACACCTAGTCTAATCC
>JAQVJE010000053.1:0-5546 GCA_028695325.1 Gallionellaceae bacterium
CTGACTGCGCCGAACTACCCGCCGGACGCCTTCCCCGACGGCATCCGCATCCACTTCCACTTCGACGGCGTGTTCAATGGCTGCAAGGGCGCGGTGGTCCAGACGTCGGACATCTACCAGGGCGACCTGGGCGACGAGCGCGAGGACGAGCTGCGCGGCCAAGCCGCGCAACGGCAGCAGCTCGACTGCGTGCACGAGATGAACACCATCAACCATTACGTCGGCATGTACCCGATCGACGCCGGGGCGCCGGTGGAGCGCGGCCTGTCGCGCTATTTCTTCGGTTTCTTCGCTGCCATGCTGCTGGCCTTCGCCTTCCCCGCGCGCAAGACCCAGGCAGCCGTGCTGGCGGCCGGTTTCCTGGCGGTGGCGGCCTGGATGGGCGGCGAGATGCTGGCCATGGGGCGCCTGGATGGCCTGTTGGAGCACTACCGCAGCGCCGCCGGCGCCTACTTCAACGAGCCGGAAACCATCGCGCGCTGGACCGCCAACCTCGAATTGGCCCTGAAGATCACCATGGCCGGCCTGGTGGTCGCCATGCTGGTGGTCCTCGCCGGGGTCTGGGCCGCGCGACCGTTCTCCCTCCTGCTGGCCCTGGTGCCGGCCCTGCTGCCGGTCTTTTTTGTGATCGACTACGCCGGCTGGCTCTGGTTCTTTGGCCACAACCTGCACCCATGGGGAGCCTTCACGGTGAAGCCCTTCATGCCGACGGTGTTCGGCGAGGGCAAGGTGGCGCAGTTCTCCACCTATTCCTATCCCTACATCGGCTACGGCCTGCTCCTGCTCGCCAGCGGCCTCCTCGCGCCGGCCATCCTGCTGCGTCGCAAGGCGATGCGCGAGGAGGCTGGCGGCGCCTGACCATCATGCGCCTGCCGACCCTGGCAACGCTGCTGTTCGCCTCCGGGGCCGCCCTCGGCGCCGGGCTGGGTGGCATCGCCCAGCCCGACTTCACGGTCCAGAGCGAGCTGCGCACCACCGTGGACGCGCCCAAGCCGGTCTTCCCGCTCTACCAGCGGGCCAAGCGCATCCACGGCTACAAGCCCTTCCAGGCCCTGGTCGACGCCGCCCCGGCCGGCTCGGTGCTGCGGCCGCCGCCGGGCAACTACGCCGGGCCGGTGACCCTGACCAAACCGCTCACCATCGACGGCGGCGGCAAGGTGGTCATCGATGCCGGCGACCGCGGCAGCGTGTTCACCATCCTCACCGACGGCGCCACCCTGCGCGGCGTCCGCCTGACCGGCTCGGGCGACCTACACGACACCGAGGACGCCTGCCTGGAGATCCGCGGCCACCGCAACGTGGCCGAGAACCTGGTGGTGGACAACTGCCTGTTCGGCATCGACCTGCGCCAGTCCAACCGCAACGTCGTGCGCAACAATCGCATCACCTCCAAGCGGGTCGACCTGGGGGTGCGCGGCGACGGCCTGCGTCTGTGGTACAGCATGGACAACCTGGTCGAGGGCAACCATCTGATCGATACGCGCGACTTCGTGGTCTGGTATTCCAACGGCAACACCATCCGCAACAACCTGGGCCGGCGCAGCCGCTATTCCATGCACTTCATGTTCTCCCAGGCCAACCTGGTCGAGGGCAACCGCTACTACGACAACGCCGTCGGCATCTACGTCATGTACACGGAGGGCGTCATCATCCGCAACAACCTGATCTCCCACGCCAACGGCGCCGCCGGCATGGGCATCGGCTTCAAGGAGGCGAGCAACACGGTGGTGGAGGGCAATGACATCATCTACTGCGCCACCGGCATCGGCTCCGACCTGTCGCCGTTCCAGCCCGACACCAAGATCTGGATCCGCAACAACCGCATCGCCTACAACAGCATCGGCATCCTGTTCAACAGCGAACGCGAGGGCAACATCGTCACCGACAACGTGTTCGAGGGCAACATCACCCAGGTCGCAGTGAATGGCACCGGCACCGCCATGGGCAACACCTGGCGGGGCAACTGGTGGGACGACTACCAGGGCTTCGACCGCAACCGCGACGGCCGCGGCGACCAGCCCCACGAGCTCTTTGCCTACGCCGACCGGATCTGGATGGAGTTGCCCCATGCCCTCTATTTCAAGAACGCCCCGCTCATGGAGGCGATCGACTTCCTCGAGCGTCTGGCGCCCTTCTCCAGTCCCAGCCTGATCCTGCGCGACCCCGCGCCGCGCTTCAACAAACCGCTCAATCATGGCATCCGCAAGCCCTCATAAGGCGGCCCTGGCGCGCCGCCGCTTCCTGCGCAGCCTGTTCGGCGGCGGCGCCCTGCTGGCCGCCGCCAGCGCCGGCTGGCTGCCCGTCGCCCAGGGCGGTCCGGTGCGCCTGCGCCCGCCCGGCGCCCTGGAGGAGGCCGACTTCCTGGCCTCCTGCATCAAGTGCGGCCAGTGCGTCCAGGTCTGCCCGGTGCAGGCACTGAAGCTGGCCGACCTCGGCGACGGCTTCGGCGTCGGCGCGCCCCTGATCGACGCCCGCGCCCAGGCCTGCGACTTCTCCTGCGATGCCGCCCAGTGCATCCTGGCCTGCCCGACCGGGGCGCTGACCTACACCAAGCCGGCCCACCTGGCGGCGCGCCCGGCCATGGCCATGGCGGCGGCGCCCATCCTGCTGGCCAAGGAGAAGGACCCCGAGCCCACCCTCAACCTGAAGGAACGCATGGGCGTCGCCCGCCTGGCCCGGCCCGAGTTGTGCCTGGCGCGCCAGGGCAAGGGCTGGCGGGGGCCGGCGCGGGCGCCCGGCTATCCCGGCCTGTTGCGCTTCATGGACGTCGACCGCTGGCGGCCGGTGCCCCTCAACGACCATCCATTCGAGGTCGAGGTCTGCGACCTGTGCGTGCGCACCTGCCCGATCAAGGGCGCGATCAGCCTGGAGCCGATGCCGGACGGCAGGATGGCCCCGGTGGTGCACGAGGCCTGCGTCGGCTGCGGGGTGTGCGAGATGGCCTGCCCGACCGAGCCGGCGGCCATCGTCATCGACCCGCGCCGCGGCTGGCAGGAGGCATGATGTCAGTGCGCGAATCGGCCAGACTGCTGCTGGGCGGCGACACGCGCAAGCCGGCCGCCGCCGACTACAGCCCCGGCGCCGTCCGGGTGCACGAACTGAAACGGATGGACATAGAGCATCAGCACCAGCTCAAGGAACATGCCCGCCTGGGGCACCCGCACCGGAATGCCTGGCGCAACCGGCGCTGGGCGGTGCTGATCGCGGTGAACCTGCTGTTCGTCGTGTCGTTCTGGCTCGACATCCAGATACTCGAGGGCGCCTTGACCGCCTCGCGCTTCCTAGGTTTCCACCTGATCGACCTCAATTCCGCCCTGCAGGTGATCCTGGCGCACAAGCACATCCCCGTGAACCTGGTGATCGGCACCGCCACCGTGTTCGTGCTCTGGGTGCTGCTGGGCGGGCGCGCGTATTGTTCCTGGATCTGTCCCTACCACCTGCTGGCGGAGTGGGCGGAGAAGCTGCACCTGTGGCTGGTGGCGCGCAACAAGGTCAGCGACCACGCCTTCCATCGCGGCCTGCGCGTGGTGCTCTGGCTGCTGTTCGCGCTGCTCGCCCTGGTCACCGGCTACACCGTGTTCGAGACCCTGTCCATCACCGGCATCATCTCCCGCGCACTCATCTACGGTCCCGGCCTGGCCCTGCTCTGGGCCCTGCTCTGGCTGCTGTTCGAGGTGTTCTACTCGCGCCGGGCCTGGTGCCGCTATTTCTGCCCCATCGGCCTCACCTACGGCGTCGTCGGCCTGGTCACCCCGGTGCAGGTGCGCTATCGCCTGGAGAACTGTTTCCACGAGGGCGACTGCCGCAAGGTCTGCCTGGTGCCGCACGTCCTCGAATGCGTGATCAAGGGGCGCGCCACGCATGAAAAGATGGACATCGGCGCCGACTGCACCCGCTGCGGCCTGTGCGTGGATGTCTGCCCGAGCGGCGCCCTGGACTTCGAGATCAAGGGCTTGAGCAAACTCATGTAGGGACCCGCCGTGATCGAACTACGCCACGTCAGCAAGCAGTTCAAGAAGAGCGTCGTCCTCGACGACCTCGACCTCGCCATCGCCGCCGGCGAGCGCATCGCCCTGATCGGCTCCAACGGCGCCGGTAAGACTACCCTGATACGCTGCCTGCTGGGCGAGTATGTCCACGCCGGCGCGCTCAGCGTGCTCGGCCTCGACCCGCGCCGGGCGCGTGCCGAGTTGCTCGGCCGGGTCGGCTTCGTGCCTCAGCTGCCGCCGCCACTGCGCATGACCGTGCGCGACCTGCTGCGTTTCGCCGGTGAACTCGCCGGCACCGACCCCGCCCGCTTCGAGGACCTCGCCGGCCGCCTCGGCCTGGAGGTGGCGAAGGTGCGCCACCTGCCCTTCGTCAAGCTGTCCGGCGGCATGAAACAGAAGATACTCATCGCCATCGCCCTGGGCCGCGACTGCGAGCTGCTGATCCTCGACGAGCCGGCCGCCAACCTCGACCCGGAGGCGCGCCACGCCTTCTTCGGCCTGCTCGCCGAGCGCGTCGGCTGGGCCACCATGCTGATCTCCAGCCACCGCCTGGACGAGGTGGCGCCCCTGGTCAACCGGGTCATCGAGCTGGACATGGGCCGGGTGGTCCTGGACGACCGGGTGGCCGACGAAGTCGCCCTGGCCGGGCGGGTGCGCTGCCGCCTGGTCCTGCGCCGCGACGAGCCGGCCATCGCCCATGCCCTGTCCGAATGGGGCCTGGCCGGCGACGGCCTGGTCTGGCAGGGCAGCATCGCCGGCCCCGACCGCCTGCGCTTCCTGGGCATGCTGGCGCGCTACGTCGGCGTGCTGACCCACATCGAACTGGAGGAACACGCATGAAAACCTTGCCGGAACGTGGCCGCCTGCGCTTCCTGGCCCTCGCCGCCGTCCCCTTCCTGCCCGCCTGCACGCGTGACCCGGGCCACGGCCCGGCCAGGGTGCACTGGGATCGCGACACCTGTGAGCGCTGCTCCATGGTGGTGAGCGACCGTCACTACGCCGCCCAGGTGCGCGGCGGGCCCAAGCGCGAGGTGTTCATGTTCGACGACATCGGCTGCGCCCTGTTCTGGCTGGTGGAGCAGGGGATCCCCTGGGCCGAGGCGCCGGACACCGAGATCTGGGTCACCGACTACCGCAGCGGCGAGTGGCTGGACGCCCGCCAGGCGCACTACCTGGCCGGCAAGACCACGCCCATGGCCTACGGCTTCGCCGCCCTGGCCGCACCCGCGCCCGGCAGCGTCGATTTCGCCGCCATGCGCGCCGCCCTGCTGGCCAAGGGCAAATGATGGCGCACGATTTCCTGCCCACCCTGCGCCTGGAGATCAACACCTCCCTGCGCGCCCGCTGGTTCGCCGTGCACAGCCTGGTGTTCGGCGGTATCGTCGCCCTGCTGTTCGTGTTCGGCCTGACCGAATCGCGCGTGCTCGGCTTCATCGGCCTGTCCCGCCTGCTGGTCACCTACATCCAGCTGGCCATGGCCATCCTGCCCATCTTCGTGCTCATCACCACGGTGCGTTCGGTGGCCGGCGACCGCGAGGCCGGGGTGTTCGAATACCT
>JAQVJE010000053.1:5646-14096 GCA_028695325.1 Gallionellaceae bacterium
GGCGAGTTCGCCCGCGTCTACGGCATCAAGTACCCCGTCGCCGCCGGCCGCGAGCCGGCCATCGCCCTGATGCAGGCGCTCGGCAACGAGCAGGCGGGCATGCCGTTCACCATCGTGGTCGATGGCGACGGCCGGGTGGTCTACGCCAGGCGTGGCGAGGTGACCGGCAAGGACCTGGACGCGGCCCTCGCCTCCCTCGGGCGGCCATGATCCCGGGCCTGGCCTGGCGGCACCTCGGGTGCCTCCTGGTCACGGCCACCTGCCAGGCCGCGCCGCCGCCCCTGCAGGCCCTGATCGACGCCACCCCGGCCGGCGCGGTGCTGCGCCCGCCGGCCGGGGTGTATGCGGGCCCGGCGGTCATCGACCGGCCACTGATCCTGGACGGCGGCGGCCGGGTCAGCCTGGACGGCGGCGGCCGCGGTACCGTGCTGAGCGTGCGCGCCGCCGGGGCGGTGGTGCGCGGTATGCGCCTGGGCAACTCCGGCGACAGCCACGACACCATGGACGCCGGCCTGCTGGTCGAGGCCGACGGGGTTCGGGTCGAGGACAACATCATCGACCAAGTGCTGTTCGGCATCCACCTGAAGCAGGTTCGCAACGCCGTGGTGCGCGGCAACCGCGTGCGCGGGCGGGCGGCCGAGCTCAACCTGCGCGGCGACGGCCTGCGCCTGTGGAACAGCCACGGCAACCGCATCGCGGGCAACCGCCTGACCGCCACGCGCGACGTCACGGTGGCTAACTCGTCCGGCAATCTATTCGCCGGCAACACCATCGCCGATGGCCGCTACGGCATGCAGCTGATCTTCTCGCCGGCAAACCGCATCGCAGGCAACCTGGTCCAGCGCAACACCACCGGCATCGCCGTGCTCTACTCGGATCGGGTGGCACTGCACGGCAACCGCATCGAGCACGTGCGCGACGTCGCCGGCGCCGGCCTGGCCTTCAAGGGCAGCGGTGAGGCCGAGGTGACGGACAACACCGTCCTGCACTGCACCGTAGGTGCCCAGACCGACGCCCCGCCCAACCCCGAGGCGCGGCATCGATTCATCGGCAACCTCTTCGCCCACAACGTCACGGGCATGTACTTCTACGGCGAGAAGGGCGGCCACGTGGTGAGTGACAATCGCTTCGTGAACAATCTGGTCCAGGTCGGTGTGTCCGGCCCTGGAAGCGCGCGCGACAACGACTGGCAGGGCAACCGCTGGGACGACTACGAGGGCTTTGACCGCGACAGCGACGGCATCGGCGACACCCCTTATACGCTGTACTACTACGCCGACCGAATCTGGATGGAGACGCCCACGGCGCGCTTCTTCCGCGACTCGCCGGTGCTCGAACTGCTGGATTTCCTGGAACGCCTGGCGCCCTTCTCGGCGCCCGACCTGATTCTCAGCGACCCCCGCCCGCGTTGGCAAAACCGAAATTGAAGGGAATGCACATGACCAAGCCCAGACTGATCACTGCCGCGGTGTTGCTGGCCGCGGCATGCCTCGCCCTTGCCTACTGGTTCGTGCGCGAGGCGCCCGAACCGCCGCCCATCGCCGTGACCTGCGCCGACCCGCAGGCCGGCTGCACCGCCCAGGTCGAGGGCCGGCCTGTACGGATCGGCCTGGTGGGGCCGTTGCGGCCCCTGCAGCCGTTCCATGTCTGGGTCGAGGCGCCCGGTGCCGGGGCAGTGACGGCCCGCTTCGACATGGTGGGCATGAACATGGGCTTCAACCGCTATGCCCTGCGCCCGGATGTCGCCGGCGTGTTCCGCGCCCGGGTCACCTTGCCGGTCTGCGTCAGTGGCCGGCGCGACTGGGTGATGACCGTGGACATCAACGGCGGTACGCGCCTGGCCGTGCCGTTCGCCACCACCTTGTAGGCCGCGCCGCCAGGTGGGAGTAGAAACCCACTGCGACGATTTGCCGCATTATGGATGTCTATATCCTTAATTACCATAATTCCCTGCTGCAACTAGGGAGGCCCGGCGGACGCCGTCCGCGGGCCTCTTTACATTTCAAGGGGATCAATGAATGTCCAACACCATCCGCCTGCGGTTGCCGACCGCTTGCATACTTGCCGCCATCGCCGGCGTCACCTGGGCCGAGGACGCCGAACGCCTGGACGAGGTTAGCGTCACTGCCACCCGCGAGGCGCGCCCGACCGGCGACGTGCCGCAGGCCATCGCCGTGGTCGGCAAGGAGGAACTGGCCGACAAGAAGATGTTCAACGTCAAGGAAGGCCTGCAGGGCATCCCCGGCGTGCTGATCGACAGCAAGAACGGCGGCTTCGACGCCCGTCTGATCATCCGCGGTGCCGGCCTCAAGGCGGCCTACGGCATCCGCGAGGTGATGGTGCTGCGCGACGGCGTGCCGCTGACCGACCCGGACAGCTTCACCAAGCTCGACTTCGTCGATACCCAGGACATCGAGCGCATCGAAGTGGCCAAGGGGCCGGGCAACCTGTTCGCCGCCGGCAGCGTCGGCGGCGCCATCCAGATCGTGTCGCGCTCGGTGTTCGACGAGACGGCCAACAACCTGCGCCTGGGCGTCGGCACCGAAGGCACCGTCAACACCCACCTGCGCTACGGCAAGTCCTTCGACAACCAGGCCCTGGCGCTGACCGCCACCTACCGCCAGCAGGACAACGACTGGCGCGCCTGGAACCAGTTCGACACCACCCAGGTGTCGGTCAAGCACGGCCTGGTGCTGGAGAAGGGCACCGTGGAGAGCGAGATTTCCTGGTCCGAGGCCAACATACAGCTGCCCGGCGGCATGAACCAGGCCCTGTTCGACCAGTTCAGGAAGAGCGGCGAGCAGACCGATACCTCGGAGGCCTGGAAACATTCCGGCCGCTACTCCAAGACCCTGTTCTTCAACAGCAAGTACGAGGCCGAGTTCGGCGACTTCACCTTCAAGCCGCGCTTCTACTTCAACCGCTGGTACCACTACCACCCGGTCACCGGCCTCATCAACGAGACCGAGGACTGGGTCAGCAACATCGGTACCGACCTCGAGGGCCACTGGCGGCACGGCAACGGCACCCTGGTGGGCGGCGTCACGGTGCGCCGCGAGCGCACGCCGGACTCGCGCAAATACACCTACCGCGACGTGGTGATGAAGACCTGCTTCCGTCCCCCGGCGACGTTCTGGCCCTGCATCGACCACACCACCTCGGACGCCAAGGGCGACCTGGCCGAGATTGGCGACGCCAGCAGCCTGCTCAAGGGCGTCTTCGTGCAGGAGTCCTGGCGGCCCTCCGAGCGCTGGATCGTCGACCTCGGCATGCGCTACGACGTGGTCGACTTCACGGACGACAACAACGAGATCATGAAATACGACTACGCCACCGGCGTCTACAAGCCCGGTGCCGGCGTCTCCCACTCGGAGAAGACCTTCCACCTGCCGGCGCCCAAGCTCGCCGCCACCTACAAGCTCACCGACAGCCTGTCGCTGTTCGCCATGGTGGCGCGCGCCAGCCAGATCCCGTCGCAGGGCGAATTCTCCAGCAACCCCGGCCTGGGGGCGCCGGTCTCCACCAACCGCGAGATCGGCCTCAAGGGGCGCGGCAGGAACTGGGAGTTCGACGCCAGCGTCTATTCCAACCCGGTGGAGAAGGAGATCGTCCAGGTCCTCAACGGTGGCCTCACCGAATACGCCAACGCCGGCAAGACCGACAAGAAGGGCGTCGAACTGGCCGGCCGCATCAAGTTCGCGGGCGGCTGGGAGGTTGGCGGCCACTACGCCTGGTCCGACTACACCTACGACGAATTCGAGGAACTGGTGCGCGTGGGCGCCGGCTACGTGCCCATGGACCGGGCCGGCAACCACCTGCCATTCGTGCCCGAGCACCAGTACGGCGCCTTCGTCGGCTGGCGCTCGCCGTCCGGCTGGCATGCGCGGCTGGCCAGCAACTCCTGGGGCGAGTACTGGCTCGACAACGCCAACACCGAGAAGTACGAGGGCTGGCAATGGGTCACCAACCTGTCGCTGGGCTATGAGAAGAAGGGTCATGCCCTGACCCTCAACGTCGACAACCTGTTCGACAAGCACTTCGCCGCCGAGGTGAAGAAGGACACCGCCGGCAAGGTGAGCTACACCGCCGCCTCGCCGCGCACCGTCATGCTGACCTACCGCTACACCTTCTGAGGCCGCCATGGACAAGCTCGCCCTGCTGATCCTGACCCTGTGCGCCGCCGGCGCGGACGCGGCGGTCCGGCCGCCGGCCGGCCAGCCGGCGCCGGACTGCCTGGCCGCCGAGGCGGCGGCCTTTTCCACCCTGCCCATGCTGGTCCCGGCCGGGCGCGGCGACCGCCAGGGCGCCCCCTACTGCCTGGCCAACCTGCGCGCCGAGGCCGTCGAAGTGCGCAATGGGGCCGGCGGCTTCGCGCCGCCCGCTTCCGTGCCGGTCGAGCGCGCCGGCTTCAAGGTGCAGGCCGGCAAGGTGGGCAACTACCACTGGCTGCAGGCCACCGAGGCATCCCAGGCCGGGGTGGTCACCGCCAGCACGGCGCATTACTTCTCCAATCCCGGCCCGGCGCCCACCGCCATGCTGCACCTGGCCAAGGCAGACCTTGAGATCGTGCCCCAGCCGCTGCCGCGCGAGCACTGGCGCTACCGCGCCGGCGAGACCTGGGAGTTCCTGATCCGCTTCAAGGGCGAGCCGGTCAGGGACATGGGCGTGCGCCTGGAGACCAGCGCCGGCACCCAGCAGGTGTTCAGGACCGACGGCGAGGGCGTGCTCCGGGTCACCTTCCCGGCCGACGTGGCGAACGAGGCCCCGAAGGGCGGCCACGACCACGGCCGCGGCGGCCAGAACCGCTTCGTCCTCGCCGTCGGCCTCACCGACCAGGACGGTCGCTACTACCTGACCGGATTCAACCACGTCTACGGCGCCGCCGCCGACGCCAACCGCAGCCTGGCCGCCGGCCTCGGCTTCCTGGCCCTGGGTGGCCTGGTGGCGGTGCCCCTGGTGGTGCGCCGCAAGGAGAACAAGAATGGCTGATGCCGTGCCGCGCCTCACCCTCGGCCGCCTGCGCCTGGCCGTCCAGCTTGTCATGCTGTTCGTCACCGTCTACGGCGGCAGCCTGGTGGGCTACTATACCGCCGAGAAGATCACCGGCAGCCTGCCGGCCCTGTCCTGCGCCTACGACAAGCTGAACGGCGCCCACTGCCAGCTGATCACCACCCAGCACCAGCTGCACCACCGGGTCGGCGAGCAGATCGCCCAGCTGGGCCATTTCGCCCTCAACATGGTGCTCCCGCTGGCCTTCTCCTTCCTCGCCTTCTACCTGTTCTTCGTCGTCCTCAACAAGGCATTCTGCGGCTGGATCTGTCCGCTCGGCACCGTGCAGGAACTCATCTACCGCCTGGGGCGGCGGCTGAAGCGGCCGTTCCGCAACCTGTCGGAGACGGCGGCGCGACGCTTGCGTCCGGTCAAGTGGGCGCTCCTGCTCGGCCTGGTGTTCGCCCTGCCGGTGACCGCCGGCCTCGGCGTCACCCCCGCCAGCACCGGCGACGTGTTCTGCCAGATCTGCCCGTCGCGTCTGGCCACCACCCTGCTTACCGGCGATACGGAACAGATCATGGTGCGCAGCAGCGACGCCCTGGTGTTCGTCTTCGGCGCCCTGGCCAACACCCTGTTCGGCTTCGTCGTCGTGGCCGCGCTGGCGGCGCGCCAGCCGTTCTGCCGCATCTGCCCGCTCATGGCGCTCAACGCCGCCTTCCAGCGCCTGTCGCCCATGCGCCTGGTGAAGACCGAGAGCGACAAGTGCGAGAAATGCGGCATCTGCCGCCAGGCCTGCCCGATGGACATCCCGGAGATCCACCACGAACACGGCCGCCAGGCCTTCGCCGAGGACTGCACCCTGTGCGGGCGCTGCGCCGAGTACTGCCCGCAGGACGGTGTGATCCAGCTCAAGTTCGGCCCCCTGGCCCTGTTCAAGTCCTCGCGCGCCTACTACAAGGCGCGCTTCAAGGGCGAGACGCCGGCCGGCGAGGCCAAGCCCCTGCGCCGCATGGAGCGGCCCGCGGCGGGGACGGCCGATGCCTGAGGTGAGCGGCGTCGCCTCCGCCTGGCTGCTCGGCCTCTCGCTGGGTCTGACCGCCTGCACGGTGACCTGCCTGCCCTACATGGGCGCCTGGATGCTGGCGCGCGAGCGCGCCAGCGCCCTGCCTGATACCATCGCTTTCCTGGCCGGGCGGGTGGCCGCCTATGCCCTCATGGGCCTGGCCGCCGGCCTGGCCGGGGCCTGGCTGACCCGGGCGTTGGAAAGCGGCGCCGGTCACGTCGCGGTCGGCCTCGCCGCGGTGTTGGCCGGCCTCTGGCTGCTTTGGGGGCGCCCGCACAAGACCTGCGCCGGCCGCCGTGCCGGCGCGTCGCCGCTGGCCCTGGGCTTCACGCTCAGCCTGACGCCGTGCGCGCCGCTGGCCTCGCTGCTGGCCTTCGCCGCCCAGGCCGGCTCGGCGCTGTCGGGCCTGGCCTATGGCCTGGCCTTCGGCCTCGGCGCGGCGGTGACGCCGCTCCTGGTGCTGCTGCCGGCGCTCGGCTGGTTCGGCCAGCGCCTGCGCGAGGGCAGGGCGGGACTGGGCCTGTGGCTGCGGCGCGGCGCCGGCGCGGTGCTGGTGCTCTTGGGTGTCTATCGGATCGGATTGGGGATGTGACATGGATGGATTGAAGGCTGCCATCGACTATGGCGTGATCGGGTTGCTGCTGTTCTTGAGCGTATGGGCCGTCGCGGTGGCCATCGAGCGCTTCGGCTACTACCGGCGCGTGCGGGTGGCCGAGCACGCAACCCGGGTGGAACTGGAGGTGGCGCTGACCCGGCGCCTCACGGTGATCGGCACGGTGGCGGCGAACGCGCCCTACATCGGCCTCTTGGGTACCGTGCTCGGCATCATGCTGACCTTCCAGACCATGGGCGTCAGTGGCGACATGGACGTCAAGAGCATCATGACCGGCCTCGCCCTGGCCCTCAAGGCCACGGCCATGGGCCTCCTGGTGGCGATTCCCTGCGTGGCGCTCAACAACGCCCTGCGCCGGCGGGTGCGCGAGCGCCTGGCCGAGTATGACGCACTGAAGGAGAAGGCGGGTGGATGAGGACATCGACGGCATCAACGTCGTCCCCCTGGTCGACGTCATGCTGGTGTTGCTCACCATCGTCCTGACCTCGGCCACATTCATCGCCACCGGCCGGATCCCGGTCGACCTCGCCGAGGCGAAGAACGCCGCCGCCGCGCGCGAGACCCCGGTGGTGGTGACCCAGACCCTGCACAAGGCGGTCTATGTCAATGACCAGCCGGCCCCCGATCTGGCCGCCGCCCTGGCCGGTTTCAGCCGCGAGACGCCGGTGGTGGTGCGCGCCGACGGCGGCCTGGAACTGCGCGCCTTCGTCGAGCTGGCCGACCGCATCAAGGGTCTCGGCTTCAAGGAAGTGGCCCTGGAGGTGAAGCGGTCGTGAAGTCCTGGGCGGCTTCACTCGTCCTGCACGGCGTGGCGGCCGGCCTGGCGACGCTGCTCTGGCTGGAGCCCCGCCTGCCCGAGGCGGCCGAGCCGCTGCGCTGGCAGGTCGCCTTCGCACCGGCCCCCGCGCCGCCCAGCGAACCGCCGCCGCCCAAGCCGCTGCCCCCGCCACCGCGGCCGGCCCCACCCAAGCCGACTGAGGCCCCCAGGCCCAAGCCGCTGCCCCAGCCGGCGCCGCTGCTACCAGAGCGCGCACCGCCGACGCCGCCCGCGCCGTCACCCGCCCCCGAGATAGTCGCGCCGCCGGTCGCCGCCCCGCCGGTGCCGCCGCCGCCCGCTCCGACAGCCGCCCCGACAGCCGCCCCAACAGCCGCCCCGACAGCCGCCCCGGCGCCGCCGCCGGTCGACAGCGCCGCCGAGGTCGAGCGGCGCTGGTACCTGGCCCTGCTGGCGCAACTGCGCGCCCAGAAGCGCTATCCCCTGGCCGCCCGCCGCCTGGGCCAGGAGGGCGTGGTACTGATCGAGGCGCGCATCGGCCCCGACGGCCGCCTGGAAGGCGCCGTGGTCAAGCGCGGCTCCGGTTTCCCGCTCCTCGACAGGGAGGCCTTGCGTCTGCTGGAAGCGGCGGCCGAGACTGCACGCGGCCAGTTGCGACCGGAGCGGCCCGCCCGCCTGGAGATACCCATCGCCTATCGGCTGGAGGGCTAGGCAGGGCCCTATGGCCTGAACACCCCGCCGCTGGCCGGGTCGACGATGGTCGATGGCCGCCGCCGCCGGCCGATGCGGCCGTCCAGCACCCATGCCCGGTTGCCGAACGTCTTGCGGCAGGCGGCCGCCGTGCGCAGCGCGACCTGGCCCGCGCGGTTGGCGCTGGTGGAGACCAGGGCCATGCCGAGCGCCCGGCACAGGCCGGCGGCCCCGGGGTGGGCGGTGACGCGCACGGCCAGCTTCGCGTGCCGGCCGGTCAGCCAGCGTGGGCAGCGGCGGCCGGCGGGCAGCAGCAG
>JAQVJE010000225.1 GCA_028695325.1 Gallionellaceae bacterium
CGGGTCAGCATCCGGTTGCCGTTCCGCGAAACCCTCACCCAGCAGCATGGCTACTTCCATGCCGGCGGCACCAGCGCCATCGCCGACTCGGCCGGCGGCTACGCGGGCTTCACGCTGTTTCCACCGGACAGCTCCGTGCTGACCGTCGAGTTCAAGATCAACCTGCTGGCCCCCGCGCAGGGCGACTACCTCGAAGCGGTCGGTACGGTGGTGCGCTCCGGACGCACCCTGACCATCTGCCAGCTCGAAGTCTTCGGCGTCACCGAGCAGGGACGAGCCCAGGTGGCGCTCGGCCAGCAGACCCTGATCTGCCTGCAGGGCAAGCAGGATCGATGACGTTTCCGGTGTCCGCGCAAGGATGCGCCCGGCGGCCAGTTCCGCCATTCATGAAGGAGAACCCATGACCCCAACCTCGACCCCAACCCTCGGGACCCTCGACACAACCCGCTGGCTGCGCGGACAGTCCAACGCGACCAAGGTGCTGGCGGTGCTGTTCGGCACCCTCGTGCTCACCGCGTCGTCCCACGTCAGCGTGCCCATGGTGCCGGTACCAATGACCATGCAGACGCTGGCCGTCACGCTGGTCGGCGCACTGTATGGCTGGCGCCTGGGTGGCCTGACGATCCTCGTCTGGCTGGCCCAGGGCGCGCTCGGCTTGCCGGTGTTCGCCGGTGGCACGGGAGGCCTGGCGCGCTTCCTGGGACCGACGGGTGGCTACCTGCTGGCCTTTCCCGTGGCCGGCGCGCTGACCGGCTGGCTGGTCGAACGCGGCTGGCATGGCGGGCGCGTCGTGCTGGCCTTCGCGGCGATGCTGATCGGCAACGCCCTGTGCCTGCTGCTCGGCGGCGCCTGGCTGGCCGCGATGGTTGGCGTTCAGAAAGCCATCGCCGTGGGCGTGGCCCCCTTCGTCCTCGGCGGCGTGCTCAAGTCGGTGCTTGGCGCTGCGCTGCTCAAGGCCATCGATAGCGGTACCCGCAAGGCGGCGCACCGATGACGCGCGTTCCGGGCCGGCCCGGTACATCATGATGAACGCCCTCGATGCGGAGCAGGCGCGGCGCTTTGCGCAGGCGTGGCTGCCTGCCTGGACCGGCAACGATCCCCAGCGGCTGGCTGCCTTCTATTCGGAGGATGCCTTCTATCTCGACCCTGCCGTACCCCAAGGGCTGCGGGGAAAGCCCGCGTTGCTGGGCTATTTCGAGCGCCTATTGGCGCGCAATCCGGCGTGGGTCTGGACGCAGGTCGAGGGCATCCCCATGCAGGATGGCTTCCTCAACAAATGGTGTGCCGACATCCCGGTCGGTGGCGAGGTGTTGACCGTGGTCGGCGTATGCCTGGTACAACTGGACCATGCGGGCAAGATTCGCCGCAACGAAGTGTATTTCGACCGCAGCGAGTGGATGACCAGGATGGGAGCGGCATCGAAGCGGGATCGGGACGGAGGGCCATGAGCGAGCAGCAGGCAGGGAGCGTTTGGTGGACAAGGATCTACGTCTTCGTGGTGGAGCCGGTGCTCCTGGTGTCGGGCGTGACGCTGGTGCTTGCGTTGCTATCGTCCCTGCGCGCGGACCCTGGCCCCGCCAGACTGGCTGCCGCCGTCTTCCTCGTCACCTCCGTCATGGGGCTCATGATCCTGGTCCGACAGTATGGACGCCGCCTGCGCTGGCGAGGCAGGCACATGCCCTTGCCCCGCTTCCCGGCGACGCTGCGCATTCCCATCGCGCGCGCCGCGTGGTGGGAAGTGCTGGTCATGGGCATGGGGATCGTGTTCCCTCTGCTGGTCGTCGTGCTGCCGCCCCTCGTCAAGGACATCCACGAGACGGACCCTGTCGTGCTCGCTCTTGCGCTGGGCGGCGTCATCCTGGCCGTGGCGCTCACACGTGCGATCGTGCGAACACTCGTGCGGCGGTTGCGTCGCCTCGACCCACCCGCCGACCTCGTGGCCGATGCCCTCGGCCTCACGCGCGAAGGCCCCCAGCGGGTCTTCGTTCCCTGGCAGGCGATACGGGCCATCGAACATGCGAAGTTCCGCATCTGGAACTCGCACCTGCACCTACTGGCGCTGAAAGTCGATGATCCGCATCGATATGGCCTGGACACCGGCCGCTTCCAACGGCTGATGCTCAGGGGCACCACCGACGAACGCGGCATGAACGTCGGGCTCGTCAACCTGAGCGGCTACATGCCTTCGCCATCGGACAGCGTGCGCGCGCTCCGCGACTACTGGGTCTCGGCGAGGTCATGACGGCGGCCATGGACCGCCGTGCCGGCGGCGTCGGCGGCCCCCAATGAACGAGCGTCCGGCCTGTCCGGCGACGCGACCAGATCGAGCGCCGACAGCAGCGCATCGCCCTCGACCAGGCCGTGCAGCAGCAGCGTTTTCCCGGTCAGGCCGTCGTCAAGCCGCACGGTGGGCGTGGCGGTGATGCCGCTGCGCAGGGCCTCGTCGGCCTGCGCGCGAACGATGGCTGCGGGGCGCTCGCTGTCCAGGCATGCCTGGATGGCGGTGGTCATGCCTGGCCAGGTCAGGTCTGCCGGCAGCCCCTGGCCATCGCCCCGGGTGTTTTGGTAGAGCCATGCGATGGCATCGAAGAAAGCCTCGTGGCCTTGCGCTTCGCCTGCGCACTCGGCCACGCGGGCCAGCCGACTCGCCTCGGGATCGTGCATCGCCAGCGGCAGGTGATGCCATCGCAGGCTGGCCTCGGGATGGGCATCGATCCAGGCCATCAGCGTCGGGTAGTAGGCCTTGCAGAACGGACACTCCAGGTCGGCGTACAGCGTCAAGGTGAAGCGCGCATCCGCTGGCCCGTGACGCCAGGGTGGGCCGGCCGGATGCGCCTGCGCGACCTCAGGCCCCGTGCGTGGTGCCGGCGCACCGGGCGTGCGGTACAGGAGCCATCCCAGCAGGCCCGCAGCCAGGATGCCAGCCACCATCCAGTGCAGCCGTGGCAGGCGCCCGGCGCGCTTGCGAATGGCCTGGGCCCGGCTCGGCAAGGTGGTTCGCTTCGAGGACATGACGCGCTCCGGTCATTTCGGCAGGAACAGCGGCGGCGATGCGATGCCACGCGCCTGGTCGATCTTCTCGGCCACCTTGAAGGCGGCATCCAGTTCGCCGATGCCGTACTGGCGCATGAGCTGGTAGCGTTCGGCCTTCTCTTCCGGTTCGGTCTGCGCAAGGGCCAGATAGAGGCTGGGCGGCACGGCGCGGAACAGCACTTCCATCGACTTGGACAGGATGACGCC
>JAQVJE010000226.1 GCA_028695325.1 Gallionellaceae bacterium
GCCGGCAGCATGCCCAGGCAGTCGAGACCTTCGAGACTGCGGTGCGGTTCGCCGCGCTTGGTCGTTTCTTCCACCGGACGCATGCCGCGTCCATCCACCTCACCCTCAAGGGACATACCTCCCTTGCGGGCGGGATTCCCTTGGTTGCCACAAGGAGTCTCCCATGGATACCCAAGCCATCCGCGCACAGATGCCGACGCTCGTTCGCGGCCACGTGCCTTCCAACGTCCGCAGCTTCAAGTTCAGCATTTTCGACGGCCAGCCCAAAGTTTCGACGCTGGGCTTCCACATCGACCCCAAGCCCTTCGAGGGCAAGGTCATCGCCACCACCGACGAGGCCATCGTGGTCAAGACGGGACGGGCCGAGTTCGCGGTGCTCGATCGCACCCTCGTGACCGAAGTGCCCGACGAGGGCGCCAAGGTACAGGTCGAGCCCTACGCCCGACACCGCTTCGACGGCCTGCGCGCGGACACGCCCGAGGAAGAGACCGCATTCACTGCCGACGGCAAGCCGTACACGGTGCAGCGGTTCGTGCTTGGTTCCGCACCGGCGAAGCTGCCGATCCCAGAGGTCCGCTGCCCCGAGCTGCAGGAGCTGATTCAGCAGATGGAGCAGCTGCCCGCGCCCGACGGCTACCGGCGCATCACCCACCTGCTGGTGGATGCCGGCGCACGTGACTTCACCTGGGTCGATCCGCTGCCCCAGGACATCATCGCCACGCCCCCCGCCATCAGTTTCACGGTAGCCACGGCGAAATTCCAGGGACGCGTCACCGTGCTGTACGAGCGCGGCCTCGACTTGTACGCGCTGGAGTTGCACCGTGATGGCGAGCTGGTCGAACGGGTCGATGAGGTGTTCTTCGACACTCTCGGCGGGACGCTGGAACGGCTGATCGACGACGGGAACTGGCGGCGGATTCGCGTGCAATGCCTATCCGGCCGCAGGTCTATCCGACACTGAGCCTCCAACTGGCCTCCCGTCCTCGCGGCGGGAGGCTCTTCATCCCTTCTATCCCTTAACCTAGCACCCCGTCACGGAGGGAACGGTAGGTCACCAGCTCCTCGATAGTCAGATCAGCCAGACCATGCCGACCGGCATAGGTCAATGCCTGGGGGCGGCGCATCATCGTGCCATCGGAGTTCATCAGTTCGCACAGGACCGCAGCGGGTTGCAGGCCCGCGATCCGTGCCAAGTCCACCGAACCTTCGGTATGTCCACGCCGAGTCAGAACGCCGCCAGTGCGTGCCCGCAGTGGAAACACATGGCCGGGCCGCGCCAGATCCTGTGGCTTCGCTTCTTTGCAGATCGCTGCCTGCACAGTACGCAGTCGGTCGGCGGCACTCACGCCGGTGCTCACACCGTCACGTGCTTCGATCGACACAGTGAACGCGGTTCCATGACGGCTGCCGTTATGGGCCGTCATCGGCGGCAATTCCAGCCGGTCGGCCACCTCTTCGGTCAGGCACAGGCAGACGATGCCGCTGCAATCGCGAATCAACTGGGCCATGGTATCGACCGTCAAGCACTCTGCCGCGACAATGAGGTCCGCTTCATTCTCGCGGTCATCGTCGTCGAACAACACGACGGGTCGCCCCGCACGCATTGCATCCAATGCTCGCTGCACGCGATGGTCAAGTGCGGCAATGGGATTGGATGGATGACGTGCCGCATCAGGCGGGTTGTGGGAAAGTTCAAGACCAACAGACATACAAACGCTCCTCTTAGGAAAGTTGAGAAGACGTTTTCGGGGCGCACGACGACACCCGACCGGGTCGGCACAAAGCCGACCCGGTCGGGTGTCGATCGCACATCTTCTCTCATCCGGACTGTGACCGTCGGCCCTGGCCTTTCACCAGGTCTGCTGACCCCTTTCTCGCGGAAGGGCGCTCGCGGGCTCGCCCCTCAGCGAACTGGCGCTCGCGTGGGACATACCGCCGGTGGGGAATTCCGCCCCGCCCTGAAGACGTGTGCTGGCAGGTGCCAGCGGCGTCAATATTATCAGCAACTGGAGGGCCGAAACCCGCTGTGACCCCAACAAATCGGTTGCCCGAGACCCTCCACGGCACGAAAAGTGGAAACGCATTGCGGCCGATTCATGCTTGCTTCCGTCAAGCCAGCCTGCCAATGTCCCCGCGTTGTTCTGCTGGCCTTCGTCAGCAACATGCCCAGGCAGCCACGATCTTCAAGGCTGCGACGCGGTTCCGACCGCGTTGATCACCCCAGTTCGCACCGGCATCCATGCGCGAACGGCCATCGGTTCTCGATGGCGATGCCACCAAGCTGTTCCATCAACCCACGCGGGGGTTCCACACCTTCCCCGCCTTGGGTCGGGTGTGTCTCCGCCTCATTGTTCTCAGGAGATTCACCATGACCACTTCCACCGAAAAGTCCTACTTCGATCTGCACATCACCGGCCTCGGGTATCTCAATCGCATCCGCGAAGTGAAGCCCAAGAAAGGCGATGCGTTCCTGGCCTGCGACATCGCGGCTCTGAACGGTCCCAGCGATGACGTCTCGTATGTGCGTTTCGACACGCGCGTATCGGGTTCGGAAGCGCAGCACCTGGTGCGCCGCTGCATTCAGGCGGTCGACGCCGAGAAGAAGGTGATGATCGGCTTCCGCCTGGGCGACCTGTGGACCGACACCTTCACCTACTCCAAGGGCAAGCGTGCCGGCGAGCAGGGTGTGAGCCTCAAGGCCCGCCTGCTGTTCGTCAGTTGGATCAAGGTCGACGGCAAGCTCGTCTACAAGGCCGAACCCAAGCCGACCGAGACCGACGAGCGGGACCCGGAAGTCCCTGTGACGTCCGACGCGCCCGCCGCGCAGCAAGCCTCGGCACCGGAGCCTTCCAAGCCCGTCGCCGATGCTGCCGACGACGCTGCCGATGCCCCCGCATTGGCCGTTGCCGAGTCGTTCTGATCCGCAAGGCCCCATCCCCGGGGCCTTGTCTTCTCTTCGTCAGCAGGAGACCTTCATGATCACCATCCCCGGCCAACTGGCCATCAAGACCATCCACGGCAGGAACGGCGACTTCAACGTCGGCCGCCTGGCGACCTCGATCGGCGAGTTCGTCGTGAAGAACGCCGAACTCGATCAGTACCGCGAGGGCAAGTACGACGGTGATTTCGTCATCGTCGAGATTCGCCCCTCCACGTACAACGCCAACGGCCGCATGGTCATCGAGATCCGCGCCCATCTGGGCGGGATGACGCTGTCCAACATCGA
>JAQVJE010000054.1 GCA_028695325.1 Gallionellaceae bacterium
CTACCAGGACGGCACCTGGCCGCACTCCCTGGCCATACCCTCCAGATAGGCCTGGTGCTCGGCCAGCTCCGCCGCGCTGGCCGGCAGCACGCGCAGGGCGGCCTGCACCGCGCCCTGCCGGGCGCGCGGCGGCGGGGTCAGGAAGGATTCGATGGCCAGGCTGTCTTGGCCGCGCGTCATGGCCAGATAGACCTCGGCCAGCAACTGGGCGTCGAGCAGGGCGCCGTGGTAGGCCCGCCCCGAGTTGTCCACCTCGTAGCGTCGGCACAGTGCGTCGAGGTTGTTCTTTTGGCCGGGGTGCAGGTCCTTGGCCATCTTCAGGGTGTCGAGCACCTCCCGGCAGTATCGGCGCAGGTCGTCGTCACGTTCGAGGCGGCGCAACTCGGCGTTCAGGAAGCCGACGTCGAAGGGGGCGTTGTGGATGACCAGCTCGGCCTCGGCGATGAAGTCGAGGAACTCCGCTCGGACATCCGGAAAGCGCGGCTTGTCGGCCAGGAAGTCGCGGGTCAGGCCGTGCACCTCCACCGCCCCGGCGTCGATCTCGCGCTCCGGATTCAGGTAGGTATGGAAAGTGCGTCCGGTCACCCGGCGGTTGACCACCTCGACGGCGCCGATCTCGATCACCCGGTGGCCGAGGTCCGGGTTGAGGCCAGTGGTCTCGGTATCCAGCACCACCCTGCGCATCAGCCCCTCCTTGCCTTGTCGACGCCGGCATTGGCCAGGGCATCGGCGCGCTCGTTCTCCGGATGCCCGGCGTGGCCGCGCACCCAGTGCCATTCGACCTGGTGCTCGGTGGCCAGGAAGTCGAGCGCCTCCCAAAGGTCGCGGTTCTTCACTGCCTGGCCGCTGCTGGTCCGCCAGCCCTTGCGCTTCCAGCCCGGCAGCCACTCCCGTATGCCCTTGTGGACGTACTGTGAGTCGGTATGCACGCGCACCCGGCAGGCCCGTTTCAGGCTCTTGAGGCCCTCGATGACGGCGGTCAGTTCCATGCGGTTGTTGGTGGTGTCCGCCGCGCCGCCACACAGCTCCTTCTCGTGGTCGCCGAAGCGCAGCAGCACGCCCCAGCCTCCGGCGCCCGGGTTGCCCTTGCAGGCGCCGTCGCTGTACAGGTCCACCCAGTTCTCTTCGCTCATTGTTCCCCGTTGATGATGCGCCGGCTGGGCGGTGCCAGCACCGGCCTGGCCAGCCAATTTTCTTCCCAGCGCGGCGCGATCAGGCGCATGCCGCGCACCCGTTTCACCGCATGCAGCAGGTACACCCCGCCGCCCAGTGCCCACCAGCGGTCGCCGGCCGCCTCCATGAAGCGGAAGCGGTGCAGCCAGGCCGTGCGGTTGACCGGCGGCGCATAGCAGACCATCCGCCCGGCCAGCAGTTCGAAGCCAAGCAGGGACAGCCAGTCCTTGATGCGCGCCAGGTGCATGAAGCGGCCGTTCCACGGGTAGTCGCTGCGCTCGCACACCATGCGCTTCATCCCCCACAGGCTGAGCGGGTTGAAGCCCGCCAGCAGCAGCCGCCCCTCCGGCCGCAACACCCGCTCCGCCTCGCGCAGCAACTGGTGCGGGTTGGGCGAGAATTCGAGCTGATGCGGCAGGGCGACGAGATCGATGCTCTGGCCGGCGAGCGGGAGTTCCTCCGGTCGCGCGCGCAGGGCACCGTCGGTGAGCGAGGCGGCGAAGCGGAACGGCATCCGGTTGGCGCGCAGGAAATCGATGTGACACTGGCCGATCTGCACGGCATTGAAGCCGAACAGGTCGACACAGGTGGCATCGAACCAGGCCTGCTCGCGTTCCAGGACATAGTGCCCGGCATCCGAATCGAACCAGTTTCCAGTCATACGGGATACTATTTCCTCATGCCGACGCTCGAACCCGTCCCCGCCTTCGAGGACAACTATATCTGGACCGTGCACGACGGACGCTCCGCCCTGCTGGTCGACCCTGGCGAAGCCAAGGCTATTCTAACTTGGCTGGCGACCCGGCGCATGCAGCCTGCGGCGGTATTGCTCACCCACCGCCATGCCGACCATGTCGGCGGCGTTGCCGAAATCCGCCGCCGCCATCCCGGCATCGCGGTCTACGGCCCGGCCGACGCGCGCCTACCAGACGTGACCGTGGCGGTCGGCGAGGGCGACGTCGTCGTTGCGCTCGGCATGCGCTTTCATGTCCTCGCCGTGCCCGGCCACACCCTGGAGCACATCGCCTATGTCGGCCACGGCTGGCTGTTCTGCGGCGACACGATGTTCTCCTGCGGCTGCGGCAAGGTGTTCGAAGGCAGCAGCGACCTGCTGCATGCCAGCCTGCAGCGCCTGGCCGCGCTGCCGACCGACACCCTGGTGTGCTGCGCGCACGAATACACCCTCGACAACATCCGCTTCGCCCTCACCGTCGAGCCGGACAACGCGGCCCTGTTGGACTGGCGCGAACACGCCCTTGCCCTGCGCCGTGCCGGTCGCCCCACCCTGCCCACCCGGCTGGCCGACGAACTGGCTTGCAACCCCTTCCTGCGTTGTGCCGAACCGGCCCTGCAGCGCCGCTTGGCCGGACCGCGCGGCGGCGGCGGGTTCGTCGATGCGGCGGCGACATTTGCCGTGCTGCGTAGCCTGAAGGATGCCTTCGGCTGACCCGTGTACCAGAGTATTGTTACGCAACCCATTGTTTTTTATTACTTTACTATATGGACAAGGGCATCTTAAAATGCCCCCGCCTGCAACGTTGGAAATGCGCCCAAACCGCCTGCCACCGCTCAATTGAACCTCAAGCGCCACCTACTGCCCCTCCTCCTCGGCCTGTCGCTGTCGCCCGCCGTACAGGGTGCGGGCGTCGAGATCTACCCGGTGCCGATGTACGCACTGCTCGGCCAGCCACTCACACCGACCGCGTTGCCAGCCCTGGCCGGCGTCGGCGCCGAGGCGGACCTGTGGCAGCGCCTGCGCGACGGCATGGCCCTGGATGACCTGGACAGCCCCTTGGTGGCAGCGCAGGAGCGTTCCTTCGGCAGCCGCACCACCTACATGGAAAACGCCCTGCGACGCGCCCGCCCCTACCTGTACCACATCGTCGAGGCGGTCGAGGCGCGCGGGCTGCCGGCCGAGATCGCCCTGCTGCCCCTCGTCGAGTCGGCCTACAACCCGCGTGCCGCTTCGCCCGCCAAGGCATCGGGCATCTGGCAGTTCATGCCGGCGACCGGACGGATATACGGCCTCAAACAGAACGGCTGGTACGACGGCCGCCAGGACGTGGTGAGCGCCACCACGGCCGCCCTCGACCACCTGAAAAAGCTGCACTACCTGTATGGCGACTGGCATCTCGCCCTGGCCGCCTACAACTGCGGCGACGGCTGCGTCAACCGGGCGATCGCACGCAACGTCGCCCGCGGACTGCCGACCGACTACCTCAGCCTCGAACTACCAGGCGAGACGCGCAACTACGTGCCGCGCCTGCTGGCAGTACGCAACCTGGTGCGGGAACCCAGGCGCCACGGCCTGGCCCTGCAGCCGCTCGCCAACCAGCCCTATTTCCAGGAGGTAAGGCTGCCCTATCCGATCGAGGCCCGCACCGCCGCGCGCCTGGCCGGCATCGATCTGGACGAGTTGCTTGCACTCAACCCTGGTTTCCGGCGCCACGTCATCCACGCCGAATCGCAGGACCGCCTGCTCCTGCCGATCGACCGCCTGGACGCCTTCCGCAGCCGCCTGGAAGCGGAGGAAAGTCAGCGCATCAGGATGCGCAGCTACCGCGCCAGCAAGGGCGAATTGCTGGCCGAGATCGCCGGGCGTTTCGACGTCACGGTGCAGTGGCTGAAGGATCACAACCCGCTCCAGGTCAAGCAGGGCAAGATCGCCAAGACCCAGACCCTGCTGCTGCCACCCGCCAGGGCCGCCCAGGCCGGCAGTGCCAGGACGGGCAAGGCCGCGCGAGCTCCGGCTGCAAAGACGAAACAGATAGCCCGCGCGACCGTCCGTACCCATACCGTGCGCAAGGGTGACACCCTGAGCGCCCTGGCCAAGCGCTACAAGGTGACGGTGGCCGACATCCGCGAGCACAACGACCGCATCGGCGTGCTGCGGCCGGGCGCCAAGATCCACATCCCGCTCGACAGCTAGCCCTTCAGGCCACGGCCGGGCGCCGACTCCAGCAGCATCCTGGTGTATTCGTGGCCAGGGGCCGACAGCAACGCGCCGGCCTCACCCTCCTCGACGATGCGCCCCTGGTACATCACCGCCACCCGATGAGCCAGATAACCGACCACCGGCAGGTTGTGGGTGATGAACAGGTAGGCCAGGCCCTGCTCGCGCTGCAGTTCCGCCAGCAGGTTGAGTATCTGCGCCTGCACCGAGACGTCCAGTGCGCTGGTCGGCTCGTCGCAGACCAGCAGCCTGGGTTGCACCGCCAGGGCGCGGGCGATGGCGACGCGCTGGCGCTGGCCACCGGAGAACTCGTGCGGATAGCGCCCCGCCGCGTCGCGCGGCAGGCCGACCCGGTCGAGCAGTTCGGCCACCCGCGCCGCCCGTGCCATGCCATCGATGTCCGGCCGCAAGGCGGCCAGCCCCTCGGCGACGATGTCGCCCACCCGCATGCGCGGGTTGAGGGACGAGAACGGATCCTGGAAGACGATCTGCATGGCCGTGCGCCTGCGCCGCAGGGCCTCGCCGGCGAGGCCGCCGATCGCCTCGCCGGCGAGCAGGATCTCGCCCGCGGTAGGCTCGATCAGGCGCAAGGCGGCGCGCGCCAGGGTGGTCTTGCCGCAGCCCGACTCGCCGACCAGGGCCAGGGTCTCGCCGGCACGGATGGCCAGGCTGACCCCGTCGACCGCCTTGACCTGGCCGGCAACGCGTCGCAACAGGCCCTTGCGGATGGGGAAGTGGACCTTGAGGTCGCGCAATTCGAGGACGGTGGCCGATCCAGGCGGAACCCCCACCGCCCCGCCCTCCCCCGCGCGCGGGCCGGGGTTGGGCTGGGAGGAATTCACGTCGACCACCCCGCAACGCAGCCAGTGCCCCGGCGCCACCTCGCGCAGTGCCTGGGGCTCACGCCGGCAGGCCTCGACCGCCAGGTCGCAACGCTCGGCGAAGCGGCAGCCGACGAGCGCGGCATCCGCCGCCGGCACCCGGCCCGCTATCTGCTCCAGGGGTTCGCCGCGTCGCGCCGCCGAGGGCAGCACCCGGAACAGGCGCCGGGTATAGGGGTGCAGGGGGGCGCCGTAGAGGCGCTCGCGCGTGGCCCATTCGACGATCTGGCCGGCGTACATCACCGCCACCCGGTCGGCCATGTCGCGCGCCACGTCGAGATCGTGGGTGATCAGCAACAGGCCCATGCCGCGCTGCCGCTGCAGGTCCTTGAGCAGGCGCAGTATCTGAGCCTGCACCGTGACGTCCAACGCCGTGGTCGGCTCGTCGGCGATCAGCACCTCCGGCTCGCCGGCCAACATCATGGCGATCAGGGCGCGCTGGCGCTGGCCGCCGGATAGCTGCGAGGGATAGGCATCGAGCCGATCGGCCGCCAGGCCGACCGCTTCCAGGAGGCGGCCAGCCTCGGCACGCGCAGCGCGGCCGGCAAGGCCGCGGTGGGCCGCCAGCGATTCCTCGACCTGCTGGCCGATGCTCAGCACCGGGTTTAGCGAGGTCATCGGTTCCTGGAAGATCATCGCCAGGCGGCCGCCGCGCAGCGCACGCATCCGGCGTTCCGGCAGGGCGAACAGGTCTTCGCCATCCAGGCTGGCCACGCCGGCGGCGATGCGGACGCCCTCGGGCAGGAGTCGCATCAGGGCCAGTGCGGTCAGGCTCTTGCCACAGCCGGACTCGCCCAGCAGGACCACGCACTCGTCGCCCTCGATCGCCAGGGAGACGCCGTCGACCGGCACCGCACCAGCCTCGATCTCGACCTTGAGGCCGTCTATGCGCAGGCCGCTCATGCCTGCCTCCGGGAACGCGGGTCGAGGGCGTCGCGCACGCAGTCAGCGAACAGGTTGGCGGCCAGGACCAGGATGAACATGAAGGTGAAGGCGGCGGCCAACTGCCACCACACCACCGGCTCGCGCGCCAGTTCCAGGCGGGCACCGTTGATCATGTTGCCGAAGCTCAGCATGCCGGGATCGACGCCGACGCCGACGTAGGACAGCACCGCCTCGGCCAGCACCAGGCCGGAGAAGTCCATCACCACCGAGATGAGAACGATGTGCTGGACGTTGGGCAGTATGTGGCGCAGCAGGATGCGTCCGTCCGACACCCCGAAGGCGCGTGCCGCCACCACGTAGTCCAGTTCGCGCACCTTGAGGGTCTCGCCGCGCAGCAGGCGGGCAAGCCCCGTCCAGTTGGTCATGCCCAGTATCAGGCAGAGGAACAGGAGGCGCAGGTCGGCCCGCTCGGCGCCGGTCTCGAACCAGTCCGGGTGGGTCTCCAGCTGGGTCTGCATGAGGAGCACGGCGGCGGCGATCAGGAGCACGCCGGGGATGGCGTTGAGGGTGGTGTAGAGGTACTGCACGGCATCGTCGATGCGGCCGCCGAAATAGCCGGCCGAGACGCCCAGGCCGATGGCCAGGGGCAGGGTCACCAGGGTGGTGAGGGCGCCGATCAGCACCCCGGTGCGTATGCTCTTCAGGCTGGCATAGAGGACGTCCTGGCCGACCTTGTCGGTGCCGAAGACGTGGTAGTGCGGGGCCAGGGCGGCCAGCACGCCGGCGGCGACCAGCAGGGCCAGCAGGGTGTAGAGCAGGGCGCCGCCGGCAAACTGTTGGCGCCGCAGCCGCTTGCGCAGGGCCAGCACCAGCAGCAGCCAGGCGGCGACGGCCAGCACCAGGCCGGCCGCGGCCCGCAGGGCGACATCCGTGGCCAGTCCGGCATCCGGCGCGGCCAGATGGGCGCCGCCATGTTGCAGCCTGGGGTAGTCGCGCACCGTGCTGTCATCCGCCAGGATGATCACCTCCTTGGCATACAGTCGCGTGGCGAAGGGCGCCGAATAGGTCTTTTCCTGCCGCTCGGCCAGCGGCGCCAGCAGGCGGTCGAGCGCGCTCTTCACCTCGGGCGCGTACTGCACCTCGCCATGCGGCCCGGGCGGCAGGGCCGGCCGGTAGTGCAGCGAATCGAGCACGGCGATGGCGGTGAAGGCGAGCAGGACCACGGCGGCAGAGACCGCCACCGGGTCGGCGGCGATTCGGCGCCAGGGCGCCGCCAGGTGTTCGTGCCGGTGCACCAGGGCCACGAGACCGGCCAGGCCGGCCACCAGCAGGAAAATCAGGGCGTCGGTCCATAGCACGACGGGCATCATTTCAACCTCGCCGAGATATTCATTTCAACCTCACGCGGGGGTCGACCAGGGTGTAGGAGAGATCGGTCAGGATCAGGCCGGCGATGTACAGCACCGCGCCCAGGAACACCATGGCGCGCACGATGGCGAAGTCCTGCGCGTTGATGGCGTCGATGGTGTAGCTGCCGAGGCCGGGGATGCCGAAGAAAGACTCCATGATCAGACTGCCCATGAAGAGGAGCGGGAACACCGCCACCGCCCCGGTCAGGATCGGCACCATGCCGTTCTTCAGGATGTGGCGGAACAGCACGCGCGCCTCGCCGAGGCCCTTGGCGCGGGCGGTGCGCACGTAGTCCTTGCCCGCCTCTTCGAGGAACAGGGTGCGGTACCAGCGGGCCCCGGCGCCGACGCCGCCGACCACGCCGATCAGGACGGGCAGCCAGACGAAGCGGGCGGCGTTGATCCCCTCCTGGTAGCCGGAGATGGGCGCCAGCTGCCAGACCTTGGCGAACAGGTACTGGCCGCCGATGATGTAGAAGAGGCCGGACACCGACATCATGGCCACCAGGGCCACCACCCCGCTCCACTCCACGTAGGTGCGGCGGAAGAACAGCAGGATCAGTGCCACCGTGATGTTGACCATGAGGCCGATGACGAAGGTCGGCAGGGCGATGGCGAGCGACGGCCACATGCGGGTGCGGATCTCGCCGGCGATGTCGCGGCCGTCGTCGGCGGCACCGAACTCGAAGGCGAACATGGCCAGGGAGTGCCTGTAAAAGATGGTCTCGGTGACCTTGCCCAGGCCGGCCGCCTCGGCGTTGACCAGGAGCGGCCTGTCGTAGCCGCGCGCCGCCTTCCATTTTTCGATCGCCTCCGGGGTCACCCGCTTCACCCCCAGGTGCAGGCGGGCCATGTCGTCCGGGGTGTTGACCATGAAGAACAGGGTGAATGTGAGCAGGTTGACGCCGAGCAGGATGGGCACCGCGTAGAGGAGGCGGCGCAGCAGGTAGGCGGTCATGCTGCAGTGGCCTCCTGATTCCGCCGCCAAGCCCGCCAGGCCGGCAGCAGCGCCAGCACCAGGACCAGCAATGCCAGGACCGGGCCGGCCCAGCCAGGCCGGTTCCACTGCGCCCGCGCGGCGGCGCGGGCGGCCGGGTCGACGCGGCGGTACTTCAGCTCGTTGTTGGCCATCAGGTTGGGCTTCACGTTGTAGAGCCAGGCATGATGCAGGGTATAGCCCTTGGGGTGGAAGCCGAACAGCCAGGGCGAGTCGTCCCGCAGTATCGCCACCATGCGGTCGATCACCGCCTGGCGCGCGGGACCGTTGGCCATGTCCTTCATCTCGACGAACAGGCGGTCGAACTCCGGGTTCTGGTAGTTGGCGGCATTCTCGCCGCCGCTGCCGACCTTGCGGTTGGGCCCGTAGAGCAGGAACAGGAAGTTCTCCGGGTCCGGGTAGTCGGCATTCCAGCCCCACTCGAAGATCTGCGCCGTGCCCTGGCGCATCTTGTCCTGGAAGCGGTTGTAGTCGGTGCCGCGAATCACCAGCTCGATGTCGAGCTTGCGGAACTGCTTGCGCAGCCAGTCCAGGCGCGCCTTGTCGTCGGGGCCGCGCGCGGCGGTGTCGAAGTTGAGCACCAGCGGCCGGCCGCTGACGGCATCGCGGCCACCCGGCCAACCGGCCTCGGCGAGCAGGCGCCTCGCCTCCTCGATGGGCTTGCGCCGGGGGCGGCCGTCGATCCAGTCATACACCAGCGGGTTGACGCCCGCCTCGCCCTCGCGATAGCCGAACAAGCCGGGCGGCAGCGGCCCCTGGGCGGCGATGCCGCGGCCATTGGCGAAGATAGCGATGTATTCCTCCATGTCCATGGCGATGGCCAGGGCCTGGCGCAGCTTGCGCTGGCGTTCGCCGAGGCCGCCGACCACCGGATCGAGCATGTTGAAGCCGGTGTAGAAAGAACTTGCCGACACCGAGGTCTTCAGGGCGATGCCCTTGGCCCGCATCTCCTCGGTCAGCTCGGCCTCGCCGCCGGCGCCGATACGCACCGCCTGGTCGAAGCTGTCTGAGCTGATGCCCGAGGCGTCGTACCAGCCCTGCAGGAACTTGTTCCAGTAAGGTATGGTTTCCGACTCCTGGCTGTAGACTGCCTCGTCGATGAATGGCATGGCCCTGCCGGCGTCGGCCAGCAGCCCTGCCTCCCGGTCGCCCGGCTCGCCTTCGGCCGGATAGGGCTCGCCGCGGAAGTTGGGGTTGCGCACCAGGCGGATCTGCCGCTTCGGCTCGTGCACGGTCATCATGAACGGCCCGGTGCCGACCGGCCAGACATCCAGGCTCTGGTTGTCCTCCGCCATGCCCGGCTGGCTGTAATGGCGGTCCACCTCCCAGGGGATGGGGGCGAAGAAGGGCATGGCCAACCAGTAGACGAACTGAGGATACTTGCCCTGGATGTGGATCCGGTAGGTGTAGCGGTCGACCACCTCCGCCCCGCGCAGGGGGAAGCGGCGCAGGTCCAGCCAGCCCTCCTGCCGCTTTGCCGCCTCGGTCAGGGCATTGCCCAGGTCGGCCAGGCCAACGATGTAACCGGTCATCAGGCCGTAGATCGGCGAGTGCAGGGCGGGGTGGGCCAGGCGCTTGATCTGGTAGACGTAGTCTTCGGCGGTCAGCTCGCGCTTGCCGTCGAAGGCCGCGTGGGGCTGGTACAGGATGCCCGGCCGGAGGCGGATCTCGTACACGCTCTCGGCGATCCGGGCAACCGGTGCAGCGTCGGGCAGTGGCCGGCCGGCGGCATCCAGATAACGCGGCTGGGGCACCTCCAGCGCGGTCAGCGGGATCAGTTCGTAGGGCCGCTTGAGGTAGTGGTACTGCAGCGGCGGCTCATAGATCTGGCCGGTGAAGGCAACCTCGTTGCTGCTGTAGGAACGCGCCGGGTCGAGGTGCTTGGGCCGCTCGCCGAAGGCGGCATAGAGTATTTCACGGCCCTGCTCGCCGGCCGGATAGGGATCGTTCAGCGGCCCGGAGCAGGCCGACAGCAGCAATACGAGCGTATAAACGAGGACCGGGCGCATCGCCGGCTAGTGTAGCCGAAACGCGCCCGGTTCAGACTGCGGGGATCAGACCTTGATGTCGTCCAGGCTCTTGCCGGCGGCAATGTATTCGCTGACCCAGTGGGGCCGCTTGCCGCGGCCGGTCCAGGTCTGGGCGGGATTGGCCGGATTGGCATACTTGGCGGCCACCTTGCCGGCGCCCTGGGCCTTGCCACGGGGGGCCACGGCGAGCAGTTCCTCCAGGCTGACGCCCAGCGCCCTGGCCTTTTCGCGGAATTCCTGCAGCAGTTTTTGCCGCTCTTCCTTGCCACGCGCATCCATTTCGCTGGCAATATCCTTCTGCAAGGATTTCAGCTCGGCGATGGAGAGTACCTTCAAATCGATATTCATATATGCCTCGGTGACCATTATCGGAAAATGCACTAGACGCCGAAAATATTACTCCCGCGGAAATGAGTCAAGCGATAAATACCGGCACTCATTCCTTGGCCTGATTTGGCTCGGCCGGTTTAATATCGGCATAGGGCGCCCGGTATTCTATTTTCGCCTGCTCCCGGTATTTCTTCAGTTCCGTCTCGATCTTATCGCGTTTCGCGCTATTGGCCAGGAATCGCTCGATCATCGGCTTGGCCTCGTCATAGTCCAGTGGCCGTTCCTCCAGGCCGACCAGAATTAGTAGGGTCATCTTGTTACCCTGCAGCGAGGCGATGGATTGGCCGACCGACAGTTCGTTCAGCCTGGCCAGGAGGTCCGCCGGCAAGTCTTCGGCGCCCTTCACCGCCTCACGCACTCCCACCGGGATGCCCTTGGCCTGCAGGGCGGCGGCGAGTTCGCGCGGGCTCCTGGCCTGCTTGGTCAAGGCCTGCACCGCCTCGACATTTTCTGCCGTGGTGGTGGCGACCAGTTCCTGCAGGCGATAGATGCGCCGCTTGCTGAACAATTCCGGATGAGCGTCGAAATAGGCCTTCGTTTCAGTCTCGCCCACCGGGCCGAGACCCTTGGCCAGGGCGGTGATTTGCGCCTCCGCCAGTATCTGCCGGCGGGCGGCGGCGAGTTTCATCTGCACATCGGCCTGGCCATCCAGTTTTGCCTGACTGGCCTGCTGGGCGAGCAATTCCAGGTCGATGGCATTCGCCAGCACACGATTGGCGATTTCCTGTGCTTGTTCGGCCGAGACGCCGCCCAGCTCTTCCATTTCGGCCTCAACATTACGCGCCGCAATGACCTCGCCGTTGACCACGGCTGCGGGATCCAGCGCAGCGGCCTGATCGGTTTTCGTACAGCCCGGCAACAGAATCAATGACAATATGCCCAATCCGACTGGCAGTGCCGCTTTGATAATCCACATACGATTTCCTTTCACAATATCTCGGCGGCACGATCCGCCAGGCGGGAACGCTCGCCACGGGCGAGCATGACGTGGCCGCTGTGCGGCCAGCCCTTGAAGCGGTCGACCACGTAGGTCAGGCCGGAACTGCCCTCGGTCAGGTAGGGGGTGTCGATCTGGGCGATGTTGCCGAGGCAGACCACCTTGGTGCCGGGGCCGGCGCGGGTGATCAGGGTCTTCATCTGCTTGGGCGTCAGGTTCTGCGCCTCGTCGATGACCAGGAACTTGTTCAGGAAGGTGCGGCCGCGCATGAAGTTGAGCGACTTCACCTTGATGCGCGAGCGGATCAGGTCCTGGGTAGCCGCCCGCCCCCACTCGCCGGCGGCATCGTCCGACTTGTTGAGAACGTCCAGGTTGTCTTCCAGGGCGCCCATCCAGGGCGTCATCTTCTCCTCCTCGGTGCCGGGCAGGAAGCCGATGTCCTCGCCCACCGGCACGGTGACGCGGGTGAAGATGATCTCGCTGTAGCGTTTCTGCTCCAGGGTCTGGGCCAGGCCCGCCGCCAGGGTGAGCAGGGTCTTGCCGGTGCCGGCCTGGCCGAGCAGGGTGATGAAGTCGATCTCCGGGTCCATCAGCACGTTGAGGGCGAAATTCTGCTCCCGGTTGCGCGCCGTGATGCCCCAGACGCTGTTCTTCTGGTGGCTGTAGTCCTTGATCGTGGCCAGGGCGGCGGTCTTGCCGCGCACCTCCGTGACCATGGCGTAGAAGGGCTTGTCGCCTTCCTGGTAGACGAACTCGTTGACCAGCATTGTGTGGCTCAGCGGCCCGGTCACCCGGTAGTGCACCCGGCCGTCCTGCTGCCAGGACTCCATGCCCTTGCCGTGGCTGTCCCAGAATTCGGCCGGCAGTTCGCGCACGCCGCTGTAGAGCAGGTCGGTGTCTTCCAGCACCTTGTCGTTGAAGTAGTCCTCGGCCAGGAAGCCCAACGCGCGCGCCTTGATGCGCATGTTGATGTCCTTGGACACCAGGATGACGTGCCGGCCTGGATACTTGTGTTGCAGGTAGGACACCACCCCGAGCAGCTGGTTGTCGACCTTGCTGGCCGGCAGCACCGCCGCAATGTCGCTCTGGATGCTGCTGGTCTGCAGGTAGAGGCGGCCGGTCGCCGCCTTGTGGCTGTGAACCGCCAGCGGGATGCCCTGCTCGATGTCGAGTTCCTGGGTGCTGACGATCTCCTCCAGGAAGCGGCTGGCTTGGCGAGCGTTGCGGGCCACCTCGGTAACGCCCTTCTTGTTGTGGTCGAGTTCCTCCAGGGTGGCCATGGGGATATAGAGGTCGTGCTCCTGGAAGCGGAACACGCAGGTGGGGTCATGCAGCAGGACATTGGTATCGAGGACGAAGAGCTTGCTCTGGGGTTTGCTTTTGCGGGCCATGTGCGCTTGTCGATGGGGTTGGCGGGATCAGAGGGACTGCACGAAGGCCAGTACCTCCTGGACGTGGTTCGGCACCTTGACGCCCCGCCATGCCCTGGCGAGGCGGCCGGCGCGGTCGATGACGAAGGTGCTGCGCTCGATGCCTCGTACCTTCTTGCCGTACATGTTTTTCATCTTGATGACACCGAAGCGCTCGCAGACCACCTCGTCGACGTCTGAGAGCAGTTCGAAGGGTAGATTCAGCTTGGCCTTGAAGCCCTCGTGCGACCTCAAGCTGTCACGCGAGATGCCGAACAGATCGCAACCGGCCGCCTGGAAGTCAGCGTGGCGGGCGGCGAAATCCTGCCCTTCGGTGGTGCAGCCGGGGGTGTTGTCCTTGGGATAGAAATAGAGGACCAGGCAGCGCCCCTGGTAGTCGGCCGGGCGGAAGCGGATGCCGCCGGTGCCGGGCAGTTCGAACTCGGGGACCTGCGCGTTTTCTTCCATGGGGCGTCCTCCTCGACGTTGGTTTGCCCGCCATTATGGTTGGGCCACCTCCCAGCGGCAACCGAGGCGCGATCCGCTACACCTCGACCAGTTCGATCGCATTGCCGTCCGGATCGCGGCAGAACAGGGCCCGGCGCCCGGAGCGGCTGAGGGTGAACGGCACCCCCGCCGCCGCCAGGCGGGCCTGCATGGCCTCCCACCCCGCCACGCCGAGGGCGATGTGGCGGTCACGGCCGCCGTGCGGTGGCCGCCCTTCGACCGGGTCGGGATTCGGCAACGCGAGCAGGTGGATCTGGCCACCGCCGACGTCGTACCAGAGGCCGGGAAAACCGAGGTCGGGGCGCGGCGCCGGCGCCAGGCCCAGCACCCCCTCGTAGAAGGCGCGCGAGCGCGCCACATCGGCAATCAGCAACGAGGCGTGCAACAGGCC
>JAQVJE010000055.1:0-4964 GCA_028695325.1 Gallionellaceae bacterium
TTAGGTGTGAGGAGGAGCGGGGCCTCCCCTAACTCCTCATTCCTCGCCAAATTACATGGTATGGGTCTGCCGGGTCGCCTTCATGGCGTTGCCCAGTATGCCCTCGATCTTGTTGCGTACCTCGGTGGTGGTCTCGTTGTTGTCGAACTGGACGCCTATACCCTGCTGGCGGTTTCCCTGCGCACCTGCCGGGGTGATCCAGACCACCTTGCCGGATAACGGCAGCTTGGTGGGATCGTCCATCAGGGACAGCAACATGTAGACCTGATCGCCCATCTGGTGCAGGCGGGTGGTCGGGATGAACAGGCCGCCGTTCTTGAGATACGGCATGTATGAGGCATACAGTGCGGTCCGCTCCTTGATGCTGAGGGACAGTATGCCTGCCCGTGCAGCCATCTGACTCAATTGTGTGCTATCCATCACGTCTGCCCTCCAGGGCATCGAGATAACGCAACAGCCATGATTCTAGCAACAACTGGCCGTTGAGGGGGTGGCGCAGCCAGCGCCCGGCGCGCATCAGTTCCTGCTGGCACTGCCAGAGTGCCGCCGGCCGCGCCCGCGCGGCCAATTCGCGCAGGGCGGGTTCCAGGTCGGGGAAATAGCGCGCCGCGGTGCCGGCCTGCAGAGCCAGCAGGTCATAGAGCCAGCGCGCCAGCCAGCCCCAGCATTCATCCACCCTTTGCTGGCTGTCCTGCGCCAGGCGGGACAGTACATCTGCGCCAGGGCGCGCCAGGACACCGAGGAAACGGTCGCGTCGGGCCAGCCGTTCCGGTTCTGCGTACTCCAGGGCCAGTAGAGGGGCGCCGCCGACCTCGGCCAGAGTAGCCGGATCGGTCAAGCCCTGCCCACTCAGCCAGGCCTCGGCCTCCGCCCGCGCCGGCCTGGCGAGGGCCAGCTTGCGGCAACGCGAACGCACGGTGGCCGGCAGGCGACCCGGCTGGTGCGCCACCAGGACGATCATGACATCGGCGGGTGGTTCCTCCAGGGTTTTCAGCAAGGCATTGGCAGCGGCGGCATTGAGCGTCTCGGCAGGCTGGATGACGACCACGCGCCAGCCGCCTTGGTGGGAGACCAGGCCGAAGAAGTCTCCCAAACTCCTGATTTCATTGATCGTTATGTGCTTGCCGCCCTTCTTGCCGGCATCGCCTTCGTTGCTGCCATCAGCGGCCGGCTCTACCAGGCGGTAGTCAGGATGCGCCCCCTGCTCGAACCATACGCACGCCCGGCAGCGCCCACAGGGACCTTCGCCGCCGGGCACCTCGCACAACAGCCACTGCGCCAGCGTGCCGGCGAACGCACGCTTGCCGATACCACGCGGACCGTGCAACAAGAGGGCGTGTGGCAGCCGCGTGCGGTCGCCGGTGAGATCGTGCCAAGCAGCGAGGTTCCAGGGATGCAGCCTCACATTTTCCTCAGGATGTCGGCCAACTGGGCGCGCACTTCGTCGAGGGCGCGGCTGCCGTCGACCACCCGTATGCGTTGTGGATAGCGGGCCGCCCGGCGCAGGTAGGCTGCGCGCACACGGGCATGGAAGTCCTGTCTTTCCCGTTCGAAGCGGTCCGGCGTGCGCGCGGCGCCGAGGCGAGCTTGGGCGATCTCGCCTGGCACGTCGAACAACAGGGTGAGGTCGGGCTGCAGGTCACCGTGCACCCACTGCTCCAACACCTCCAGGCGTGCCTCCGGCAGGCCACGGCCACCGCACTGGTAGGCGAAGCTGGCGTCGGTGAAGCGGTCCGAGATCACCACCTCGCCGCGCGCCAGGGCCGGCCGGATGACCTGTTCGACGTGCTCGCGCCGGGCGGCGAACATGATCAGTGCCTCGGTGTCCGGATGCATGGCGTCGTGCAGGACGATCTCGCGCAATTTTTCGCCCAGTGGCGTGCCGCCCGGCTCGCGGGTGAACACCACGGCGCGCCCGGCGTAGCGGAAATGCTCGGCCAGCCATTCGACGTGGCTGCTCTTGCCGGCACCGTCGACGCCTTCCAGGGTGATGAACAGTCCCTTCATCCGCCGCCTCCTCGCTGGTAACGGTTGACCGCCCTGTTGTGCTCGTCCAGGGTATGGGAAAAGTGGTGCCGTCCCGCCCCCTTGGCGACGAAGTACAGGGCCGGACTCGCGGCCGGGTGCATGACCGCCTCGATGGCCGCGCCGCCAGGCAGGGCGATGGGGGTCGGCGGCAAGCCGGCGCGGGTATATGTATTGTACGGGGTATCGGCAAGCAGGTCGGCCTTGCGCAGATTGCCGTCGAAGCGCTCGCCGAGGCCATAGATCACGGTCGGGTCGGTCTGTAGCCGTATCCCCAGACGCAGCCGGTTCAGGAACACTGCGGCAATCAGCGGCCGCTCGTCCGGCACCCCCGTCTCCTTCTCGACGATCGATGCCATGATCAATGCCTGATAGGGCGAATCATAGGGCAGCCCCGCCGCCCTGCCCTGCCAGGCCGTTGCCAGTTTGTCGGCGAGGGTATGATAGGCGCGACGATAGAGCTCGAGGTCGCTGCTGCCGGCGTCGAAGTAATAGGTATCTGGGAAGAACAGCCCCTCCGGAAAGGGCTCGGCGGCGCCGATGGCCTGCATCAACTCGCCGTCGTTCATGGCTGTCGAGTCGTGCCTCAGGTGAGGATGGGCGTTCAGGGCGGCCCGCATCTGGGCAAAGGTCCAACCCTCGATCACGGTCACCTTGACGAGTCGGGTCTCGCCCAAAGTTATCTTGTTGAGTAGCCAATAGGGCGAGATCGGTCCATCCACAACGTAGCTGCCGGCCTTGATCTTGCCGGCCTGGCCCAGCAGGCGGCCGAGCAGCACGAACGCGGTGGGTTGACGAATCAACCCCTCGGCCTCGAGATCCTCAGCAGTCTTGCTGAGCGTGTTGCCGGGTGCGATGGAGAACTCTGCCGGCAGTTGACCGGGCACCGTCGCCGTACCGGCATACCAGGCCAGCCAGCCCAGGCCGGCCAGGACAATCAGCAACAATGCTACGGTCAGGCGCCGGAACACAGTCCCTCCATCAGGACGTCAAAATCGTCCGGACGCTGCCAGGTCCGCTCGCCCAGGCGGGCCACCCAGCGCAGACGGATGAGGCTGTTGCAAAGCAGGATGGCGTCGGCCCGCAGCAGGCTATCGAGGCCGAAGTCCGCCTCACGCGCGCCCAGCCTGGGCATCAGGCGCGCCCGTGCCACGCCGGCGACGCCGCACTGCCCGAGCGAGGGAGTCAGCCAGGCACCGTCCAGGCGTATGAACAGGTTGGACATCACCCCGGACACCACACGTTCCATGCCGTCGAGCAGGATACCCTCGTCTATGGTGGGATCATCCCATTCCATCCTGGCCAGTACGTTTTCCAGACGGTTGAGGTGCTTGGCGCCGGCCAGGCGGGGCTGGTGGCCCAGCCTCAAGTCGCATATCCTCACCTGGGCACCACATTCGCGGACCGGATCGGGGAGATCGGGCAAGGACGAGGCCAGCACGATGCGGGTCGGGTAGGGTCGTTCCGGCACCTGGTAGCCGCGTGGACCCGGGCCGCGCGTGACCATCAGTTTCAGCACTGCATCGGCCTGGCGGGCGGCGATCCAGGCAATGTCCTGCTCCCATTCCTTACGGCGCGGACAATCCATGCCGAGTTGTCGGCAATCGGCCACTAGCTTGGCATGGTGGTCGGACCACCAGACCGGCTCGCCGGCCTCCAGGCGCAGGGTGCGGAACACACCGTCGCCGAAGGCCAGACCACGATCGAAAGGCGAGACGGCCGCCGCCGGCGAGCCGTTCAGCAGGATGAGCGGCTCGGGCAGATGCATAACCAAGTGATTGAAGGATGCCGGACAGGGACGTCCGGCATCGCGCTTAAACGCGACGGAATACCAGGCTGCCGTTGGTGCCGCCGAAGCCAAAGGAGTTGGAAACGGCGACGTCGACCTTGGCCTCGCGCGCCGTGTTGGCCACGTAGTCGAGGTCGCAGCCCTCACCCGCTTCGAACAGGTTGATGGTCGGAGTGACCACCTGGTTGGCCACGGTGAGGGCACTGAAGACCGCCTCCACGCCACCGGCGGCGCCGAGCAGGTGCCCGGTCATCGACTTGGTCGAGCCCATCATGGTCTTGTAGGCATGCTCGCCCAGCACCAACTTCACCGCCTTGGTCTCGGCCAGGTCGCCCAGCGGCGTCGAAGTGCCATGGGCGTTGATGTAATCCACCTGGTCCGGGTTGACGGCGGCGACCCGTAGCGCATTCCGCATGGTCCGCGCGGCACCGGAACCATCCTCCAACGGCGCCGTCATGTGATAGGCATCGGCGCCCTTGCCATAGCCGGCCAGTTCGCAATAGATGCGGGCACCACGCGCCTTGGCGTGCTCGTACTCCTCCAGCACCAGGACACCGGCGCCCTCGCCCAGCACGAAACCGTCGCGGTCCTTGTCCCAGGGGCGGCTGGCCGTAGCCGGATCGTCGTTGCGGGTCGACAGGGCACGGGCGGCGGAGAAGCCACCGATGGCCAGCGGACACACCGTCGCCTCGGCACCGCCGGCGATCATCACGTCGGCATCGCCATACTCGATCATGCGGGCCGACTCGCCGATGGCATGGGTGCCCGTGGAACAGGCCGTCACCATGGCCAGGTTGGGACCCTGCAGGCCATACATGATCGACAGGTTGCCGGAGATCATGTTGATGATCGAGCCCGGGATGAAGAAGGGCGAGATCTTGCGCGGGCCATCCTTCAGGTAGGTGTTGTGGGTGTCCTCGATCAGAGGCAGACCGCCGATGCCGGAACCGATGTTGACGCCGATCATCTCGCGGTTGGCGTCGGTGATCTCGAGTCCGGAATCCTTGATAGCATCGATGCCGGCCGCCAAGCCGTAATGGATGAAGGTATCCATGCGACGGGCTTCCTTGGCCGACAGGTATTTCGCCGCGTCGAAGCCCTTCACCTCACCGGCGATCTGGCAGGCCATTGCGGACGCATCGAACTTGGT
>JAQVJE010000055.1:5064-13950 GCA_028695325.1 Gallionellaceae bacterium
TGAAGCCCATCATGCCGGCCTTGGCGGCGGCGTAGTTGGTCTGGCCGGGGTTGCCCATGGCACCCACCACCGAAGCGATGCTGACGATGCGGCCGCTGCGGGCCTTCATCATCGGCCTGATCGCCGCCTTGGACATACGGAATACCGAGGTCAGGTTGGTCTGGATGACGGCATCCCAGTCCTCGTCCTTCATGCGCATCAACAGGGTGTCGCGGGTGATGCCGGCATTGTTGACCAGGATGTCCAGCCGGCCGTGCGCCTTGACGACATCGTCGACCAGGGCTTCGCAGGCAGCGGCATCGTTGACGTCAAGCATCCTGCCCTCGCCCTCCAGGCCGGCTGCCTTGAGGGCGGCACCGATGGCGGCGGCACCCGATTCGCTGGTGGCAGTGCCGACAGCATAGGCGCCGCGGCGGGCCAGTTCGTGCAGGATGGCCTGGCCTATGCCACGGCTGGCACCGGTCACCAGTGCGATCTTTCTTTCCATCTTCATCTCCTTGGATTCAGTGACAAGGTAACAGGGTGACAAAGTGACAAGGAGCGCGGCCCCACCGCACGACCAGACTTGTCACTCGAACTTTGTCACTCGTCACTGCGCCAGCGCGGCAGCGATGGCGCCGGTATCCGCCAGCGCCAGGGTCGGCACGTCGGCCAGGATGCGCTTGTTGAGGCCGGCGAGCACCTTGCCCGGGCCGCATTCGGCGATCCGGGTCACACCCTGGGCAGCAAAGACCTGCATGGACTCGACCCAGCGCACGGGGCTGTACAGCTGGCGCGCCAGGGCGTCCTTGATGGCGGCCGGCTCGGCATGGCTGGCGACGTCGGCGTTGTGCAGCACCGGCACGACCGGGGCCTTGACCTCGATGGCGGCCATGGCGGCGAGCAATTTCTCGGCCGCCGGCTGCATCAGGGCGCAGTGCGACGGCACCGAGACCGGCAGTGGCAGGGCGCGCTTGGCGCCCCGCTCCTTGGCCAGTACGCAACCGCGTTCGACCGCCGCCTTGTGGCCGGCAATCACCACCTGGCCGGGTGAGTTGTAGTTGACCGCCGCCAGGATCTCGCCCTGGGCGGCCTCGGCACACACGGCACGCACCGTATCATCGTCGAGACCGAGCACTGCGGCCATGGCGCCGACGCCTTCCGGCACCGCCGACTGCATGGCCTCGGCGCGCAGGCGCACGAGCTTCAGTGCGTCGGCGAAGTTCAGCGCACCGGCGCAGGTCAGGGCGGTGTACTCGCCCAGGCTGTGACCGGCCATCAGTGCCGGCCGGGCGCCGCCCTGGGCCAGCCACAGGCGGTAGACGGCGACGCCGGCGGCGAGCATGGCCGGCTGGGTGTTGACGGTCTGGTTGAGCGCCTCGGCCGGACCGTCGGCGATCATGCCGGCGAGATCGAAGCCCAGCGCGTCGGCGGCCTCGGCCAGGGTATCACGGATGGTGGCGTGGTCGCCGTAGGCGGCCATCATGCCGACCGACTGGGAACCCTGGCCTGGAAACACGAAGGCCAATTTCATCATTGGGCCGTCCATGCGTGTTCAGTGCAAGCCAATGCCAGCCTAGCCGGCGTTAGGCTGCAGCTAGAAAAAAAGGTTAGCGTCATGAATTTAACCTCTGGTCGAGAATCTGGAATGGCGATCGTGAGAGGAGGGTCGCAGTTGCACTCGCCCCCTCTGCTCGCGGCTCCCCACTAGTATTTCAACAGCACCGAACCCCAGGTGAAGCCGCCGCCAAAGGCCTCCATCAGCACGGTTTCGCCGCGCTTGATGCGGCCATCGCGCACCGCGGTGTCGAAGGCCAGCGGGATGGAGGCGGCCGAGGTGTTGCCGTGGCGGTCGACGGTAACCACCACGTTGTCCATGGTCATGCCCAGCTTCTTGGCGGTGGCCTGGATGATGCGTATGTTGGCCTGGTGCGGCACCAGCCAGTCGATGTCGGTCTTGGCCAGGCCATTGGCGGCCAGGGTCTCGTCGACGATGGCGTCCAGGGTCTTCACCGCCATCTTGAACACGGCGTTGCCCGACATGCGCATGTGGCAGGCCCCTTCCGTCTTCAGCGAGACACCGCCATCGACGAACAGCAGATCCTGATAGCGGCCGTCGGCATGGATATGGGTGGAGACGATGCCGGGCTCGGCATCGGCCTTGAGCACCACGGCGCCGGCACCGTCGCCCCACAGGATGCAGTTGCCGCGGTCGTTCCAGTCGGTGATCCGCGACAGCGTCTCGGCACCCACCACCAGGGCATACCTGACCTGGCCTGAGCGGATGAACTGGTCGGCCAGGGTCATGGCATAGACGAAGCCGCTGCACACCGCCTGGACGTCGAAAGCGGGACAGCCGTTCTCGATGCCGAGCTTGGCCTGCAATATGCAGGCGGTGCTCGGGAAGATGCGGTCGGCGGTGGTGGTGGCGACGATCACCAGGCCGATCTCGCCGGCGTCGATGCCGGCCGCCTCAAGGGCGCGTTCGGCCGCCTTGAGTGCCAGGTCGCTGGTCAGTTCGCCCTCGCCGGCCTGGTGGCGCTGCCGGATGCCGGTGCGCTCGACGATCCAGGCGTCGGTGGTCTCGACCAGCTTTTCCAGGTCGGCATTGGTCACTACCCGTGCGGGCAGATAGCTGCCGGTCCCCGCCACGCGGGAATGGATGTGCTTGGCAACGCTCACGCAGCGTCTCCTATGGTGTTGTGCCTGCCATGATGCTCGCGCACCTGGTCGGCGATGCGGCGCAGCAGGCCGCCGCGCACCTCTTCGACGGCACGCAGTATGGCCTGCTGGAAACCGAAGACGTCCGCCGAGCCATGGCTCTTGATGATGATGCCGTTGAGACCCAGCAGGGTGGCGCCGTTGTAGGCGCGCGGATCCATCTTGCGCTTGAAGGCGCGGATGACCGGAAGCGCGATCAGGCCGGCCAGGCGGGTGAATGGGTTTCGGTTGAACTGGCTGCGCAATTCCTCGGCGATCAGCTTGGCGACACCTTCCGAGGCCTTCAACGCGACGTTGCCGACGAAGCCATCGCATACCACCACGTCGACCGTGCCCTTGTAGATGTCGTCACCCTCGATGTTGCCGCGGAAGTTGAGACCGCTGTCCCTGAGCATCTCGCCGGCCTGCTTGACGATGTCGTTGCCCTTGATCGCCTCTTCACCGATGTTGAGCAGGCCGACCGAGGGGCGGTCCTTGTGCTCGGCGACCGCGGCCAGGGAGGAACCCATGATGCCGAACTGGAGCAGGTGGTCGGCCGTGCAATCGACATTCGCGCCCAGGTCGAGCACATAGGTACGGCCACCGTGGCTGGGCAGGGTGGTGGCGATGGCGGGGCGGTCTATGCCAGGCAGGGTCTTGAGCACGAAACGGGACACCGCCATGAGCGCGCCGGTGTTGCCGGCCGAAACGCCGGCGTCGGCCTCGCCGCGCTTGACCAGCTCGGCGGTCACCCGCATGGAGGAATCCTTCTTGCCGCGCAGCGCGACCGTCAGCGGATCGTCCATGCTGACGACCTCGGAGGCATGATGGATGCGTAGCCGGGTACCGGTCGCAGCCTTGCAGGCCTGCAACTCGGTGAGCAGGACGTCTTCCAGGCCAACCAGGATGATGTTGACACCCTCGAACCGATCGAGGACAGCGAGGGCGGCCCGTACCGTGACATGGGGGCCGTGATCGCCCCCCATGGCATCGATGGCAATGGTGACTTCGCGCATGGGCGCAACGCCCATCCCGCGGTACGGGACAGGCTCGACCGAATCGATCAGGAGTTGTCGGCCTTGGTGTTGACCACTTTGCGACCGCGGTAGTAGCCACTCGGGCTGACATGGTGACGCAGATGCACCTCGCCGGTGGTCGGCTCGACCGCGGTGGGAGGGTTGGTCAGGAAGTCGTGGGCGCGGTGCATGCCGCGCTTGGACGGGGACTTCTTGTTCTGTTGAACAGCCATTTGTTGCTCCTTGCAAAAATTGTATTTAGCCGACCCGCCCGCAACCACCCTCATGCCGGGGGGTCACGGGCAGACCGAGCAGAATCTCATCTTCCACCAGTGTCAGCACATCCAGTTCCGGCTCGGCGACCAGGGCATCGAGCAGCGGATCATCCCGCTCCCAAAGCGCCAGCTCCGCCTCGTTGCGGGCAACCGGAAACACCTGGGCGACATCCATCTCCTGTCGGTAGGGCTCGAGGCAGATCTGGCAGCGCAGCGTCAGCACCGTAGCGACCTCCAGCCGGATGACCGGCCGACCGCCTGCCATGCCGCCGCGTAAACGATAGCTCACCACGCCAGCGTCCGACAGCAGGACGTCGGCCAGCCGCTCAAACTCGGCCAAGCGGACCTCGCCGGAGAGCTCATCGCCAGCGCGGGCAAAACGCAACGAATCCAACTTCGGTCGTGCAGACATAAGCGGGCAATGATATGCTTTACGGCTTTCCAAGTCAAAGCCAATCCTGACGTGGATCGCCTGTGGGCGACCGCGTCCCGGCGACAATCCGGCCCACTCGGGATAGACTATCGCTGGTCGCCGTCCCGTGCCTGGCGCGGTCCTTAGCCGCTGACAAGATGCTGCCATGATCAAGAAGATACTCATAGCCAACCGCGGCGAGATCGCGGTGCGGATCATACGTGCCTGCCGCGAGATGGGCATCCGCTCGGTCGCCATCTACACCGATGCCGACCGCCATGCCCTGCATGTAAAAAAAGCAGACGAGGCCTACAACATCGGCTCCGATCCGGTGGTGGGTTATCTGAACGCCCACAACATCGTCAATCTGGCGGCAGCCTCCGGCTGCGACGCCCTCCACCCCGGCTACGGCTTCCTGTCTGAAAACCCGGTCCTGGCAGAGGTGTGCGCCCGCCGCGGTATCAAGTTCATCGGCCCATCGCCGGAGGTGATCCGCCAGATGGGCGACAAGATCCTCGCCCGCCAGGCCATGATCAAGGCCGGCATCCCGGTCACCCCCGGTTCCGACCACAACCTGGAGGACGTCGAGGAGGCGCGCGCGCTGGCCAACAAGATCGGCTACCCGGTCATGCTCAAGGCCACCAACGGCGGCGGCGGCCGCGGCATCCGCCGCTGCGACTCCGAGGACGACCTCGTCAAGAACTATGAACGCGTGGTATCCGAGGCCAGCAAGGCGTTCGGCAAGCCCGAGGTGTTCATCGAGAAGTGCGTGGTCAATCCCAAGCACATCGAGGTCCAGGTCATCGGCGACAGCCACGGCAACTGCATCCACCTGTACGAGCGCGACTGCTCGATCCAGCGCCGCAACCAGAAGTTGATCGAGATCGCACCGTCGCCCCAGCTCACCGAGGCACAGCGCGAGTACATCGGCAAGCTGGCGGTGCGTGCCGCCAAGGCGGTCGGCTACGTCAACGCCGGCACGGTGGAGTTCCTGCTCGACCACGACAACCAGTTCTACTTCATGGAGATGAACACCCGGCTGCAGGTTGAGCATTGCATCACCGAGCAGATCACCGGCATCGACATCGTCCAGGAACAGATCCGCATCGCCGACGGCAAGCCGCTGCAGTACCGGCAGGACGAGATCAAGCACCGTGGCTACGCCATGGAATTCCGCATCAACGCCGAGGATCCGCAGAACGCCTTTCTGCCCAGCTTCGGCCGCATCACCCGCTACTACGCGCCGGGTGGCCCCGGCGTGCGCATCGACGGCGCCATGTATACCGGCTACACCATCCCCCCCTACTTCGATTCCATGTGCGCCAAGCTGATCATCTGGGCGCTGGACTGGAACGGCGTGGTCGAGCGTGGCCTGCGTTCGCTCGACGACATGCTGGTCTATGGCGTCAAGACCACCATCCCGTATTACAAGGAAATCCTCAACAACGACGAGTTTCGCTCCGGCCGCTTCAACACCGGCTTCGTCGAGGCCCACCCGGAACTCATCAACTATCACGTGCGCCGGCCGCCCGAACTGAAGGCGGCCGCGATCTCGGCGGCCATCGCCGCGCACCTCGGCATGTAACTCAGGAAGTTCAAGCAATGGCAAAAGTACACGTATCCGACCTCGTCCTGCGCGACGGCCACCAATCCCTCATCGCCACCCGCTTGCGGACCGACGACATGCTGCCGATCTGCGGCAAGCTGGATCAGGTTGGCTTCTGGTCCCTGGAGGCCTGGGGCGGCGCCACCTTCGACGCCTGCGTGCGCTTCCTCAAGGAAGACCCCTGGGAGCGCCTGAAGCGTCTGCGCAAGGCGCTGCCCAACACCCGCATCCAGATGCTCCTGCGCGGCCAGAACCTGCTCGGCTACCGCCACTATGCCGACGACGTCGTGCGTGACTTCGTGCAGAAGGCTGCCGACAACGGTGTCGACGTCTTCCGCGTCTTCGACGCCATGAACGACATCCGCAACATGCGGGTCGCCATCGAGGCGGTGAAAAAGTCCGGCAAGCACGCCCAGGGCGCCATCTCCTACACGGTGAGCCCGGTACACGACATCGACTACTTCGTCGCCATGGCCAGGGAACTCACCGAGATGGGTGTCGACTCCATCGCCATCAAGGACATGGCGGGCCTCCTCACCCCATACGCCTCCTACGAGCTTGTCAAGGCCATCAAGGCCGCCACGCCGCTGCCGGTCAACTCGCACAGCCACGCCACCGCCGGCCTCTCCACCATGGTGCACATGAAGGCGGTGGAGGCAGGCGTCGACATCATCGACTGCGTCAACTCTTCCTTCTCCGAGGGCGCCAGCCACGCCACCACCGAGAGCCTGGTCGCCGCCCTGGCCGGCACCGAGTACGACACCGGCCTCGACCTCGGCCTGCTGCAGGAGATCGCCGCCTATTTCCGCGAGGTACGCAAGAAATACTGGCAGTTCGAGATGGACTCCCATCTCGTCGACACCCGCATCCTCACCTCCCAGGTACCCGGCGGCATGATTTCCAACCTGGTCAACCAGTTGAAGGAACAGGGCGCCCTGAACCGCCTGGACGACGTCATGCACGAGATTCCGCGCGTGCGCGAGGACCTCGGCTACCCCCCCCTGGTCACCCCGACCTCGCAGATCGTCGGCACCCAGGCGGTGCTCAACGTGCTCACCGGCGGCCGCTACAAGTCGGTCACCAACGAGGTGAAGAACTACCTGCTCGGCCGCTACGGCAAGGCGCCCGGCAGCGTCAACGAGGAAGTCAAGAAGCTGGCGGTGGGCAACCAGGAGGTCATCACCTGCCGCCCGGCCGACCTCATCAGCGACGAGCTCGACAAGCTGCGCGGCGAGATCGAGGGCCTGGCCAAGTGCGACGAGGACGTGCTGACCTACGCCATGTTCCCCGACCTCGGCCGCACCTTCCTGCAGGAACGTGCCGCCGGCACCCTGACCCCCGAGCCGCTGCTGTCGCCGGAGGCGAAGAACGCCCCCACCGCCGGCGCGCCGCAATATGCCCCCAACGAGTTCATGGTCACCCTGCACGGCGAGACCTACCACATCCGCATCACCGGCACCGGCCGCGGTGACGACAGCGAGCGGCCGTTCTACGTCCACGTCGACGGCGTCTCGGAAGAGGTCCTGGTGGAGACCCTGGACGAGATCGAGGTCAGCGGCGGCGGCAGCGGCGGCACCCGCAAGGCCGGCAAGGCCGGCGCCGCCGCCGCCGGCAAGCGGCCGCGGCCCAGCCACGCCGGCCACGTCACCACCGCCATGCCGGGCACCATCGTCGACGTCAAGGTCAAGGTCGGCGACAAGGTCAAGGCCGGCGACGGCGTCCTCATCATCGAGGCCATGAAGATGGAGAACGAGGTCCAGGCGGCCGCCTCCGGCACCGTGGTCGCCGTCTTCGTCGCCAAGGGCGACGCCGTGACCCCGGACGAGGCCCTGGTGGAGATCCAGCCGGAATAAGGCGGTGGGGCGTGAGGAATCTGCCGTGGTGAAGCTGGTACTGGCCTCCACCTCGCCGTATCGGCGGGAATTGCTGAGCCGCCTCGGCGTGCCCTTCGAGGTCGCCGCGCCGGACGTCGACGAGACCCCGCTGGCCGGCGAGTCGCCCGACGACACCGCCCAGCGCCTGTCGGTGCTGAAGGCCAGGGCGGTCGCCGAGAGGTTTCCCGACGCCCTCATCATCGGCTCCGACCAGGTCGCCCTGCTGGAGGGCCGCCAGCTCGGCAAGCCAGGCACGCACGACAAGGCGGTCGCGCAACTCAAGGCCATGCGCGGCAAGACCCTGGAGTTCCACACCGCCCTCACCCTGTACAACGCCAGGACCGGCTCCACCCAGACCGCTAACGTGCCGGTGCGCCTGGTGATGCGCGACTACAGCGACGCCCAGATCGAGGCCTATCTGATGAAGGACCAGCCCTACAACTGTTGCGGCAGCGCGCGTAGCGAAAGCCTGGGCATCGCCCTGATCGCCCGCTACGAGACCGAGGACCCCAACGCCCTGGTCGGCCTGCCCCTCATCAGGCTGACCGAGATGCTGGCCAACGAGGGCCTGGACGTGCTGACGTGGCAGGCACCCTCTACCTGATCCCCACCCCGCTCGGCGACACGCCGCTCGACCTCGTCCTGCCCGAGGAGACCCGCCGGATCGCCGCCCGCCTGACCCACTTCGTGGTCGAGCATGCCAAGACCGCGCGCGCCTTCCTCAAGCAGGTCGGCACCGAGGTGCCGCTGCAGCAACTGGACCTCGCCGAACTCAACGAACACACCCGCGACAACGTGCTGGAGGCCCTGCTCGCTCCCCTCCTGGCCGGCCACGACGTCGGCCTGCTCTCCGAGGCCGGCTGCCCGGCGGTGGCCGACCCCGGCACCGACCTGGTCCGCCTGGCCCACCGGCACGGCATCCGGGTCCGCCCCCTGGTCGGCCCCTCGTCCATCCTGCTGGCGCTGATGGCCTCCGGCCTGGTCGGCCAGCGCTTCACCTTCCACGGCTACCTGCCGGCCAAGG
>JAQVJE010000227.1 GCA_028695325.1 Gallionellaceae bacterium
TGCCGGCCATCACCTTGTAGGCCCAGGAGGTGTAGAAGATGATCAGGGGCATGAAGATCAGCGTGGCCCAGAACATCAGGCCCAGGGTCAGGTGGCTGGACACGCTGTCCCACACCGTCAGGCTGGAGTTGGGGTCGCTGGAGGACGGCATGACGAAGGGGAACAGGGCCACCCCGGCGGTGCCGATGATGCCGGCCATGGCGAGACCGGAGGCGACGAAGCCGGCCAGGGGCTTGCGCAGGAAGGCCAGGCCGACCCCGGCCAGGCCGCCCAGCACGCCCAGGCTGGGCAGCAGCCACAGGGCCGGCATGGCCCGGAAGTTGTTCAGCCAGGCGCCGGTCGCCATGGCCACGGTCTTGGCCAGGGGGTCGGGCAGGGCGGCGCCATCCACGGCGGAGGTGATGACGTAGCCGGGCAGGCCGCCGACGAACAGGCCGGCCAGCAGGAACAGGGCCACCATGGCCATGCCGGAGGCGATGGCCCAGCGCCGGGTGCGCTCGAAGATGGCGCCTTCGGTGCGGTGCATCAGGTAGTTGGCGCCGTGGAAGGTGATCATGGCCGAGCTGACCAGGCCGGCGAGCAGCGCGAATGGGTTGAGCAGGGCCCAGAAGCTCCCCGTGTAGTAGGGCACCAGGTTGGCGTCGAAGTGGAACGGCACGCCCTGGAGCAGGTTGCCGAAGGCGACGCCGAAGATCACCGGCGGCACGAAACCGCCCACGAACAGGCCCCAGTCCCAGGTCGTGCGCCAGGCCGGATTGGCGATCTTGGAGCGGTAATCGAAGCCGACCGGGCGGAAGAACAGCGCCCACAGCACCGCCAGCATGGCCCAGTAGAAGCCGGAGAAGGCGGTGGCGTAGACCAGGGGCCAGGCGGCGAAGATGGCGCCGCCGCCGGTGATGAACCAGACCTGGTTGCCGTCCCAGTGGGGGGCGACGGTGTTGATGACGACGCGGCGCTCGAGGTCGGTCTTGCCGACGAAGGGAAGCAGGGTGCCGACGCCCATGTCGTGACCGTCCATGACGGCGAAGCCGAGCAGCAGGACGCCGACCAGCAGCCACCAGATGATCTTCAGGGTTTCATAGTCCAGCATTTCGTGTGTCTCCTAGTCTCAGGCAGCGGCGGTTTCAAAGTGGTACTTGCCGGTGCCGAGCGAACTGGGGCCCAGGCGGGCGAACTTGAACATCAGGTACAGCTCGGCCACCAGGAGCAGGGTGTAGAAGCCCAGGAAGCCGGCGATGGAGCCGTACAGGCTGCCGACGCTCAGGGTCGAGGTGGACAGGTGGGTGGGCAGCACGCCGAAGATGCTCCAGGGCTGGCGGCCGTACTCGGCGACGAACCAGCCCATCTCGGCGGCGATCCAGGGCATGGGGATGAACCACACCGCCCACTTCAAGAGCCAACGCTTATCCACGAAGGTGTTCTTGATCGAGTACCAGAACGACAGGCCGAACAGCAGGGCGAAGGCGAAGCCCAGGGCCACCATGATGCGGAAGGTCCAGAACAGCGGCGCCACCTGGGGCACGGTGTCGCGGGCGGCCTGCTCGATCATGGCCGGCGTGGCCTGGGCGACGTCCGGGCTGTATTTCTTCAGCAGCAGGCCGTAGCCCAGGTCCGCCTTGTGGGCCTCGAACACCAGCTTCGCGTCGGCGTCGCCCCGGTCCTTGCGCAGGCGTTCCAGGGCCTTCACGGCCAGGATGCCGGACTCGATGCGTTCCCGGTTCTGGGCCCGGATCGCCTTGATGCCGAGGATCTCCTCGCTGGTGGAACGGGTGGCGATCAGGCCCAGCACGTAAGGAACCTGCACCTCCCAGTCGTTGGCCTGCCGCTCGTCGTCCGGCCAGGCGATGACGTTGAAGCCGGCCGGGGCGCGCTCGGTCTCCCACATGGCTTCGATGGCGGCCAGCTTGGACTTCTGCGACTCGGTCACGGCATAGCCCGACTCGTCGCCCAGGACGATCACCGACAGGGCGGAGGCGAAGCCGAAGGCGGCGGCGATGCGGAAGGAGCGGCGGGCGAACTCGATATCGCGGCCCTTGAGCAGGTACCAGGCCGAGATGCCCAGCACGAACAGGGAGCCAGTGACATAGCCGGCCGACACGGTGTGGACGAACTTCGACTGTGCCGTGGGGTTGAACATCACGTCCCAGAACGAGGTCAGTTCCATGCGCATGGTGGTGTAGGAGAACTCCGCCCCCACCGGATCCTGCATCCAGCCATTGGCGATCAGGATCCACAGGGCCGACAGGTTGGAGGCCACCGCGGTCAGCGTGGTCACCATGAGATGCTTGCCCTTGCTAAGCTTGTCCCAACCGAAGAAGAACAGGCCGATCAGGGTCGATTCCAGGAAGAAGGCCATCAGGCCCTCGATGGCCAGCGGCGCGCCGAAGATGTCGCCGACGTAGTGGGAGTAGTAGGCCCAGTTGGTGCCGAACTGGAACTCCATGGTGATGCCGGTGGTGACGCCGAGGGCGAAGTTGATGCCGAACAGCTTGCCCCAGTACTTGGTCATGTCCCGGTAGATGGTCTTGCCCGTGATGACATAGGTCGATTCCATGATCACCAGCAGGAAGGACAGTCCGAGCGTGAGTGGCACGAACAGGAAGTGGTACATGGCGGTGGCGGCGAATTGCAGCCTTGAGAGCTCGACGACGGTCTCATTCATGGGAAGTGTTCCTCTCGATCTGGGATGGGTTCAGCAGGGCCCGGGCGGTGCCCTCCGTGCCGGGGCGGAGCGGGTCGCTGAAGAACACCACCTTGATGGCGATGATCAGCGCCAGCTTCACCAACAGCAGGAGGGCGATCTCCCGCCCGAGCGGGCCGAGTTTTTGGAGTTTCATGGTCGTACTCCTTGTCCTCTCGGCAGGACATAGGCATTTGCCGTGCCAGCCTCGTGGCGCGCTAATATGTTTATTAAAATCAATGTATTGAGTTATTTTCAGCCGATCCAGCCTTGCCGGTGGGTTGGAATTTGGTCAATATTGACCCGGTCCGTTTGTTATCGAGTCAAAGATGTCCGACACGCAACCGGCCGGCTTGCCGGCCGAACTGGTCTCCCTGCTCTCCGCCTTGCCCGGGCCGCGCATTCTGGTGGACACCGAGTACCGCATCCTGGCCGCCAACGGCGCCTACTACCAGG
>JAQVJE010000228.1 GCA_028695325.1 Gallionellaceae bacterium
CCGGAACTACAACCTGGCGCTTCTCTGAAGCGCCAGGTTGCGGCGCAGGCCAACCCGGTTGGCCTGCGTAGATTAGTACCAGCAACCGATTCCGCCTGCCCTGGTCGAACCGGCTGCCAACAACAAGAAGGGAAGATCGCCATGTCCGCCACCCGTCTGCTCGCCCTTGCGCTGCTACTGTGCCCGCTGCCGCTGGCCGCCCAGGAGATCGACCTCGGCGCCAGCATCCCGCCGGGCAAGTGGGCCATGGCCTACCAGCGTACCGGTGAATTCAAGCCCCTGCGCCTCAAGCACAAGGAAAACGGCACCAGCTACACCTGCATCGCCGGCGACCCGCGCAGCAAGATCGTCAGCTGGATCGCCGGCAAGGGCTGCAGCATAGAGAGAGAGACTCTGGCCGACGGCATCTACCGCCTCGAAGGTGAGTGCCGCCTGAAATGGTGGAAAAGCCAGGCGGTACCGGTCCGGGTCGAACTGAGGCCCGAGTCGGCGACGCGCTTCAGCCTCGACATCCAGACCCTCGACAACAACCTGCTCGGCTACAGCGAACACACCGAGGCCACCCTGCAGGGCCCCTGTGACGCGCCGGCGGCGAAGCCGGCCACGGCCGCCGCCAAGGGCGCCCACACCTGAGGCGGTCGGCGACCGCAGGCGCACGGGTGCCGCCGTCCCCGCGCCGGCGGGGACCAAATCAGGCCGGAGGAGCGCTGCGCGGGGCGGACATGACGAAGCACTGCACGCTTGTCCGCACAGGCTGCCGGCTCAGCCGTTCAGCCGCGCCCGCTGGCCGCGCAGCTTGTCCAGGGTGGCGGTGAAGTCGGCCAGGCGCTTCCTCTCCTGCTCGACCACGGCGGCGGGTGCCTTGTCGACGAAGCCGGGGTTGCCCAGCTTGGCGGTGGCACGACCGACCTCGCCCTCCAGGCGGGCAATCTCCTTGTCCAGGCGGGCTCGCTCGGCGGCCGGATCAACCTCGATGTGCAGCATCAGGCGCCAGTCGCCGACGATGGCCACCGGGGCATCGCCCTCGGGCAGCGGATCCTTTGCCTGTACTTCGGACAGGCGCGCGAGCAGCTGCATGTAAGGCGCGTAGACGGCGGCCCGCTCGGCGTCGCCCTCGACATAGAGTGGCACCTTCACCGAGGGCGCCAGGTTCATCTCGCCGCGCAGGTTGCGGCAGGCGTTGACGAGGGCCTTCAGGCGCTCCATCTCGGCCACGGCGGCGGCATCGACACGGCCGGCATCGGCCTCCGGGTAGACTGCCAGCATGATGCTATTGCCCTGCGTGCCGGCCAGCGGCGCCACCGACTGCCAGAGCTCCTCGGTAATGAACGGGATGATGGGGTGGGCAAGCCGCAGGGTCTCCTCCAGCACCCGCACCAGGGTGCGCCGGGTGGCGCGCTTGGCGGCGTCGCTGCCATTGGCGATCTGCACCTTGGCGAGTTCGACGTACCAGTCGCAATACTCGTCCCAGACGAACTCGTACAGTGCGCGTGCCACCTGATCGAAGCGGTATTGCTCGAAGCCCTCGCGTACCGCCGCCTTGGCCTCTTCCAGGCGGGCCAGTATCCAGCGGTCGACGAAGCTGTATTCCAGCGGCAGGGCTGCGTCGAGACCGGTGTCCTGGCCCTCGCAGTTCATCAGCACGAAGCGGCTGGCGTTCCATAGCTTGTTGCAGAAGTTGCGGTAACCCTCGCAGCGCGCGAGGTCGAACTTGATGTCGCGGCCGTGGGTGGCCAGCGACGCGAAGGTGAAGCGCAGTGCATCGGTGCCGAAGCTGGCGATGCCGTCCGGGAATTCCTTGCGCGTGGTCTTGGCGATGGACTCGGCCTGCTTGGGATTCATCAGGCCGTAGGTGCGCTTGGCGACCAGGTCATCCAGGCTGATGCCGTCGATAAGGTCGATGGGGTCGAGCACGTTGCCCTTCGACTTCGACATCTTGTGGCCGTGTGAGTCGCGCACCAGGCCGGTGACGTAGACCTCGCGGAACGGCACCTTGCCGGTGAAGTGCAGGGTCATCATGACCATGCGGGCGACCCAGAAGAAGATGATGTCGAAACCGGTCACCAGCACAGAGGTGGGCAGGTAGTTCTTAAGCTCACCGGTGTCGTCCGGCCAGCCCAGGGTGGAGAACGGCCACAGGGCGGAGGAGAACCAGGTGTCCAGCACGTCCTCGTCGCGGGTCAGGTCGCGGCCGCCCGCCTGGATCCTCGCCTCATCCTCGCTGCGCGCGACATAGACCTTGCCGGCGTCGTCATACCAGGCCGGGATGCGGTGGCCCCACCACAACTGCCGGGAAATGCACCAGTCCTGGATGTTCTCCAGCCACTGCCGGTAGGTGGTGGTCCAGTTCTCCGGTACGAACCTGAGCTCGCCCGAGTCCACCACGCCGAGGGCCTGTTTCGCCATGCCCTGCATGCTCATGAACCACTGGTCGGTGAGCATGGGCTCGATCACCGCGTGGGTGCGGTCGCCGCGCGGGATCATCAGCTTGTGCGGCTTGGCCGCGACCAGGAGCCCCTTGGCCTGCAACTCGTCGAGGATGCGCTGGCGCGCCTCGTAGCGGTCCAGGCCCTGGTATTCGGCGGGCGCGAATTCGTTCATCCGCGCATCCAACGTCAGTACATTGATGGCCGGCAGTTGGTGACGCTGCCCCACCTGCCAGTCGTTAAAGTCGTGCGCCGGAGTAATCTTCACCACCCCGGTGCCGAACTCGCGGTCGACGTAGTCGTCGGCGATGACCGGGATGCTGCGCTCGGCCACCGGCAGGCGCACGGTCTTGCCGATGAGATGCGTATAGCGCTCGTCGTCGGGGTTCACCGCCACGGCGGTGTCGCCGAGCAGGGTCTCCGGCCGGGTGGTGGCGACGGTCAGCACGCCGCTGCCGTCCTCCAGGGGATAGTTGATCTCCCAGATGAAGCCATCCTCCTCGGTGTTGACCACCTCCAGGTCGGACACCGCGGTTTGCAGCACCGGGTCCCAGTTGACCAGGCGCTTGCCGCGGTAGATCAAGCCCTCCTCGTAGAGCTTGACGAACACCTCGGTGACGGCGCGCGACAGGCCCTCGTCCATGGTGAAGCGCTCCCGATCCCAGGCCGGCGAGGTGCCCAGGCGGCGCATCTGGCGGGTGATGGT
>JAQVJE010000229.1 GCA_028695325.1 Gallionellaceae bacterium
CCCTGGCGTGCCAGTGGGGTGCCTCGGCGCCGCCTGCGGGCATCCATTCCTGCCGCACCTGCATGTGTTGCAGTTCCAGCAGTCGCCAGCCCAGGCAGACCCCACCCCAGTCATAGCGGTTGCCGTCGTCGGGCCGGACGGCGCGCAGCAGCGCCGTCATGACGTGCCCTCCTCGGCGGGGACGCCGTGCAGGGCCTCGCCTTGGACCTGCCGTCCATTCTCGAAACGCATGATCTCGCACATGCGCGTGCGCTTGCCGCCAGCCTGCGCCACGTAATGGACGACGACGGTCTGCGCCTCGACGTCGCAGATGGCCGAGATGAGTTCGAACCGCAGGTCCGGCCTGTCGGCGAGCGCGGCCAGCCAGTAGCGGCGCAGCGCGTCCTTGCCTTGTACCCGCGTGCCACCGGTATAGGGCTGGGCCAGCGCGCTCACGAACAGTGCATCGTCGGCGTAGGCGGCCAGCACCGCCGGCACGTCGCGCCGGTTCCAGTCGTCGATCCAGGCCAGCGCATGGGCCCGGAGTTGATCATGAGAGAGTGTCGTCATGGCATCACATCCAGAAGAGAAGAACGGTCAGGGCGGCCAGGGTCGCCATCGCACGATTGACCACGCGAGCGACGGCGCGGTCGCGCAGCCAGGGCCGCAGGCCGGCGCCGAAGGCGGCCCAGACCAGCATGCAGGGCAGTCCGATGGCGGCGAACACCAGGCTGACCACCAGCAGGCGCAGTGCGTAGCCTTCGCCCGGCGGCAGGAAGGTGGACACCACCGTCACCGAGATCAGCCAGGCCTTCGGATTGACGAACTGGAAGGCCAACGCCTGCATGAAGCCGATGGGCCGGCCGGCTTCGGTCTCCTCCAGTTCGGCCGCGCGCCACAGGCGCGCGGCCAGCCAGAGCAGGTAGAGGCTGCCCATGACCTTCAATGCGACCTGCAGGCGAGGTTCGAGGGCAAACACCGCACCGAGGCCGGCGCCGGTGATCCCGAGCTGCACCATCACGCCCGCGGGGATGCCCAGCAGGTGCGGCCAGGTTCGGCCCAGGCCGAAGAGCAGGCCCGAGGACATCAGCATCACGTTGTTGGGACCGGGCGTGATCGACATGACGAAGGCGTAGACGATCAGCGCCACGAAGGCAGTGTGTTCCATGGGAATTCGCTGGGACGGGGAGTACCTGAGCGTTGAGGGAAAGACGAGGCCCGTTCGCGAATCGATTCTGGGACGGGCAAGGCGTTGGCTCCAGCGAGTTTTTTTCAGCCGGCGTTGAGATTTCTGTGGGCGCCCGACGCCACCTACGGACTGCCCACCCTTTCCACGACCAGGAGGCGTGCCTCGCCACGAGGAACCGCGCGGTGCTCGCATCCCGTTTCCGTGAAGAAGACATCGCCGACGCCCAGCTCAATCACCTGCTCCCGCCCATCGACTCGATGGTGCATGTCCACCGTGCCGTCCAGGACCACGAAAACCTCCTCGCCGTCGTTGATGTGCCAGCGATAGGCCTGGTCGGTCCAGTGAATCCTCACGGATAGGCCGGACAGTTCGGCAATGGAGACAGCACCCCAGGGTCTGCTGGTGGTGACCTCCCGGCCACGGACAACCTTCATGGAATCGCCTCCGTTGTCGATGTGTTGGCCGGCATTCTTCAAAGATGTCGGCGACTGCTCCAGCGAGAAATTTTCAGTCCCACCTGAGATATTCGCGTTTGGCCGCAAGCGTCATCGCGCAGCAGACTTCTCGGGTACTGCCCGGCGCTGCCGAATCGATGACGGCCCGGCACTTCGGGCGGCTCCTCGCAGGAGAACCCATGTCTTCCGATTTCATTCGATGCGCGTCGCACCCAGACGGCTATGCCGAGTTGGTCATCGACCGGCCGGCAGCCCGCAACGCCCTGTGCCGCTCACTGACCGATGCGATGGCCGCGCACCTCGACAGGCTGGCGGCCGACGCCGCCGTGCGGGTGGTCCTGCTGCGCGCCGAAGGCGAACACTTCGCGGCCGGTGCCGATCTCAAGGAAATGCTGGGCATCAGCGCGGAGCAGGCGCGGGCCACTGACTTCGCCGGTTGCTGCGCGCCGCTGGGCACGTTCCCCAAGCCCGTGGTGGCGCTGGTGCAGGGCTTCGCGCTCGGCGGCGGCTGCGAACTGGTCGAGATGTGCGACATCGTGCTGGCGGCCGAGAACGCCGTGTTCGGCCACCCGGAGGTTCGCGTCGGCACCATGCCCGGCGCGGGCGGCACGCAGCGCCTGCCGCGCCTGCTCGGCATGGCCAAGGCGCTGGACCTGCTGCTGACCGGGCGTCGCATGGACGCCCGCGAGGCCGAACGCAGCGGGCTGGTCTCGCGCATCGTTCCCCCCGATCACCTGCTCGAAGAGGGCCGCCGGCTCGCCGCCGACATGGCGTCGCTGTCGGGCGAGGTGCTGGTCCTGATCAAGCAGGCCGCGCGTGCCAGCGCCAGCCTGCCCATGGACGAAGGACTGCGCCGCGAGCGGGCCGCCTTCCACCGCACCCTTTCGCTGTCCGATCGAGAGGAAGGCATGCGGGCATTCCTGGAGAAGCGGCCACCTCTATTCAACCCCCTCTCCACTGCAAAGGAACCTTAGAGCCATGAACCAAACCGCTCCCTCCTTGCCGCTCGATCCCCAGGTCGAGCGAATCGTCCGCGACAGCTTCGCTCGCCAGGGCCTGATGCACCACCTGGGCGCCGAACTGCACGAGGTTGCGCGCGGACGGGTCAGCATCCGGTTACCGTTCCGCGAAACCCTCACCCAGCAGCATGGCTACTTCCATGCCGGGGGCACCAGCGCCATCGCCGACTCGGCCGGCGGCTACGCGGGCTTCACGCTGTTTCCACCGGACAGCTCCGTGCTGACCGTCGAGTTCAAGATCAACCTGCTCGCCCCCGCGCAGGGCGACTACCTTGAAGCGGTCGGTACGGTGGTGCGCTCCGGACGCACCCTGACCATCTGCCAGCTCGAAGTCTTCGGCGTCACCGAACAGGGACGAGCCCAGGTGGCGCTCGGCCAGCAGACCCTGATCTGCCTGCAGGGCAAGCAGGATCGATGACGTTTCCGGTGTCCGCGCAAGGATGCGCTCGGCGGCCAGTTCCGCCATTCATGAAGGAGAACCCATG
>JAQVJE010000056.1 GCA_028695325.1 Gallionellaceae bacterium
GAGCCAGAGCCCTTCTGATCGGCCTGGTTGGATTACACTGACGAACAGCCACTGCTCAAAATAGTGGCAAAAGCCCCTGGGTAAAATTCAACGCGCAGAGCTGGGTAGTTTTAAACGCGCGCCGACATCATGGGTCACCTGGCCTGTTACATCCAGAGCGGGCGGCGGCTGTCGGCGCATCAGGCCCTGGTGCTGCTGGGCAAGCTTGAAATCAGCCATGGCCGGGAAACCGAACTGGGCGAGCATAGCCGGCTTCTCCGGGAGGTCATCGAAGACAAGCTGGCGCAGGCACCCGACAACATGGCGCATGCGCGGAACTGGCGTCCTTGGGCAGCCTGGAAGAACCTTCGGGGGGCATTGTGAAAGCCTGGTTCGCGACCCGATTGCCCGCGCGCCTCTGGGAGCTGGATGAGCTGGCCGTGCGGCTGGTACTGGAATTGGCGCTGCCCTCGGTCGAAGCGCATCGCCTGGCCCGGCTGCATGGCCTGACCAGCCTGAAGGCGGAGGCCGACGAAGTGCGGCGGGCCTTGTTGCCATACTGCTGTGAACGCGGCGACCTCGCCGATGAAATCCATCGCCAGCTGGACCGGATCCACGTCGTGTGGGTCGGCCGTTTCGGTAAGGTGTCCAGCGAGCAGGCATTACTCGCCATGTGGCGGGCTGCCGTGGAGCGCGGTGAGCTCTCCAGCGCCTTGTGGGGAGCACTGACCTGCCGGCTGGCGAACCGGAAGATCCGGGCGGAAATTTGCCGCGAGGCGCAAGCCGGGTCGGGCTCAGGCTGGCGTCCGGCCGGGCCGCTGGCACAGTTGCCGGCGGATGAAGGGATGCCCGGCGACGACCCGGTGCTATCCATGCCAGTGGCGGAATCCTCAGCGCCCTTCGCCAATGTCGAGTTGCTGGCGGGTGCGCTGGAAAATCTGGCCGGGGCCTTCGGCGACGAGGGTGATGCGCGTGATCGGCATGCTGCCGCCGCATTCCTGTTCGGCTGCCTGGCGCGGGACGCAGGTCTGGGCGCCCCCTTGTGCCGTGCCTGCGGGCAATGTTCCGATTGGCTGGCTGGCCAGGGCTGCCAGGCCGGGATGCCGGGTTTCATCCCTGAAATGGGAACACGCCATGGCGCGATACATGCCAACGTCTAATCGGCCCGCCTCGTCGGCGGAACCGGCTGTCAGGACCATCCTGGCCGCCATGCTCTGGCTGTCGGCCCGCCATCGGGAGTGTCCGACAACGGATTCCCGCCATGCCCTGGCACGCCAGGTCTACCGTCTGGCCCTGCATCCGGACACCCGACCGGACGACCTGGCCAACGGCCTGCGCCTGGCCGGCATGGCGGATGGCGACATTGCCCTCTGGCGGAACCTGGCCGTCGCGGGCGGGGGGAGCCAGCCGAATTGACCGACCCGGAGAGGACAGGATGATTTTCACCTTTGGTCGTGACGCTGGGACACCTGTTGACCAATCTCCTGCCCCTGCTGGCTTCGTCCCCCTGGAGTTCCGGCTACGTCTCGCCCTTCGACTGGGGTGGTGAAGGCGCGGGCGTCGACCGCCTGGCCGCCAATCTCCCGGCGTACTGTGGATTGCCGGCGGACTTCGCCTGGCGGCTGGCGATCCGCTTCAGCACAGAGGTTCTGGCGAAGATTCCGCGCGACGGCGGGAAACTGTCGTCCGTGGTGGTCATGGCCTGTCTCGATGCCAATCCGGATGCCGCGCATTCCACTCGCACCGCGCCGGCGCGCTGTGCTCACGGCCATCGGCCCATCATTACGGATCCGGATACGCGTGGGCTGCGGTTGCGGTAATCTCCTGCCGGTGCTAGATTCAAACAGAATCCTTCAGCCAGCCAGCCGCCATGCGGCAAGCGAGCCAAAAATCCCCACTGGCTCCTCATGGCTGACAAAGCACCAAAAAAGAAAAATAGCGCCGCTCACGACCCCCATCGGGTCATCGCGCAAGTCGCGCCCTATCTGCGCATTGCCCACCAGGTCGCCGGCCGGGTCCGGATCAAGCTCCAGTTCACCGCCCTCGATGCCACGGCCCTGAGCCGGGGCGAGGGCCTCACCCGCACTTTCGGTGCGCTGCCCGGCGTGCGCGCCATCTCCCTCAATCCGCTGGCGCTGTCCTGCGTGGTCGAGTACGACAACGCCGTCATCCCCGATGCGGCCTGGCCCGATCTCTTGGCCGGGCGGCGTACGGCGGCGGCGGAAACCCTGCTCGGCCTGCTCGCTTCCGTGGCGCCGGCTTCCATTCATTCAAGCGAAAAGGAGAACGCATGATGCCCGTACTGCCCTTCCTGGCCGGCCTGATGGCCGGCGCCATGGTAGTCAAGAGCCTGCGCAGCGAGAAGGCGCGCACGGCGATGAACGATGCCGGAGCGCGTCTGCGCACCGTCTACGACGAAGCGGAAAGCGGTGTGCGCGCGGCGACGCGCGCCGGTCTGGACCGCCTGCGCGGTGCGAAGGCCGGCGCCGAACCAGCGGCCGAGCCCGCCGCCGCCGCGCCGGCAGCGGCACCGAAAAAGCCGCGTCCGGCCCGCAAGCCGGCGGTCCGGGCCAAACCGGCCACCGCCCAGTCGGCCGCAACCAAACCGGCCGAGGCGAAGCCGGCCCGCGCGCCGCGCAAGGCCAAGGCCGTGAAAGCCGAGGACTGACGCATGGCCAAGAAGAAAGACCTGATGTGTGAGGTGCCGGCCGCTTTCCTGCGCGGTGCCATCGCCACCGGCCTGGTGGCGGCCTTGCAGGACAAACGCTCGGGCGCCGACCTGATGAAATCCGCCCTGCTCGGCGGGGCGGCGTTGTCGACGGCAGTCACCGTCGAAGACCTGATATTCAACAAGGAGTGGAACGTGGCAAAAAAGAAAAAGGGCTTGAAGAAAAACAAGCGCGGCGGCCTTGGTATGGCGGCCTATGACGCGATGATGCGGGCCAATCAGCCGACCGGCCTGGCCTCGCTCACCCCAACCCAGCAATTGCTGGTGGGCATGGTGATCGGCGCCGGTGCAGCCTGGTTGCTGGGCGACGAAAAGGCACGCGAAAAGCTGATGCGCGCCGGCATGAAACTCTACACCGGTCTGGCCGGCGGCTTCGAGGAAATGAAGGAGCAGATGGCGGACATCCAGGCCGAGATGGCGGCGGGGCGGATGAGCGCGGAGTAATCCCGGGATGATCGATGTCACGGCGCCCGTCGTCGCATTGACCCCTGTCCACCGCCTGCCGGGGCGGGTCCGTTTCCGCTTCCGGACCGCGCCGGGCCGGCCGTTCGACGGCCGCGCCCTGGCACGCCAGGTGGAAAACCTGGCCGGGGTGACGGCGGCACGCGTGAACGCGTCGGCCCGCGCCCTGGTGGTGGACTTTGAGCCGGAGACGACCGATGCCGAACGCCTGGGCCGGAATATCCTCGCCCTGGGATCGGCGGCGCCGGTCTCGGGGCCGGGGCCGAACGGATCGGCCAAGGAACTGGCCACCGTGGTGGCCAGCGGCGCGCTGCTCCTGGGCTCCGGCGTCCTGCCGCCGGAACTGCGCCTGACCGCCACCCTGGCCGCTTCCCTGCCGTTGTACGCCGAGGCCACGGAAGACCTGTTCAAGGAAGGCATCAATTCCCATGTCATGGAGGCCATGGCGGTGGTCATCTCCACCGGCAGCCGGGACTACGCCGCCGCCAACACCACCATCTTCATGCTGGCCCTGGGCGAGTATCTGGAGAACTCTATCGCCCGCCGGTCCGACGACATGCTGAAGAAGCTGCTACGGCCGGACACCGGGTTGGTCTGGGTGGAGGAGGGCGGCGTCGAACACCAGGTGGCGGCGGCCGAGGTGGCCGTGGGCGCCACCGTGGTGGTGGGGGCCGGGGCGACGATCCCGGTGGACGGCACGGTGCTGTCCGGCGAAGCCCTGGTGAACGAGGCCGCCATGACCGGCGAGAGCGTACCGGTGAACCGCGCGCGCGGCGATCCGGTGCTGTCCGGCACGGTGGTGGAGGAAGGCCGACTGTGCGTTTACGCCGAGCACGTCGGCCGGGGTACGGCGGCGGCCCGCATTGCCGATTATGTGGAGCAGTCCCTCACCGCCAAGAGCCATACCCAGGTGGCCGCCGCCAAGCTGGCCGATCGCCTGGTGCCGGGGGTGCTCGGCCTGGCCGGGGCTTCCTGGCTGGTCTCCGGCGACTGGCGCCGGGCGGCGGCGGTGTTGCAGGCGGATTATTCCTGCGCCCTCAAGCTGGCCACGCCGGTGGCCTTCAAGTCGGCCATGTTCCAGGCCGGCCGGCGCGGCATCCTGATCAAGGGCGCCGACGTGCTGGAACGTCTGTCGGAGTGCGATACCTTCGTGTTCGACAAGACCGGCACCCTCACCACCGGCCGCCTGGCGGTGACCGACTCCATCGCCTTCGACCGCCATTATTCCGCCGACGACCTCATCGACCTGGCCGCCTCGGTGGAGGAGCACTATTTCCACCCCCTGGCCATGGCCGTGGTGGAGGCGGCGCGGCAGCACCAGGGCCGCCACTTCGACCACAAGGAAGTGCAGTTCATCGCTGCCCACGGCGTCGCCAGCGTGGTGGATGGAAAACGTATCGTGGTGGGCTCGCGCCATTTCGTGGAGGACGACGAGGGGGTGCCCATCTCGGCGGCGCGGAAACGGCGCATCGACGCGCTGTTCCGGGAAGGCAAGACCCTGCTCTACATCGGCTACGGCGGCCGCCTGCTCGGCGTGATCGCCCTCAAGGACCAGATGCGCGAGGCCGGTGCGCGCACCATCGCCCGGCTGCGGGAATTGGGCGCCAAACGCATCGTCATGCTTACCGGCGATCACCGCGAGCGGGCCGCCGAGATCGCCCGGGAACTGGGCCTGGACGACTTCCACGCCGAACTGATGCCGGAGCAGAAGGCCGGCCTGGTGGCGCGCATGAAGGAAGAGGGCGCCCGCATCGCCTTCGTCGGCGACGGCATCAACGACGCCCCAGCCCTGGCTGGCGCCCATGTCGGCATCGCCATGGCCCAGGGCGCCGACCTGGCCCGGCTGACTTCGGACATCGCCTTGCTGGAGGACGGCATCGAGCGGGTTGCCGACGCCAAGGCCCTGGCCAATGCCACCCTGGCCCTGATCGGCGCCAACTACCGCATGACCATCGGCGCCAACAGTGCCATCCTGGGCGCCGCCGCCCTCGGCTGGTTGTCGCCGGTGGCTGCGTCGCTGCTGCACAACGGCACCACCATCGGCATCCTGCTCAATGCCCTGCTGGGCTGTCGCAAGCCGCTCGCGAGAACGATACCTACTTGAGCAGGGTGCGCCGGTAGACCCAGAGGTGGGCACCGAGGGCGTGCAGGAACACCAGACCGGTCCAGATGTGACCACGCTTGGCGCCCACTGCCGCGAGCAGCATGGACGCCGCCAGGCTGGCCAGCATGGTCCGTTTCGACATCGTATTGATGCGTTTCGATACGATGCGCGAGTGGCGCGGCGACCGGGCTTTCGCTTCGGCGGGCGGTGGGCTGGCCGGCGCCAGCGCCTCTATTGCGGACTCGGCGCGAGCGCGGCAGTCGGCTTCCTTTATCAGGCTGGGGTCGTAGGTCAGCAACAGGCTGCCGGTTCGGGTGTTGACGATATGTCCGAGGGTGCCAGGCCAGGTGCCGATGGCGACTAGCAATTGTTGCATCCGCGCCGGGTCGCGCAGGGCCGGATGGCGCAGGCGCATCCGGCCGGGGATGGATGAAGCGATACAGGTCATTCCCAGTCTCTCGATTTGTCTTTGGTCAAGGCTCGTGGCTTGCATTCTACCTGATAATGGTTATCATATTGATAAGTGGATATCGGGGCATTGTTAGATGCCCCGACTCGCCAGCCAGCCAAGCCAGCGCGCGGCAAGCCAGCCGGAATCTTTCGTATTCGTCCGACCCCGTCGGACTCGCGTGGGCAACTCAACTATGTCTCGTATTCAAGCCATGCCGTGCTTCATCCGGTCCTGTCCGGAGGTGGTGTGATGCCTTTTCCGCTCAGTCTCGCCGACGAAGGCGCCCGCGTGCGCGTGGTCGCATTGCGTGGTGGCGCCGGGCTAGACAAGCGTGTGACCGAAATGGGCCTCAACGTCGGCTGCGAACTGGTGGTGCGCCAGCGCCAGGGCGGCGGTCTGGTGGTGATGCGGGGCGAAACCCGCTTCGCGCTGGGCGGCGGCATGGCCCACAAGATACTGGTGGAGAAGGTCGAATGATCGCCTCCGCCGTGTTCCCGTTTTCATTTCTCCCAGTTGGAGCCCGATCATGACCCTGAAGGACCTGCAAGTTGGTGACCGCGCCAAGGTGGCCGGATTCCTCGAAGGCGGCGCCTACCGTCGCAAGCTGCTGTCCATGGGCCTGACGCCGGGGGCGGAGTTCAGCGTGACGCGGGTGGCGCCCATGGGCGACCCGGTCGAGATCAAGGTGCGCGGCTTTGCTCTGTCGCTGCGGCGCGGCGAGGCTGAAGCGGTGTCGGTGGAGAAACTGTGATGAGCAAACTGGAATTCACGATCGGTCTGGTAGGCAACCCCAACTGCGGCAAGACCACCCTGTTCAACGCCCTTACCGGCTCGAAGCAGCGGGTGGGCAACTGGCCCGGCGTCACGGTGGAGAAGAAGAGTGGCGAGTACCGGCTCGACGACATCCACTTCGAGGTGGTGGATCTGCCCGGCACCTATTCCCTGGACGTGGTCGACCGGGAGGTCTCCCTGGACGAGAAGGTGGCGCGCGACTACGTGCATGCCAACGAGGCCGACCTGATCGTCAACATCGTCGACGCCGCCAACCTTGAGCGCAACCTGTACCTGACCAGCCAACTGGCCGAGATGCGGGTGCCGCTGCTGGTGGTGCTCAACATGGTGGATGTGGCTGCTGACAAGGGCATGAAGGTGGATGTCGAGGCCCTGTCCCGCCAGCTCGGCTGTCCGGTGGTGCCGGTGGTGGCCTCCGAGGGTACCGGCATCGCCGAGCTCAAGGCGGCTATCCGCCAGGCCGTGGTGGAGCAGCCCCGCGCCACCACGGTGGTGGAATACGAAGCAGCCATGAATCACGCCGTGGCCGGTCTGGCGGCGCGTCTGGAAGACGCGGCCAAAGGCGCCGGGATGTCGCCCCGCTGGTTGGCGGTACGCCTGCTGGAAGGCGACGACCTCGCCCGCCAGGCGGCCGGGCCGGAACTGGCCGCCGAGGCCGCGCAACGGGCCGGCGAACTGGGCGACGACATCGACATCCTGGTCGCCGATGCCCGCTACGGCCTCGCCAACCGCATTGCCCACACGGCGGTGGCGATAACTGGCCAGGTGACCCGCGATCTCACCGACCGCATTGACCGGGTGGTGCTCAACCGCGCCCTGGGCATCCCCGTCTTCCTGCTGATGATGTACCTGATGTTCATGTTCACCATCAACATCGGCGGCGCCTTCATCGATTTCTTCGACCAGGCAGCCGGGGCCATCTTTGTCGATGGCTTCGGCGCGCTACTGGCCGGGCTGGGGGCGCCGGAATGGCTGGTAGTCGCCTTCGCCAACGGCATTGGCGGCGGCTTGCAGACCGTGGCGACGTTTATCCCGGTGATCGGCTTCCTGTACCTGTTCCTGTCGGTACTGGAAGATTCCGGCTACATGGCTCGGGCCGCCTTCGTCATGGACCGCTTCATGCGCTGGGTCGGTTTGCCCGGCAAGTCCTTCGTGCCGCTCATCGTCGGCTTCGGCTGCAACGTGCCTGCCATCATGGCCACCCGCACCCTGGAGCACAAACGCGACCGCCTTATGACCATCGCCATGGCGCCCTTCATGTCCTGCGGCGCGCGCCTGCCGGTGTATGTGCTGTTCGCCGCCGCCTTCTTCCCGCAAGGGGCCCAGAACGTGGTGTTTGGCTTGTATCTGATCGGCATCGCCGTGGCGGTGCTCACCGGCCTGGTGCTGAAGCACTCCATTCTTAAAGGCGAGGCGACGCCGTTCATCATGGAGCTGCCGCCCTATCATCTGCCCACCCTGAAAGGCATCCTGATCCACACCTGGGACCGCCTGAAGAGCTTCATCGTGCGCGCCGGCCGCATCATCGTGCCCATGGTGCTGGTGCTCAACTTCCTCAACGCCGTCGGCACCGACGGCAGCTTCGGCAACGAGGACAGCGACAAGTCGGTGCTGGCCGAAGTGGGCCGCACCATCGCCCCGGCCTTCTCGCCCATGGGCCTGACCGAGGAAAACTGGCCCGCCGCTGTCGGCATCTTCACCGGCGTGCTGGCCAAGGAGGCCGTGGTCGGCACCCTGGACGCCGCCTACACGGCCCTGGCGGAGAGCGATGCCGCCGCCGCTGGCGAAGCCCCGGCCGAGGAAGAGGCCTTCAGCCTGGCCGCCGCCCTGAGCGGCGCCCTGGAGACCATCCCGGCCAACCTGTCCGACGCCCTGGGCGCCTGGACCGATCCCCTCGGGCTGGATGTCGGCGACGTCAGCGACCAGGCCGCCGTGGCGGAAGAGCAGGAAGTCTCCACCGGCACCTTCGGCGCCATGGCATCCCGTTTCGACGGCGCCGCCGGGGCCTTCGCCTACTTGCTGTTCATCCTGCTCTACTTCCCCTGCACCGCCGCCATCGCCGCCGTGTACCAGGAATCCGGCGCCCGCTGGACCGCCTTCGTCGCTTTGTGGACCACCGGCCTGGGTTATGGCCTGGCCACGCTCTACTACCAGGCGGCCAACTTCGGCCGCGATCCCGGTCTGGCGAGCTTCTGGATCGGCCTGGTGGCGGCCGGCTTCGCCGGGGCCTTCCTGGTCCTGCGCCGCATGGGCCGGGAAGACATGGCGCCCCTGCCGGCGCCGCAGAAGGCCTGAGGGGGGGGGCCATGATCCTGTCCCGAGTCAGCGACTATCTGCGGGAGCGCCGCCGCGCCAGTGTCATCGACATGGCCCATGGCCTGGACGCCGCGCCGGAGGCCCTCAAGGGTATGCTGGGTATCCTGGAACGCAAGGGCCGCGTGCGCCGCCTGCCGGCGGGCACCGGCTGCGGCACCGGCTGCTGCAAGTGCGATCCGGCCAGCATCGAGATGTACGAGTGGATCGATGCCTGACGGTTCGCCGGACCTGAAACGCCACTTCGCGGAATGGCCCTGCCTTCCTCGTGGACGATGAATGGTCGCGCTCGCCCTAGAATGACGTCATTCCCTCACCGGATTACCGAAACACCATGTCCACCCATGACCTGAAACTCTGGCAGCACGTCCATGACTACGGCACCGAGGCCGACCGCCATGCGGAACGGCGCACCCGCTGGGTGGTGGGGCTGACCTTCGCCACCATGCTGGTGGAACTGGCGGCCGGATGGCTGACCGGCTCCATGGCCCTCATGGCGGACGCCTGGCACATGGCCAGCCACGTCGGCGCTCTCGGTCTGGCGGCATTCGCCTACGCCTTCGCGCGGCGCCATGCCGGCGACCGGCGCTTCACCTTCGGTACCGGCAAGGTCAGCGCCCTGGCGGGCTATACCAGCGCCTTGCTGTTGGCCATGGTGGCCTTCTGGATGGCCTGGGAGTCGCTCCACCGCCTGTTCGAGCCGGTGGTCATCCATTACGCCGAGGCCATGGCGGTGGCGGCCCTCGGGCTGACGGTCAACCTGCTCAGCGCCTGGTTGCTGGGGCACGACCATCATCACCACGGTCATGGCCATGGTCATGACGACCACGACCATCATCATGGCCACGAGCATGTCGACCACAACCTCAAGGCCGCCTACCTGCACGTCCTCGCCGATGCCCTGACCTCGGTGCTGGCCATCGTCGCCCTGGCCGGCGGCATGGTCTACGGCTGGAACTTCCTCGACCCGGTCATGGGGCTGGTGGGCGCCGCCGTGGTCAGCCGCTGGGCCTGGGGCCTGGCCCGGGACAGCGCGGCGGTGCTACTGGACGCCGAGGACCACGGCGAGGAGGCGGCGGCGGTGCGTCGGATCATCGAGTCGGAACCGGACCACGAGGTGGCCGACCTGCACCTGTGGCGAGTGGGGCCCGCCAGCCGGGCCTGCATCGTCTCGCTGGTGAGCCATGCGCCTCATTCGGCCGAGCATTACCGCGCCCAACTGGCGGTTATTCCGGGTCTCGACCACATCACGGTCGAGATCAACCAGTGCCGCGAATGCCGCGTCGGCACGACATGAAGGCCTTGCTGGTGATCGGCATCCATCGCGAGGAACGCGCCTTCGGCGAGGCGGTGGCGGCGGGGCTGTCCCGCCGGAACCTGGATGTGCTGGCCATCGAGGACGGCCTGTCCGGCCGCCGGCCGCGTCCCGATCAGCGTTTCCAGTACGACACCCTGCACCGGGCCTTGTATGGGCAGTTACCTTCGCATGTCCTGGGACACTATGCCATGTTGATCGATCTGCATACCGGTCTGGACCGGCGCAGTCCATGCGCGGATCTCATGTGTGTCGATACGGGCCGGTTGGCTGGGTTGGCCGACGCCGTTGATATCGCCGCGCCGGGTGTTCGTGAGATGAGGCCCGGACAGGTGCGCTTGATTCAGCTCTGTGGTGGACCGCCTGGGGCAATGGTTGCCGAGACAGTCATCCCGGAGAGTGTCTGGCGTAACCCGCAATTTCTTTATGTTGGGGTTGAGGTGTATCTGACCGAACCTGGGGTCGGAACACCGGACCAGCAGTCATTCGCGATTCAGTTGGTCGGCGCGTTAGCGGGTTTGCTCGCGCAACGGCCGTCGTAGCCTCTTTGGGATGTTGACGCGTGCGAGCAGGATTTCGCGGGTTACGTAGTCCTTGGCCCTTTCACATTAGGCTATGGCGGCGCGGAGAATCTGGACGACGGAGTATTTGATTGCCAGATTGATGGTCAGCATGCTGGGTATATCCTGGCCGAAGTTGAATGGGGCACGGCTGGCCAGATCGGGGCTGCCTTCCAGGAACAGGATGCGCTTGATCAGGGCACGGCTGTGTTCGCTCTCGTCTTCCATTCGTGGTTGACGCGCTCGAACAGCTTGCCCAGACCGAAATTGCGATACAACTCGGCAAGGATGAAATACTGCTCGACGTCGGTGAGTTCGCCAGCCAGCAATGCGTTGAGGGTAGTTATGATCTTATTGATCCGGCACGATGAAGATTGAACTACATGGTGGATCTGGCATCCAACGTGGATGGACAAAGAAGACGCTCGATATCAGAAGCTGGAGCAGTTGCATGAGCGGCGCAAGCAAGTCGCGCGACTGCACCGTAAGGGACAAGGGGTGATGACCATTGTTGACATGACCGGGTTGAGCTACCCGGCGGTGCGGCTGGCCATTGATCTCTACGAGGAAGGTGGCTACGCCGCGCTGAAGCCGACCCCCCGGGGGCGTCCCCCTGGTGAGGGGCGGACCCTTACAGCAGAGCAGGAAGAAGCCATCCGGCGCACGATCTGTGACAAGGTGTCAAACGACCAAGGCTTGTCACCCTGAGGTCACCTGTGTAAACGCCATCCATTGAAAAACAAGGAAAATCGAGGTCATTTATTGTCACCCATCTGTCACCTTGAGGGTGAAATATCAAGACCTACTGTCTGGATTCTGGCTCACGCCATATAATTGTAAGTATTTGATACTAAAGTATTATTTGGCGCCCTCGGCCCGAATCGAACGGGCGACCCTCCCCTTAGGAGGGGGATGCTCTATCCACTGAGCTACGAGGGCGAGGGCGTGATTCTAACCCGACATTGGGCCGCGCAGCAGGTGGGCGAGGCGGCAAATTAGTCTTGTCGCGGCCTGCCCCCTGGCCATAATGAACATGTAGCCACCACGAGAACAGAGTCATGCGCCACTATACCGAACAGGAAATGACCGCCATCCGCCAAGCCTTGGCTGAGCAGTTGGCCGGAGTGACTGAACATATCCGCGCTGGCTTGTCCGAGAGCGAGCAGCACCAGTTCACCGCCATCCTAGGGCGCGGTGCCGGCGACAGCAGCGACGAGGCCCTGGCCATCTCCCTCGGCGACCTGTCGGCCGCGCGGCTGGACATGGACTTCAGGCAATGGCATGCCCTCAAGGAGGCCGAGCAGCGCCTCGACAAGCCGGAGTTCGGCGAATGTGTCGACTGCGGTGCCGCCATACCGGCCGCCCGTCTGGTCGCCAGCCCGGCGGCGCAGCGCTGCATCGCCTGCCAGACCGCCTTCGAGCACAGCCACGGGGGTCAGGCGCGCGGTTCGCTGTAGAATCCCGTTCCCATTCCCGATCGGGCGGCGTCGATGCCGCCCTTTTTACTCATGCCCCTGCTGATACTCGACAAACTGGAGCTGGCCTTCGGCCACTGGCCCCTGCTCGACGAGGCCTCGCTGGTCATCGACAAGGGCGATCGCGTCGGACTGATCGGCCGCAACGGTACCGGCAAGTCCAGCCTGTTGCGCATCGTCGCCGGCCAGGAGCGGCCTGATGCCGGCGAGGTCTGGCGCCAGCCCGGCCTGCGCCTGGGTTATGTGCCGCAGGAACCGGTATTCGCCGCGGGCCACAGCATCTACGAGGCGGTCGCCGAAGGCGTCGGCGCGGCGCGCGGACTGCTGCTGGCCTACCACGAGGCGGCCCACCGGGTCGCCCTGGGCGGGGGCGATCTGGCCGAACTGGACCGCCTCACCCACGAACTCGAGGCGCACGACGCCTGGCGGCTGTCGGCGCGGGTCGAGGAGACGCTGAGCCGCCTCGGACTCACGGCCGACCTGCCGGTGGCCAGCCTGTCGGGGGGTCAGAAGAAGCGCGTCGCCCTGGCCCGCGCCCTGGTCGCCGAGCCGGAACTGCTGCTGCTCGACGAGCCGACCAACCACCTCGACTTCGGCGCCATCGAATGGCTGGAGGGCCTGTTGCGCGATTTCAGCGGTGCCATCCTGTTCATCACCCATGATCGCCGCTTCCTCGACAACGTCGCCAACCGCATCGTCGAGCTCGACCGTGGCCAGTTGCGCGAGTACCAGGGCAACTTCACCGCCTACCAGGCCAGGAAGGCCGAGCAGCTGGAGGTCGAGGCCGCGCACAGCCGCAAGTTCGACAAGTTCTGGAAGCAGGAAGAGGTCTGGATACGCAAGGGCATCGAGGCCCGGCGTACCCGCAACGAGGGCCGCGTGCGCCGGCTGGAGGCCTTGCGCCGGGAACGCGCGGCGCGGCGGGAGCGCATCGGCCAGGTCGGCTTCGCGCTCGATGCCGGCGAGCGCTCCGGCAAGCTGGTGGCGGAACTTGAGCACGTTACCCACGGTTACGGCGGCCGCGTTCTGGTCAGCGACCTCAGTGCTCGCGTCATGCGCGGCGACAAGCTGGGCCTGATCGGCCCCAACGGCTGCGGCAAGACCACCCTGATCCGCCTGATCCTGGGCGAACTGGCGCCCGACCAGGGTCGCATCCGGCACGGCACCAACCTCAACGTTGCCTACTTCGACCAGTTCCGCAACAAGCTGGACGACGAGGCCACCCTGATCGACACCATCTCGCCCGGCTCCGACTACGTCGAGATCGGCGGCCAGAAGAAGCACGTCATCGGCTACCTGGAGGAAT
>JAQVJE010000230.1 GCA_028695325.1 Gallionellaceae bacterium
CCGCCATGCCCGAGGCCACGACGAGGGCGCCGATGCCGCCCTCCATGGCGGCGACGCGCTGCTCCAGCACGTCGGTGGTGGGGTTCATGATGCGGGTGTAGATGTTGCCCTTGACCTTGAGGTCGAACAGGTCGGCGCCGTGCTGGGTGCTGTCGAAGGCGTACGAGGTGGTCTGGTAGATGGGCACCGCCACCGACTTGGTGGTTGGTTCGGGATCATAGCCGGCATGCACGGCCAGGGTTTCTATCTTCATTTCGTGTTCTCCTCCTGAGCGGGAATGTGGATTATTGCCGTCTGCGCCGGCGCTGTCATGGGGCGATCAGGCGCGTCGGCATAAACCACGCATCTCGCACCAGCGGCAGGTGTCCGGGGCGCCATGGGCGGGCAGTGCTGCCCCGCCGGCCAGGCGGGCCAGCACGTCGGCCAGGCGCTCCTCCTCGGCGGCGGCAGCTTCTGCAAGTGGCCGTTGCATTTCCGCAACATCGACCCCGGTATCGTCGTCCAGGGCCACCAGGCCGGCGCGCGCCGCCCCGCTGAGCAGGCCGTAGAAGGCGAGCTGGACCGCTTCCCCCGGTACCTTCAGACGGCCGCGCAGGGCCTGCAGGGCGGTGGTTTTGTAGTCGAGCACCTCGGAACCGTCGGGGCCGTCGTCGAGGCGGTCGAGGCGGCCATACAGGGTCACCGAACTGCCGTCTGGCAGCGTCATGGGGCGCTCGATGCTCGCCTCCGATTCGCGCCAGGCGTAGCCGGCCGCCTCGCGCGCCAGGGCCCAGTCCAGGTACGCCGGTATGCGTTTCTCCCAGCGCAGGCGCCAGGCCAAGGCGAGGTAGTCGTCGTGTTCGCCGCTTCGGAAGACGGTCGCGGTGAGAGCGTCCAGTTCGGCCTCCAGGGTCGCGCGGGACACCGCAGCGAGGACCGGCCGTGCGGTGTGGAAGCGGCGCAGTATGTCGTGCACCCGTTCGCCGTAGCCGGCCTTCTCCATTGCTTCCTCGACCGCTACCGCTTCGCCGAGGCCGAGGCCTTGGCGGGCGAACCAGCGGTAGGGGCAGTCGATCATGGCCTGCCAGGCGCTCGCAGACAGGCGCGTCGGCAGTTCGGCCAAGCGGGCCGGTACCGGCGGCGGCGGGGCAGTGGCCGGTGCTGGCGGTTCGGCCGAGGCCGCACGCATCAGGTCGTCACCGTAAGCCAGGCGGTGGAAGGCGGCGAGACGTACCAGCCAGGGGCTGGTCGGGTTCGGTTCGGCGCCCCGCCAGGCCTGCCAGGTGACCAGCACCTGGTCGGCCCGGCTGAGCACGTCGATGAGGTGGGCGAGGGTTTCGTCGCGGCGCTGGCGCTGGCCGGGTAGGCCGAGCTGCACACGCACGGCGTCGGCGAACAGCTCGCCGGCACCGGCCGGCGGCAGGTGGTCGGCGTCGGCTCCCAGTACCGCCACCGCCTCGAAGTCGCGCATGCGCGCCGCCGCCAAGTGGGTGAGGCGGACCGGGCTGTCGATGGCGTCGTCGACGAAGGTGGTGCGGTCGAGATGCAGGTCGAGCCAGCTGCGCCATTGGGCCAGGCCATATGTCGCGCGTTCGCCGGCCAGTTCGCCGGTCAGGCGGCGCAGCAGGTCGAGCAGCTGGCGGCCGGCGGGGTCGGCGGCGCATGCCGGCAGGGCGCCGATCAGGTCGAGGGCCTGGAACAGGGTGTCCAGCCAGGCGGCCAGGGTGCGCCGGCCGGCTCGCCGGTATAGGCGTAGGGCTTCGGCCAAACGCTCCAGCAGCGGGCGTGCGGCGCCGTCTCCGGCCAGTGACAGGAAACGGTCGAGGCCAGCCACCACGTTGTGGCGGGCAGTGAGGTGCTCCAGCTCGGCCACCGCCGCCAGGCGCCGAGCGCCGTCCAGGTCGGCGAACACGAAGGGCGACTTCATGAGGTCGAACAGGTCGCGGTGGTAGCAGCCATCCTGCAACAGGGCGAACCAGCGGTCGATGAGGTGGCTCACCGTGGCGGTGGCGAAGGTCCAGCCGGTCTCGTCCTGTAGCAGTATGTGGTCGCGTTCCAGCACCGCGCGCAGGCGCCGCGCGGCCAGGCGGTCGAGGGCGATGACGGCGATGGCGCGCCGGCCCTCGGCCAGCCAGGCGCGCACACGCGCTGCCACCACCTGCGCCTCGGCCTCCAGGTCGGGCAGCGGCATGAGGTCTAGGGCAAGCGGGCTGGCAGGGTGGCGGGCGGGCCAGGCCAGGGCGCGCTCACGCAGCGCGGCACCGGCGTCGTGCCAGGCAGCCTCGAACAGGGCGCGGCGGGCCGGGTGGGGCTCGGCGACCGGTAGGTCGACGAGGCCCGGCCCTGCTCGGCAGTCAGCCAGGAAACGTGCCTCCAGGCGGCTCGTGCCGCCGAGGCCAAAGGCATAGAGCGGCCCACTGGCCTGTTCAAGCCAGCGCGCCAGGCCATGGGCGAGGCCGGCACGGATGCCCGGCCCGGCCTGGTGGAAGGCCCGCCAGATCTCGAACACCAGGCGCGCCTCGCGTTCCAGCGGGGCGGCGAGGGCGCGTCGTGTCGCCTGCTCGACCTGGGCGGCGAAGCCGCGATAGTCGACCGGCGGTGCCAGCAGGGCGTCGTCCATCTCGTCGAGCAGGTCCAGCATGGCTTGTGCGAGCGGCCAGCGGGCCGCCTCGTCGATCCAGTCGGTGCTGAGCAGGAAGGCATAGAGGGCGGCGAGGCGCTGGCCGTTGGGCTGCACTGTGGGGTCGCCGGGCAGCGCCAGGGCCGGCAGGGTGGCGAAGCATGGCGGCAGGAACACTGGCACGTCGACCTGCTGGTGCATGGCGGCGAGGAAGCCGGGAACCAGATGGTGATGGGGGACCAGCACGGTAATGCCGGACCAGTCGGGCAGGCGCCCGCCCTGCTCTGCGAGCAGCTGGCTGACGGCCTGGTGGTAGCTGGAACCCATGGCGCATTGTAGGGACACGCCGGGCAAAAAAAACCCCGGTCTGGAAACCGGGGTTGAAGAGAGGAGGAGGATGTCAGTCGCGCCGGTGCAGGCGCGCGACCAACAATCCCTGCCCCGATGCCAGATGGCTCGAGCACCAAGGCAGGATACGACATGAAACGCGCTTCGCCGCCACGCAGTC
>JAQVJE010000231.1 GCA_028695325.1 Gallionellaceae bacterium
TGAAGAAGGTGATGCCCGGATGGCCGGTGCCCTGGCTGCGCCCCCACACCGGCGCCAGATTGGCCGCGTGCTGCGCGAACATCAGTTGCGTGTACCACTGCCGCTTGTCCGCCGCCGGGTCGAACAGACAGGGCAGCCAGCGCAGGTAGGTGTTGAGCGGGGCCACCTCGTCCTCTTCGCGCACCGGTTGCAAGCCCGCATTGAGCATGACATTGACCAGTTGCAGGCCGCGGGCGTCGAGCTGCGCCATGTCGCGGCCGCGCAGGTAGAACGCCAGCGTGCCCCGATACAGCTTGTGCGCGCTGCCGATGAGGCCGCGGGCCTGCTGCACGTCCTGGCGCGCCTGCTCACTGGCGAGCGTCTCGCCGACTGCCTTGCGGGCCAGGTGGTTGAGGTGCGCCTCCAGCACGTCCTGCGGTGTGGCGACCAGGGTCAGGCACATCACCGTGTCCTCGGGCATCTGGTCGAACAGCGCGTTCATCGCGTCGCCGCCCTTGCGCGTCTCGCCGGTCACGTGTCCGGTCGCGGGTGGCGAGCGCAGGCGGTCCATGACGATGACCCGGTGCGGCATGCCGTCGAAGAACCACAGGCCGTTCGCGACATCCGAGCGCGGCTGGCCGAAGAACAGGCGTTGCGCGAAGTCGCCGCTGGCCAGCTCGATTTCACCTTCTTCCTGTTCCTCCGGGTAGCGGGCGAGCGCGTAGAAGCGTTCCCGGTCTTCGGCCGTGCTGCCCAGCGCGCCGGGATTCGGGTTGAACCAGCGCAGCAGCCAGTCGTGGATGTCCGCCGCGCCAAGGCGCCGGGCCTTGACGCCAGCATTCGCCAGGCCACCGACCAGGCGGTCGCAGATCGTCGCCAGCGCCTGCTCGGGTGATTGCCCCCGCCGGGCCGATGCGGCGTCCGGGGTACGCCGATAGACCACCATGCGCACGCGCCGGGTCTGGCCACGCCATGGCAGGCGCGTGACCGTGGTGTCCTCGAACAGGCCGCCCGGCTTGGCGATCGCGCGCAGGTGATGACCGAAGAAGCGCAGGTAGAACTCGCTGAACGCGCTGCCCTGCGCGCGTGGATGCAGGTACGCCCCCAGGGTGCGCAGGTAGTGGTCCCAATCGGCTTCGTCCTGCGCGTAGAGCTGCACCACCCACGGGTTCTCGTCCAGTTCGTCGAAGGAGTCCTGCAGCGCGTTCTCCAGGGCATCGCGGGCCTGCCACAGCCAGGCGGTCTCGCGCCCCTCGGTACCGATCGGCTGCAACTCGAAGAACGCCGCCACCGATTGACCATCTTCGAGCAGCATGCAATTCGTGGCCGGCAGGTACTCGACCCAGGGCAGCAGGTCGGCGAAGGACGGCGCCACGTCGTAGAGCGCCGCGTGGTCGGCCTGCGCCGCAGGGCGCCGATGATTCGACCCAAGGGCGGCGCCAGGTGCTTCGATGCCGTGCGCGGCGAGGCGGGCGACATGCTGTGCCCAGGCGTCCGGCTCGATGTCGGCCTGGACTGGCCTGGGGGCCGGACGACGCGGCCACGGCAGTCGCCAGCCCATCAATAGTCCTCCAGCCGCTCGCCCGGCATCGCGTACTGCACGCGCTGGTGGAGCGGGAAGACGGTGCTGTAGCCGGGTACCGGTACCGGGTCGGAGCCGGCCAAGTGCGGAAAGACGTACATCACCAGATCGGGGTTCGGCAGTCGATGGAACTGTCGCTGGATCTCGTTCGCTGCCGTGCGGGTGTAGGCCGCGTTCCGGGCGGACGCCGCGAGGGTGTCAGCGTCGGTCAGCGGACGGCGCAGGTCCTGGCGTGCGTCGAGCAGCAGGCGGCCGGCCTGGCCGCCGCTGTAGCCGCCAGTCTCGTGCTGCCAGATGTCCAGCATGGTGTGCTCGCCCCGGGGCAGCAGCTTTTCCGAGCTGGTGGCACAACCCGCGAGAACCGCGGCGGCGAGCAGGACAAGGGGGCGGTCAATCCAGGTCCGACGCATGCGCTTCTCCCATGAGGTGATTCACCCGGCGCCCCTCGGCGTCGTGGTCGATGGCGATCGGCTGCTCCAGGTGCACGGCCACCCTGGCGCCGGGCTGCACGTAGACCGCAGCGAAGGCCTGACCGTAGAGCTTGTTGACCCAGTCGGCCATGTCGCGCACGCCACCGGCCAGGATGCGGCCCATGGCCTCGTTGCCCGAAATGCCGACCGTGCCCAGCGAACCGTTGTTGTTGGCGACCACGGCCACGCTGCCGTTGTCGGACTTGATGAGCGAGGCGGCGCCTGCGCCGGCCGCGGTGATCAACGCCTGCGATCCCAGGTACTGCTGGGCATTGCTGCGGCGCTCGCCCGAGACGCACGGGATGCCGTAGGGATCGCTGATCCAGCCCAGGCCATCCAGCAGACTGGTGCTGTTCTGGCTTCGACTGCGCTTGCCGTCGTCCTCCGGCACCGTGCGGATGGTGCCGTCGCTGAACACGAAGGTGATTGAACGGACCTGCCCACGCACGCACGAGAGCGCCCAGTCGCCCGAGGCCGTGCCGCTGACCACCGCACCGGCCACGTCGGGAATCTCGATGCCGTTGGCCGCCAGGTTGTCTGCCCCGATCAGCACCTTGAAGGGAAACGGGTCGTTGACGGTGCCGTCGATGGGGATGCGGCCGATCAGCGCGGTCATGGCGACCGAGCCCATCAGCGTGGCGTTGGTGGGCAACGTATAGACCGCCTGGGTGGTGCCGCCAACGGCCTGCGCCGTCCTGTCGCTGACGGCCTCCGCCGCGGCCGAAAGCTCCGGCGAGGCCGGGCCGAAGCTGGAGGGAAAGGCGGGCAAGCGCAGGCTGCTCGAACCGCCCTTGGGATCGGGCCGGGCGTCATCCGGTTCGATCCAGCGCATGCCGCCATCCTTGAGCGGCAAGCCGTCATGCCCGTCCAGTCCAAGGCCGATCGGCAGGTCGGCGGCATCGCCCTTGCCGGACAACCCGTCCAGGCGGCGCTGCAATTCCTGCATCAGCCCTTGCGTCTGCTGCCGGTCGCTGGCGGCCTGGGTGCGCTCCTGTTCCAGGCGGCGGCGTTCGCTGTCGAGGGCGTTCTGGATGCGCTGGTCGATCGCACCCTCGC
>JAQVJE010000232.1 GCA_028695325.1 Gallionellaceae bacterium
CCCGCGTCCCACCAGGCGACGTCCTCGCGGGCGTCCACCGCGCGGGGGATCGCCTCGATGGCGCCCTGGGCGACGGCGTGGGCGGCGGCGGCGCCCAGGGCCGGCGCCAGGCTGCGTTCCGAGGCCAGGCGCAGGACCCGACGGGCACCGTCCCAGACCGCGTGGCGGCGTCCGGGGAACTGGCCGTCGCCCGCGAGTTGCCAGAATTTAAGCCCGTTGGCGTCCATGGCGTCAGCTGCACATGTCCGGCACCACCGGCACGGCCACCGCGTTGGCGCTGGCGTGGGGGTTGGGCAGGATGGACGGGTCGGTGGGGGCGGTCTCGGCATCCACCGCCACCACGGCGAGGAGCTCCGGCAGCTGCCAGGGCGACAGGTCGAGTACCTGGGCGCCGTCCGCGGCGATGGCCGGCAGGGCCTGCCAGGCCTCGTTGCGGCGGCGGAACAGACGCAGACCACGCACCTCGTCGACGCCCGCCACGCGGGCCACCTCGACCTCCAGTTCGCGGCTCCGCACAGGCCGCCGCAGCGGCCAGCCGGCACCCTCCAGGCCGCCCGGCGGCAGGGGCCAGAGCAGCCGGCGCAGGGCCTCGCGCACGTCCAGCAGGGTCTGGTCGCGGGCGTGGCCGTCGCGCAGGCTGATGGCGACGCTGACCGCCAGGGGGACGTATTCGCAGCCGATCACGTACAACTCGGTGGCGAGCGGCACGCGGGCCGCCAGGTGGGCGTGCAGGCGTTCGATGAAGGGCCGGTCGGGGCGCGGGTTGGGCCGCGACGAGGCGGAGGCGGGGCCGAGGTTGGCGGCCGGCAGGGCCAGCACGCTGACCACGCCGGGCACCTCGAAGCGGCGGTCGCGCGGCTTGAAGCGGGGCAGCACCTCGACCCGGCCGACGTCGACGGCCGGGGCCTCCAGGGCCAGGCGGCGGTAGTCCTCCTCGGTGACGGCGCGGTCGCCGTGGCGCAGCCGCGCCGGGATGCGCTTCTCGGCCAGGGCCAGGGTCTCGGCGTCCTCGCCGCCGGTGAGCGCCAGGGGCTGCAGTACCTTGATGGCGGGGGCCGGGGAGCCGTCGATGCGGGTGGACTGCAACTCGCCCAGGCTGCCGGGGGCCAGGTTGCCGGCGCGGCCGCCGCCGAAGCGGCCGGACTTCAGGCGGATGCGCATGCCGGCCTCCGGCACCCGGCCGCGGGCGCCGTCGCCGAACCTGAGGGTGCCGGCCTCGGCGTCCAGTTCGTAGGCCGGCGCCTCGCGCGCCGCGTGCGGATCGGCATCGATGGCGGCGAGGTCGTCGACCCGGCGCCAGGGCTGGTAGCCGCGTCCGGGTTCCTCCACCTCGATGGCCAGGCTGGTGGCGTCCACCGAGCCCTGGGGCAGGGTGAATACCTGGTCGGAGGCGCCGTTGGAGACGCCCAGGACGCGACCCGCGTGGGTGACGCGCTGGTCGATGTCCACCGCGTTGATGCCCAGCCAGGCCAGGCCGAGGTGGTCCACCGCCTCGCCCGGCTTGGGTCGCAGGCGCAGCCAGGCGATCAGGCGGGCGGCCCGTTCGGGGTCGTCAAGGCGGGGCGGGGCGTCGCCCACCCCGGCGCGCGGGTTGAGGTTGACGTCGTTGTCGGGCGCCCACAGGTAGTCCTCGTCGGGCAGGCGCAGGCGCAGCACGCCGGCGCGGGCCAGGCCGCCGCTGCTGTCGCTCTCGACGTTGAGTCCCAGGTAGGCGGTGTCGAAGGCGCTGCGGCCGCGCGTGGTGATCTCCCACAGCACCGGCACTGGCTGGGGCGCGCTCACCTGTTCGAACAGGCCGGGCGCCTTCACGGCCGGCACCACGCCCACCGACAGCAGGGCCGGCAGGGCGCTGTCGCCGCCGCCCAGGGTGGACTTCACCGCGGCGTTGGTGGCCGCCTGGTCCTCCGGCCTGGCCGCCTTGGGCGCCAGTAGGGCGATCCACAGGGCGCGGTCCAGGCTGGCGCCGAACACGTCCTGGCCGTCCGCCACCGCGCGCCCGCCGGCGAACACCGGCGTGGTCTCGTAGCCGGCCACGGCGCCGCCGATGCGGTGGATGCGGGCCAGGCCCTGGAGCAGTTCGGTCTTCTTCGCGGCCTCCTTGCCGTCCAGGCCGCGCTTGATGTAGGCCTCGGCGCTGATGGGCAGGACCGTGGTCTCGGCCAGGGTCTCGAAGGGCACCGCCGCCTTGATGCGGCCACCCGGCTTCAGGCTGCTGACGGACAGTTCCTTGTCGTCGGCGTAGTGCAGGCCCACCACGCCGCGGGCCGGCAGGGCCGGCCTCAGGCCCATGCCGAGCAGCTTGAGGAAGACCAGGCGCTGGCGCTCCGGGATCAGGTTGGCGCGGTAGAGGAGGGCGTCGCCCAGCCAGGCGAACAGCTCGATCAGGGTGCGGCCGGGGTCGCCCAGGCGCGGGTTGGTCCATTCCGGCGTGTGGGCCGGGATGCGCGCGATGAGGTCGTCGACCAGGTCGTCGAAGCGGCGATCGTCCAGGGAGGGGGGCAGGATGGGCATGTCAGGCTCCGGCGTCCGTGGTTTCCAGTTGCACGGTGACGTTCATGGCGGCCGGGGCGCCGGTGCGCGCCAGCCGGTAGCGGACCTCCACCCGCACGTCGCCGGGCCGGCCGTCCACCTCCCACACCTCCACGGCGTCGAGCAGGATGCGCTTCTCCCAGCGTTCCAGGGCGTCGCGCACCAGGTCGCGGATCTGCCGCCGGGTGGCGATGGTGTTGGGCTCGTGCAGCAGGCGGTCGAGGCCGCCGCCGAACTCCGGCCGCATCAGGCGCTCGCCCGGCCGGGTGCTGAGGATGATCCGGATCGACTCGCGCACGCTGGTGGCCAGGTCGGGCCAGGCCAGCTGGCCGTGGTCGTCGGGCAGCGGCAGCAGGGGCCAGCCCAGGAGGGGTCGCAGGGGTAGGTTCATGGCGCGCTCGGGGGTTTGTTGCCCAGCTTGGGAAAGGGCAGGCAGATCTTGATGGCGAACAGCCAGCCGAAGAACAGGTTGAACAGGCCGAGGAAGATGTTCAGCACCAGGAAGGCGCACAGGGTGATGATCGGTATGTTGAACGAGCAGATCCAGGCCAGGCCGG
>JAQVJE010000057.1:0-1288 GCA_028695325.1 Gallionellaceae bacterium
CAGCCCTTCGGCATCGAAGTTGTCGAGCAGGATGAGCCTGGCGCCGGCGTCCAGGGCCTCGGCCAGCTGGGCCATGTTCTCCACCTCGATCTGGACGCCGACCCCGGCCGGGGCGATGGCGTGCGCCTGCTCCAGGGCCGACCGGATGCCGCCGGCGGCGGCGATGTGGTTCTCCTTGATCAGGATGCCGTCGAACAGGCCCATGCGCTGGTTCTCGCCGCCGCCGCACAGGACGGCGTATTTCAGCGCCGCGCGCAGGCCGGGCAGGGTCTTGCGGGTGTCGTAGATGCGGGCGCGGGTACCGGCCACGGCGGCGACGTAGTGGCGGGTCGCGCTGGCGACGCCGGACAGGGTCTGCAGGAAGTTCAGGGCCGGGCGCTCGCCGGTGAGCAGGGCGCGGGCATTGCCCTCGATCTCGCACAGGGTCTGGCCGGCGGCCACCGGCTCGCCGTCCTCGGCCAGCCAGAAGAGGCGCACGGCCGGGTCCAGCTTGCGAAAGATGGCGTCGAACCAGGGCCGGCCGCACAGCACGGCGTCCTCGCGGGTGATGACGCGGGCGTGCGCGGTGGCGGTCTCGAGGATCAGGCGGGCGGTGAGGTCGCCGCGCTGGTCGAGGTCCTCGGCCAGGGCCGCCTCGATGTTGTTCTTGATGACTGCTTCGTTGGGTTGCATTCGTTCTTGTCTCCTTGTCCGGCATTTTAACCTTGACCGATGCCAGCCCACCGACGTTCCCACGCGGGCAGGCGTGACGAGGGTGTTGAAATTCCCGTCATTCCCCCCATCTCCGGCTCAAGCAACCAATGGAGTCAAGCCATGCGTTTCGACAAGCTGACCACGCCGTTCCAGTCCGCCATCCAGGAGGCCCAGAGCCTGGCGGTGGGCAACGACAATCCCTACATCGAGCCCCTGCACGTCCTCGCCGCCCTGATCAACCAGGACGACGGCTCCGCCCGCGCCATCCTGCAACGCGCCGGCATCCGCGTGCCGGCCCTGCTGACCGGCATCCAGCAGGCCCTGGACCGCCTGCCCAAGGTGGAGGGGCATGGCGGCGAGGTCTCGATCTCGCGCGACCTCGACCGCATCTTCAACCTCACCGACAAGGCGGCCCAGAAGCGCGGCGACGCCTTCATCGCCAGCGAGCTGTTCCTGCTCGCCTGCCTGGAGGACAAGGGCGAGGCCGGCAAACTGCTCAAGGAGCACGGCGCCACCGCCCAGGCCCTCACGGCCGCCATCGACGCCGTGCGCGGTAGCGCGGGGGTCGATTCCCAGGAGGCCGAGGGCCAGCGCC
>JAQVJE010000057.1:1388-6650 GCA_028695325.1 Gallionellaceae bacterium
CCCGACAAGGCCATCGACCTGATCGACGAGGCGGCCAGCCGGATCAAGATGGAGATCGACTCCAAGCCCGAGTCCATGGACCGGCTCGACCGCCGCCTGATCCAGCTCAAGATCGAGCGCGAGGCGGTCAAGCGTGAGAAGGACGAGGCCTCGAAGAAGCGCCTGTCCCTGATCGAGGATGAGATCCGCAAGCTGGACAAGGAATACGCCGACCTCGACGAGGTCTGGAAGGCCGAGAAGGCGGTGGTGCAGGGCTCGCAGCACATCAAGGAGGAGATCGACCGCCTGCGTGCCGAGATGGCCGATCTGCAACGCAAGGGGCTGTTCGACAAGGTGGCCGAGATCCAGTACGGCAAGCTACCCAAGCTCGAAGCCGAGATGAAGCAGGCCGAGGCGGCCGGCGCGGGCAAGCGCGAGTTCAAGCTCCTGCGCCGCGAGGTCGGCGCCGAGGAGATCGCCGAGGTGGTGTCGCGCTCGACCGGCATCCCGGTGTCCAAGCTGATGCAGGGCGAACGCGACAAGCTCTTGCAGATGGAGGACCGCATCCACCACCGCGTGGTGGGCCAGGACGAGGCGGTGCGGGTGGTCTCCGACGCCATCCGCCGTTCCCGCGCCGGTTTGAGCGATCCGAATCGGCCCTACGGCTCCTTCCTGTTCCTGGGCCCCACCGGGGTGGGGAAGACCGAGTTGTGCAAGGCCCTGGCCGAGTTCCTGTTTGATAGCCAGGAGCACATCATCCGCCTCGACATGTCCGAGTTCATGGAGAAGCACTCGGTGGCGCGGCTCATCGGCGCGCCGCCGGGCTACGTCGGCTATGAGGAGGGCGGGTATCTGACCGAGGCGGTGCGCCGGCGGCCCTATTCGGTGATCCTGATGGACGAGGTGGAGAAGGCCCACCCGGATGTCTTCAACGTCCTGCTGCAAGTCCTCGACGACGGCCGCCTGACCGACGGCCAGGGTCGTACCGTGGACTTCCGGAATACGGTGGTCGTGATGACCTCCAACCTGGGCAGCCAGATGATCCAGCAGATGGCCGGCGACGACTACCAGGTCATCAAGCTGGCGGTGATGGCGGAGGTGAAGAACTACTTCCGGCCCGAGTTCATCAACCGCATCGACGAGGTGGTGGTGTTCCACAGCCTGGACGAGCGCCACATCGCCAACATCGCCCGCATTCAGCTGCAATACCTGGAGCGGCGCCTGGCCCAGATGGAGATGAAGCTGGAGGTCAGCGACGCCGCCCTGGCCGAACTGGCCAAGGCCGGCTTCGACCCGGTCTACGGCGCCCGGCCGCTGAAGCGGGCGATCCAGCAGGAACTGGAAAACCCGCTCGCCAGGGAGATCCTGTCCGGACGCTTCGCGGCCAAGGACGTGATCCGGGTCGACGTCCAGGACGGGCGCTTCGTGTTCGAGAACGTCATCGAGGCGGAACCGGCTTGAGCGGGTCCCGGCGGCCATGATCGGCCTGCTGCAGCGCGTCGCCGAGGCCAGCGTCCGGGTGGACGATCGCCTGGCCGGCGCCATCGGCCCCGGCCTGCTGGTGCTGGTCGGCGTCGAGCGCGGCGACGGCGAGGCGCAGGCCGAGCGGCTGCTCGAACGGGTGCTCGGCTACAGGGTGTTCCCCGACGCCGACGGGCGCATGAACCGCAGCCTGGCCGAGACCGGCGGCGGCTTGTTGCTGGTGTCGCAGTTCACCCTCGCCGCCGACACCGACAAGGGTATGCGGCCGAGCTTCTCCTCGGCGGCGCAGCCGGACGAGGCACATCGCTTATTCGACCACCTGGTGGCGCGGGCGCGGGCCCGGCATGCCCCGGTGGCGACCGGAGAGTATGCCGCCCACATGCGGGTGGCGCTGGTCAACGACGGCCCGGTGACCTTCCGCCTGCGGGTGCGGCCGGCCTCCGATTGACCGCGCCGACGCGAGGACGCGATACTCCCGACGGATTTGAATGACGGACCGGACGGAGGACATGAGACGAGGCTTGTGCGCGCTGGCCCTGCTGGCCCTGGCGGCGGCGCCGGCCATCGCCGGCAATCTGCATTACAGCCTGCTCGACGAGCCCGCCCGGCCCTTCCCGGCCCGCCTGGTTCTGTTGCCGCCCCAGGTTACGGTGAAGGAGGTCGCCGCCGGCGGGATCATGGAACGGGTGCCGGAATGGACCCGCTGGGCGAGCGACAACATCCGCGAGGAACTCTTGGTCAGCCTGGGCTGGCGGCCGGAGTTCACCCTGCTGCCGATGCCTGCCCTCACGGCGGCGGAGCAGGAGCGGGTCGAGCAGTACCTGGCCTCCTGCATGGTGGTGGGCATCGCGGCGCACTGGGCCACCACAGCGGGCGGCAGCGCCTGGGCGCACAAGCGCAGCCACTTCGACTACACCCTGGGGGAGGGCCTGGCCTTCCTGCGCGAGCGCACCGGTGCCGACGCCGCCCTACTGGTGATCGCCGAGGACTACGTCTCCTCGTCCGGGCGCAAGGCGGCGCGGCTGCTCGGCGCCCTGGTGGGGCTCGGCATCCCGGGCGGCCAGGCGATCGTCTCCGTCGGCGTGATAGACCTCCACAACGGCGACCTGCTCTGGCTGCACCACAGCCAGAGTGGCAGCAAGGACCTCAAGGACCGCGAGGCGGTGCGCCAGATGCTGTCCGAAGCACTGGCCACCCTGCCGGCGCCTGGCCCGGTGGCCGCGCCCTGAGCATGCGCACCGCCGCCATCCTAATCTGCCTGCTGGCCGTCCTGCCGGCCGGTGCGGCCAACCAGGCGGTCGCCCCCTACCAAGACGCTGGCGAGGCGAGGCCGGTACTCGATGGCGAGGATCGGGTGTGGGCAGAGGGCGAGGCGGACGAGCAGGCCCTGCTCAAGTCGGGCCACGTGCGCGCCGATCCCGCCCTGGCCGCCTATCAGCAGGCCATCATGGAACGGGTGTTTCCCGAGTTCGCCGGCCAACTGCAGGTGCAGGTGGCGAACGACAGCTCGCTCAACGCCTTCGCCCTGCCGCAGGGCACAGTGTTCATCAACATGGGCCTGCTGGCGCGCCTGGAGAACGAGGCCCAGCTGGCCACCATACTGGCCCACGAGGGCAGCCATTTCATTCACCGGCACGGCTACCAGAACATCCGCCATGCCAAGAGCCTGTCCGGCTTTGCCATTACCGCCGGCATCCTCACCGGCGGGGTCGGCGGAATCCTGGGCAGCGCGGTGGCGTCCACCTCGATGTCCGGCTATTCCAGGGATGCCGAGCGCGAGGCCGACCGCCAGGGCTTCGGGCGCCTGGCGCGGGCCGGCTACGACGTGCGCGAGTCGGCCGCGGTCTTCCGCCTCCTGGCCGGCGAGGTGAAAGCGCTGGATATCAGGGAGCCGTTCTTCTTCGCCAGCCACCCCCGCCTGCAGGAGCGCATCGACAGCTTCGAGGCCCTGATCGCCGGCCATGACGGCCCGCCCGGCGAGGCCGGCGCGGCGCGCTTCGCCGCCGCCACCGTTGGTTTGCGCGAGGAGTGGCTGCAGGCACAGATCGAGTTGGGTAAGCCCAGGAGCGTCATCCACGTGCTGTCCAACCCGGCCATGTTGGCGCGCTACCCCGTCCATGCCCACTATTACCTCGGCGAGGCCTACCGCCTGCGCGGCGAGGGGGGCGACAGCGAGCGGGCGGAGGCGGCCTGGCGCGAGGCCGTGGCGCGGGCACCCGACTTCGCCCGCAGTCATCGCGCCCTCGGCATCCTGGCACTGAAACGGCGTGACTGGGCAGCGGCGCGGGACGCGTTGGGGCGTTACCTGGCCCTGGCGCCGGCGGCGCACGACGCCGCCTTCATGCGGGATTACCTTGCCTTGGTCGAGGAGAACCTCAAGCCATGAGACGCCTGTACCGAGCCCTCGCCCTTGCCTCCGTAGCTGTGTTGCTGGCCTCCTGCGCCGCCTGGACGCGCCTCGACGACGGCCGCCTGGAGGGTCCCGACGGCCTCGGCCTGCAGGCGCTGGCGGGCTGGATGCGCTACAACGAGGCCCCCGCACGGGTCATCGCCCTGACCCGCGACGGCCTTGCCGTGCAGACCATCCGGATCGAATATCGCCCGCACGAGCAGGCCTTCCCGGCCATCAAGAAGGCGTCCAGCCTCGATCTACTGCCGAACGAGGCGGCCGACCTGCTGTTCGCCGACCTCAAGGCCAATGCCGCCCTGGCCAACATGCAGCGCCTCGACGTGCGCCCCTACCGCCTGGCCGGCCGGCCAGGCTTCCGCCTGCATGCCCGCTTCCGCGACGAGCGCGGCGCCCCCTTCGACCTCCTGGCGACCGGTCGGTTGACCCGTGACGGACTCCTGGTGGTGTTCTACCGTGCCCTCTCGACGCACTATTTCCAGCGCGACCTGGAGGTCTACGAGCGGCTGCTGGCCAGCGTGCAGCTGCGCGAACCCTGAGCCGGCCCTCAGAGGTCGCCGTTGGCGGCGGCGCGCATCATCTCGTCCATGCGGTCGTTGATGTCGCGGGCGCCCTTGAGCAGTTCGGCGCTGACGCCCAGCCTCTGCTCGTAGCCGGCGATCCAGTCCAGGTTCCAGTCCAGCATCAGCACCCAGATGGCCTTGTCGGCATCCTCCATGATGGCGACCCGGCAGGGCAGGAAGACGATGAACTCCGGGCTGATCTGCAGCAGGTCGCGGCCGACCGCGATGTCGCAGAAGGAAAAGACCTCGATGCGGGGGGCGTTCGTGTCGCCGAGGACGGCCTGGAAGTCCTTCCACATCAGGCTCTCGCCGACCTTCTTCATGTTGAGCTGGTTGGCGCGCAGGAACAGCGAGTCGCGCACGTCGTCGAAGCTCAGGCCCGGCTGGGCCTTGTACTTGCGTGCGAAGTAGTTCATCGCGTTCGGCATGTCCATCCGCATCAACCCGGTCATCATCGGCAGGGCCATCTGCATCAGCTGGACCTTCTCCGGTTGCTCGATGATGCGACGCATCTCGTAGGGGCGGTAGGTCTGCTGGGTGGGCTGGGCCAGCATCATGGCGAAGGGGTTGGGCGGCACGTTGCTCATGTAGGGGTTGGCGCCCGGGAAGAAGGGCAGCGGCATGGTCGCCGGCATGGCCGCCGGTGCCGGTGCCGGTGCCGCTGCCGCTGCCGGGGCGGCGGGCGCTGCCACGGGCGTGGGTTCGGCCACCGGAGCCGGGGCGGGCGCGGAGACGGCGGCCGGCTGGGGCTCCGCCGCCGGCGCGGCCGGCAGCATCGGATAGGACATGCCGTAGGGCGGCATTCCCGGTGGCATCGGCATGCCGTAGGGC
>JAQVJE010000057.1:6750-13324 GCA_028695325.1 Gallionellaceae bacterium
TCGATCTCGATCGGGGTGTCCAGGCGCAGTTTGAGGGGGACATTCTGGCTGGAACCGTCGGCGCGCCGGACGACCAGGGTCAGGTCCTGCTGCGGCGTGATGCCGTCCTCCAGGCCGGTGAGGTCGAAGGACTCGTCGCCCTTCAGGCCCAGGCTGGCGGCATCCATGCCGTCCTTGAACTGCAACGGCAGCACGCCCATGCCGGCCAGGTTGGCGCGGTGGATGCGCTCGAAGCTCTTCGCCACCACGGCCTTGACGCCGAGTAGCTGGGTGCCCTTGGCGGCCCAGTCGCGGCTGGAGCCGGTGCCGTATTCCTCGCCGGCGAAGATCATCAGCGGGGTGCCCTCGGCCTGGTACTTCATCGAGGCGTCGTAGATCGCCATCTGCTCGCCGTTGTGGAGTGTCACGCCGCCCTCGCTGCCGGGGATCATCAGGTTCTTGATGCGCACGTTGGCGAAGGTGCCGCGCATCATCACCTCGTGGTTGCCGCGCCGGGCGCCGTAGCTGTTGAAGTCCTTCTGGGTCACGCCGTGCTCGACCAGGTACCTGCCGGCCGGCGCCGCAGGCTTGATTCCGCCGGCCGGGGAGATGTGGTCGGTGGTCACCGAGTCGCCGAAGATGGCCAGCGCGCGGGCGCCGCGCACGGCCGGATTGGGCGCGGCGGCAGAGGCGAAGAAGGGCGGCTCCTGGATGTAGGTGGAGGCGCCGTCCCACTCGTAGACCTGGCCGGCCGGGGCGGGCACGGCGTCCCAGAGCGGGTTGTCGGCGCCGACGTCCTTGTAGATGGCGTAGGCACTGGCGTCGGCGGCCTTCGGGAGCAGCGCGGCGACCTCTTCGTTGCTGGGCCAGATGTCCTTCAGGAACACCGGGCCGTCCGTGCCCTGGCCGATCGGCTCGCTGGCCAGGTCGATGTCGACCCGGCCGGCCAGGGCGAAGGCCACCACCAGGGGCGGGCTCATCAGGAAGTTGGCCTTGACGTTCTGGTGCACGCGGGCCTCGAAGTTGCGGTTGCCGGACAGCACCGAGCAGGCCACCAGGTCGCGGTCCAGGATCTCCTTCTCGATCGCCTCGGGCAGCGGGCCGCTATTGCCAATACACGTGGTGCAGCCGTAGCCCACTACGCCGAAGCCGAGTTTCTCCAGGTCGCCGAGCAGGCCGGCCGCCTGCAGGTATTCGGTCACCGCGCGCGAGCCGGGGCCCAGGCTGGTCTTGACGTGCGGCGCCGCCTTCAGTCCCTTGGCCACGGCCTTTTGGGCCAAGAGGCCGGCGGCCAGCATGACGCCGGGGTTGGAGGTGTTGGTGCAGGAGGTGATGGCGGCGATCACCACGTCGCCGTGTTGCAGGCCGGAGCCTTCACGGCCGGCCTTCTTGTCGAAGCCGCCGTCGGCGCGGGGCAGTTCGAGCAGGGTCTCGAACGACTCCTTCAGGGCATAGAGGTTGATGCGGTCCTGCGGCCGCTTAGGGCCGGCCACCGAGGGCTTCACCGAGCCGAGGTAGAGGCTCAGGGTCTGGCTGTATTCGATGCTGCCGGCCTTGGGGATGCCGAACAGGTCCTGCGCCTTGAAATAGTTGCGCAGGGTGTCCACCTGGGCCGGGTCGCGGCCGGTGGCCAGGTAGTACTGGCAGGTGGCCTCGTCGACCGGGAAGAAGCCCATCGTGGCGCCGTATTCCGGCGCCATGTTGGCGATGGTGGCGCGGTCGGTGACCGGCAGTCGCTCGGCGCCCTCGCCGTAGAACTCGACGAACTTGCCCACCACCTTCGCCTTGCGCAGCATCTCGGTGAGGGTGAGGACGATATCGGTGGCGGTGATGCCCGGCTGGGCGGTGCCGGTGAGTTCGACGCCGACCACGTCCGGGGTGAGGAAGTAGACCGGCTGGCCGAGCATGCCGGCCTCCGCCTCGATGCCGCCGACGCCCCAGGCCACCACGCCGAGGCCGTTGATCATGGTGGTGTGGCTGTCGGTGCCCACCAGTGTGTCGGGGTAGCAGACCCCATCCTTCTGCATGACGCCGCGGGCCAGGTATTCCAGGTTGACCTGGTGCACGATGCCGACGCCCGGGGGGACCACCTTGAAGGTGTCGAAGGCTTGCATGCCCCACTTGAGGAACTGGTACCGTTCACGATTGCGTTCGAACTCGATCCGCATGTTTTCCTGCAGGGCGTCCGGGCGGCCGAACACGTCTACCTGCACGGAATGGTCGACCACCATCTCGACCGGGGCCAGCGGCTCCACCTTCTTCGGGTCCTTGCCGGCGCGGGCGGCGGCCGAGCGCATGGCGGCGAGGTCGGCGAGCAGCGGCACGCCGGTGAAGTCCTGCAGCAGGATGCGGGCGACCACGAAGGGGATCTCCTCGCTGCGGGCGGCGTTCGGCTGCCAGTTGGCGAGGTCGCGCACGTGCTTCTCGGTGACCTTGACGCCGTCGCAGTTGCGCAGCACCGATTCGAGGACGATGCGGATGGACACCGGCAGTTTCGAGACCGGGCCGATGCCGGTCTTCTCCAGTTGCGGCAGGGAATAGTAGGCGGCGGTCTGGCCGTTGCCGGCGTCGAAGGTCTGGCGGGTGTCGAAGGGATTGTTCATGGCGGAAAGCGGACGGAGTCTGGAAAAACCGCAATTCTACCAAGTCATGGCGGTGGTCGCCTGCCGCGAGCGCGAAACCATTCGGCGGCCAAGTTCTGGCGCCGCCGGCCCCGTGCGTGACGGCGGCCGCTTCGTTTGTCAGGAATGACAAGCCGCTGGGTCAGGGCTGGCTTGCGCGTCGTTTCGGGTCAGGCGAACAGCCTGTCCAGGCCCTCCCGCACCGCCTCCACCGCGCGCCGGCCCTCGGCGATCGCATCGCCAGTGCGATGGAAGTCGAGCAGGCCGAGCTGGGCCAGGCGCGGCGTCACCACCAGGTCGGGCGGGTCGCCGGCCATGCGGCTGCGGCTGATGCGCACCTGCATGATGTTGATGCTGGAGGCCACCACGTCGAGCATGGATGGCAGGCGAGGCTCGGCCTCCTCGCGCTCGGGCAGCAGGGCGCTCAGGTTGTCCTGCAGGCGGCGCAGCCAGTCGGCGATCTCGCCGGCCGCTCCCTCGTCCGCGTGCGCCTCGTTCAGGTGGCGGCCCAATATGTCGGCGCTGAGGTCGACCGCGATCACCACCTCGGCGCCCATGGCTCGCGCCAGCGACACCGGCACCGGGTTCACCAGGCCACCGTCGACCAGCAGCCGGCCCTCGTGGCGCACCGGCGTGAACAGGGCTGGCAGGGCGAGGGAGGCGCGCACCGCGTCGATGGTCGAACCCTCGCGCAGCCAGACCTCGCCGCCGTTGTGCAGCGAGGTGGCCACCACGCCGAATGGCAGGGCCAGCCGCTCGATGGGGCGATCGAGGAAGTTGCGCCGGAAGAAGCGCATCAGGCGCTCGCCCTTGATCATGCCGCCGGCCAGGCCGACGTCCAGGAAGGCGATCACGTCGGCGACGCCGAGGCCGTTCAGCCAGCGCTCGAAGCGGTCGAGTTCGCCGGCGGCATAGGCGGCCCCCACCAGGGCGCCGATCGAAGTGCCGCACACCAGGTCTGGCCGTACCCCGGCCGCCTCCAGGGCCCGGATCACGCCCACGTGCGCCCAGCCGCGGGCCGCGCCGCTACCCAGGGCCAGGCCGATGCGCGGCCGGCGCGGGGCGGGCCTGCGGGTCGAAGGCTTGGCAGTCGGTTTGCGGTGCGGCATGCGCTCTCCCTGGATTGCTCGCTCAGCTTGGCACAGGATGCAAGCATAACCAAGGCATGCCGCGCATGTCGCGGCAGCGAAACCGAAGGCGCCGAAATGTTAGGATGCGGCACCTGTAACTCGATCCACCGCACATCATGTCCGACCTGAAGCAAAAAGCCCTCGACTACCACGAGTTTCCCCGCCCCGGTAAAGTCTCCGTCGAATCCTCCAAACCCTGCGCCACCCAGGTCGACCTGTCGCTCGCCTATACTCCGGGCGTGGCCGCGCCGGTGCGCGCCATCGCCGAGAATCCCGCCGACGCCTACCGCTACACCAACAAGGGCAACCTGGTGGCGGTGATCACCGACGGCACCGCCATCCTCGGCCTCGGCAACCTGGGCCCCTTGGCCTCCAAGCCGGTCATGGAGGGCAAGGGCGTGCTGTTCAAGCGTTTCGGCGGCATCGACGTGTTCGACATCGAGGTGGCGGCGCCCTCGGTCGAGTCCTTCATCGAGACCGTGGTCAACATCGCCCCCACCTTCGGTGGCATCAACCTGGAGGACATCGCCGCGCCACACTGCTTCGAGATCGAGAAGGCGCTCAAGGAACGCCTCGACATCCCGGTCTTCCACGACGACCAGCACGGCACCGCCGTGGTGATGTGCGCCGGCCTCATCAACGCCCTCGAGGTACAGGGCAAGCGCCTTGACGACATCCGGCTGGTCTGCCTGGGCGCCGGCGCCGCGGGGCTCGCCTGCATGCGCCTCCTGGTCGCCATGGGCGGCAACAAGGCCAACATGACTCTGGTGGACTCCAAGGGCGTTATCCATTCCGGCCGCAGCGACCTCAACGCCCACAAGCAGGAGTTCGCCAAGGAAACGGACATGCGCACCCTGGCCGACGCCATGGCGGGCGCCGACGTCTTCATCGGCGTGTCCGGTCCCAATCTCGTTTCGCAGGCGATGGTGAAGAGCATGGCGGCGCGGCCGATCCTGTTCGCCATGGCCAACCCGGACCCGGAGATCAGCCCGGCCGAGGTCAATGCGGCGCGCGATGACGCACTCATGGCGACCGGCCGCTCCGACTACCCGAACCAGGTCAACAACGTGCTCGGCTTCCCTTATATCTTCCGCGGTACCTTCGACGCCCGCGCCAAGGCGATCACCCAGCCGATGATGATCGCCGCCGCGAAGGCCCTGGCCGAACTGGCCCGCGAGCCGGTGCCGGCCGAGGTGCTGGCGGCCTACAAGCTGGACAGCCTGGAGTTCGGCCGCGACTACATCATCCCGAAGCCCTTCGACCCGCGTCTGGCCGAGCGGGTGCCGCAGGCGGTGGCGGAGGCGGCGCGGCGGGGATGATCCTGTGCCCGCGCCGCGTCCGTATTTCCTCGACCTGAGGCGGATCCGTCTGCCGGTCGGCGCCTGGGTGTCCATCCTGCACAGGGCGAGCGGCGCGGCGCTCGCCCTGGCGTTGCCGGGGCTCTGCTACCTCTGGATGCTCAGCCTGCGCTCGCCAGTGGACTATGCCGCGGTGACCGCCTGGCTGGCTGGCGCTCCCGGCCGCCTCTGCTGGCTGGCCGCGGCCTGGGCGGCCCTGCACCACCTGCTGGCCGGCCTGCGCCACCTCGGCCTCGACCTCGGCCTGGGCGCAGGGCGCGCGCCCGCCCGCCTCACCGCCCGTCTGGTCCTCGCCGCCGCCCTCGGCCTGGCCGGTCTCGTCGCCGTCGCGGGGTTGGCATGAAGAGCGTCGGCGGCGCCCGGCGCGGGCTCGCCCCCTGGCTGGCGCAGCGCGCCAGCGCCGTGGTCATGGCCCTCTACCTGCCCCTGTTCGGCCTCTATGCCTGGCACTCGGGCGGTACCGGCTACGCCGCCTGGCGCGGCCTGTTCGCGCCGCTGCCCGCCAAGGCGGCGACCCTGCTGTTCTGCGCCGCCCTGCTCGGGCACGCCTGGATCGGCCTGCGCGAGATCGCCATCGACTACCTGCACGACCTGGGCCTGCGCCTGGCGCTCTATTTTGCCGCCGGCGTGCTCTACCTGGCCTGCCTGGTCTGGGCGGCCGACATACTGTGGCAGGTGGCGCCATGATCCCCAAACGGACCTTCGATGCCGTCATCGTCGGCGGCGGCGGCGCCGGCCTGCGGGCCGCCCTGCAGATGGCCCAGGCCGACCTCAAGGTGGCGGTGATCTCCAAGGTCTTTCCGACCCGCTCGCACACCGTGTCGGCCCAGGGCGGCATCACCGCCGCGCTCGGCAACGTGTCCGAGGACGACTGGCGCTGGCACATGTACGACACGGTGAAGGGCTCCGACTATCTGGGCGACCAGGACGCCATCGAGTTCATGTGCCGCAACGCCGCCAGCGCCGTGTACGAGCTGGAGCACATGGGCCTGCCGTTCTCGCGCCTGGCCAACGGCAAGATCTACCAGCGCCCGTTCGGCGGCCAGTCGAAGCACTTCGGTGGCGAACAGGCGGTGCGCACCTGCGCCGCCGCCGACCGCACCGGCCATGCCCTGCTGCACACCCTGTACCAGCGCAACATCGCCGCCCGCACCCGGTTCTTCGACGAGTTCTACGCCCTCGACCTGGTGCGCGACCAGGACGGCTACGTCCTCGGCGTGGTCGCCCTGGAGATCGAGACCGGCGAGCCCTGCCTGTTCGAGGCGCGCGCGACCCTGCTCGCCACCGGCGGCGGCGCGCGCATCTTCCGCCACTCCACCAACGCCCACATCAACAGCGGCGACGGCCTCGGCATGGTCCTGCGTGCCGGCCTGCCGCTGGAGGACATGGAGTTCTGGCAGTTCCACCCCACCGGCATCCCGGAGGTCGGCTGCCTGATCACCGAGGCGGTGCGCGGCGAGGGTGGCTACCTGGTCAACCGGGATGG
>JAQVJE010000058.1 GCA_028695325.1 Gallionellaceae bacterium
AGGCCGATCGGGTGCGAGTAGTGCTTCAGGTTCCTCGACATCATGGTGATCAGGTACAGCCCCACAATGGCGAAGAAGCCGTTGTAGAAGATCATGTTGAGGGCGAAGATGGACTTGAAGTTGTAGTGGGTCATGGCCACGATCAGGCGGTCCGGGCGACCCAGGTCGAGCACCAGCACGCCGAGGCCGCCGGCCAGCATGGCCAGGGCCAGCAGGCCGGACAGCGGCGCACGCGCCTTGTACATCTTCTTGCCGAACACCGAGCCGATGGAGGCGACGTTGAGCACCCCGGAGGCGGCGACGATGAGGAACACCGCGAACACGTGCGGCAGGCCCCAGACGATCTGGTTATTCATGCCGGTCATCACGTGGCCGTGATGCTCGAGGTAGAAGAAGGCGGACAGGGTGCCCAGGGCGAGCAGGCCGCCCAGCATCAGCAGCACCCAGAACTCGGAGCTCTTGGCGCAGCTACGACTCATGCAGACGTTTTCAGCCATGGTTCAGATCCCCTGGTAACGGACACCGGTGTTCAGGCCCAGATCGGCGCGAACCTCGGTGGTGGCATAGGCCTTCATGGCCTTGGCGATGGCGCTGTCGGGGTCGTTGAGGTCGCCGAACTGTATGGCCATGTGGCCATCCTTGTTGCAGGCCTCGACGCAGGCAGGCGTCTCGTCACGGTCGACGCGTTGCACGCAGAAGGTGCAGGACTCGACACAGCCCTTGCCGCGCGGCACTTCGGGGTTCTGCTCGGCGAGGGGCTCGTGCACGAAGGAGCGGGCCTTGTACGGGCACGCCATCATGCAGTAGCGGCAGCCGATGCAGATGTGGCGGTCGACCAGGACGATGCCGTCGGCGCGCTTCATCGAGGCGCCGGTCGGGCAGACGTCGACGCAGGGCGGGTTCTCGCAGTGCTGGCACAGCATCGGCACGTTGTGCTCGGCGCCGGTCTGCAGGTTCTTGATGTGCATCTTGCGGATCCACTGCGAGTCCTGCGGCCCGGTCGCGCCGGACAGGCCGTTCTCGCTGGCGCAGGCGGTGGTGCACTCGTCGCAGCCGTCGGCACACTTGCTGGTGTCGATCAGCATGCCCCAGCGCACCTTGGCGGAGGCGGGCTCGTCGGGAGCGCGGCCGTGTGCCGAGATGCCGTACAGCAGGACGCCCGGCGCCACGGCGAGGCCGGCCATGCCGGCGCTGACCTTCAGGAAGTCGCGGCGATCCGTGTTTTCGGTGCGGTTCTGCTCGCTCATTGGGTTTGTCCTCCGGATTGCAGCGCGCTGAGGCCGGGCACGGCGGCCTGGGCCGCCTTGGGCTTGGTCGCGTGGCAGTCCCAGCAGTCCACCTTGACGGCGGCATAGGCGTGACAGGCGGCGCAGAAGTCGTCCTTGCTGGCGGCCACGCTGCCGGTCTTCGCGCTGGCATGGCACTCGACGCAGCCCTTCAGGCTGTGCCGGGTGGTGCGGATGCCCTGGTGCATCGTCTTGTCGCGATGATGCTTGAGCAGTTCCATGTGGTTGCGGCGCATGTAGTCAGTGTCTTCCACGCACTTGTCGCCCTTGCCCTTCGCCGGCGTGGCCTGGCCGGCCATGGCCGGGGCCATGGCCAGGCCAGCCAGCGCGCCGATCAGGGCCAGGGCCCGCAGCTTGTCGCGTAAGCTCGCCATTAGGTATTTCCTTCCGATCGCTGTTGACTTGCTGCGTCAGTCGCCCATGCCCATCTGGATGTAGCCGGTCGGGCAGACGTCGGCGCAGATGTGGCAGCCGATGCACTTGGCATAGTCGGTGTCCACGTAGCGGCCGGTGGTCGGGCCGTCCTTCTTCCTGACCTTGAACACGGCGGTCTGCGGGCAGTAGATGACGCAGTTGTCGCACTCGAAGCACAGGCCGCAGGACATGCAGCGCTTGGCCTCGGCCACGGCCTGCTTCTCGTCGAGGGCGTGCAGGCGGTCCTGGAAGTTGCCCAGGGCGCTGTCCTTGTCCAGCACGGTGACCTCGCGCTTCAGGCGCGGCGTGTTGGCGAAGTGGCCCAGGAACAGCTGGGTGGACGGGATGATGTAGCGCTGCGAGCGGTCCTCGAAGTTGTGGATGGTGTCCTTCCAGTCGGACGTGCCCCATACCTGGCCGTGGTGCTCGGCGTAGTCATGGCCGGATTCGACCCACTTGCGCACCAGGTCCCAATGGTGGACGTCCACCTTGGGCCGCTTGTCCACTTCCTCGCCGGCCAGGAACTCGTCGATGCCCTCGGCGCAGATGCGGGCGTGGCCGATGGCGGTGGTCAGGAGGTGCGGACGGATCACGTCGCCGGCGACGAAGACGTTCGGCTTGCCGGGGAAGCGGTAGTTCTTGTCGGTCTTGATCAGGCCGTTGTTGTTGTTGAAGACTTCGAGGCCGGTGAAGTCGACCGCCTGGCCGATGGCGGAGACGATCAGGTCGCCGGTGATGTCTTCCTCGGTGCCTTCGATGATCTTGGTTTCCTTGCCGACCACTTCGAACTTGGCCACGCGCAGGGCGGTGGCGCGGCCGTCCGGACCCTTGACCACGCCGACCGGGGTGACGCCGCCGACGATGGCGATGCCTTCGGCCTGGGCCTGCTCGATCTCGTGCTTGTTGGCGGCCATCTTGTCGATGGTGGCGCGGGAGATCAGGACCACCTCGACACCCTGGCGGGCGGCGATGGCGGCGACGTCATGGGCGGTCTGGCCGGCCAGGACGTTCTCCGGCAGGTCCTTGTCGGATGCATTGGTGATCTTGCCGAGACGGCGGGCGACCGTGGCGACGTCGATGGAGGTGTCGCCACCGCCGATGACCACCACCTTGTTGCCGACGTGCTGCAGGCGGCCTTCGTTGAAGGCGCGCAGGAAGGCCATGGCGGTGACGCAGTTGGGGGCGTCGGCGCCGTCGACCGGCAGGGCGCGGCCGGCCTGGGCACCCAGCCCCATCAGGACGGCGTCGTAGTCCTTCTCGATCGACTCCATGCTGACGTCGGTGCCGATGCGGCAGTTCAGCTTGGTCTCGACACCCAGGTCGAGGATGCGCTGGATCTCGGCGTCGAGTACCTCGCGCGGGGTGCGGAAGCCGGGGATGCCGTAGCGCATCATGCCGCCCAGTTCGGCGTGGTCGTCGAAGATGGTGCAGCTGTGGCCCTTCAGGGTCAGCTGGTAGGCGGCGGCCAGGCCGGCGGGACCGCCGCCGATGATGGCGACCTTCTTGCCGGTCTTGGCGGCGGTCGGCTTGTTGAAGGCCAGCTTGTTGTCGATCGCCCAGTTGCCCAGGAAGTGCTCGACCGAGTTGATGCCAACGTTCTCTTCCACCTGGTTGCGGTTGCAGCCGGATTCGCAGGGGGCCGGGCAGACGCGGCCCATGACGGCCGGGAACGGGTTGGCTTCGGTCAGGCGGCGCCAGGCGTATTCCTGCCAGGACATGGTGGGCTTGCCGTCGGCGCCCACGGGCGGCTTCTCGATGCCGCGCACGATGTTCAGGTAGGACCGGATATCCTCGCCGGCCGGGCAGGAGCCCTGGCAGGGCGGCGTGGAGAGCACGTACTCGGGGCACTTGTGGGTCCAGCTGGCCTGGAAGATCTTGTCCTGCTCGGAACGGTAGTCCGCCTCGGACTCGCCGTCCTTGAAACGGCGCCAGGTCAGGCCTTCAGTCTTCTTTACGTCCTTGGATGTGACCGACATCTTCGCTCTCCTATCGTAAATCGCGCGGCAGGGCCGCCTGTGTCTGTACGCGGTCGCCCGCGGCTAATTCAACCTATCAATCCTGTTCCAGCTTGATGGCGGTGCTGACCAGCTGGTGCACGCCGCCAACCTGGCTCATGTCAAAACCGTAATAGGGCACCACCTTGGTGAACTGGGCCTTGCAGATGGCGCAGATCAGGGCCAGGAAGTTGACGCCCTTCTCCTGCGCCACGGCGTTGTAGGCGTTCATACGCGGCAGGGCGCCCTTGACCCGTACCTCCATGAGGTCGTCGGTCAGTACGCCGCCACCGCCGCCGCAGCAGAAGGTGGACTCGCCGATGGTCTCCTCGGCCATGTCATGGAAGTTGTTCGCCACCGCCTTGATGATGTTGCGCGGGATGGTGAACTGGCCGCCCGGCTCGTCGCCCATGCGGGAACCACGCGCCACGTTGCAGGAATCGTGGAAGGTGATGGTGCGGTGGTCGTTGAGCGACTTGTCGAACTTCAGCACGCCCTGCTGGATCAGGTCCCAGGTGTACTCGCAGATGTGGGTGGGCTGCTTGTAGCGCGGGTCGAGCTGCTTCTGCAGTTCGATCGAGAAGGGGTCGTTGCCGCCGTAGCCGATGCCGGTCAGGGTGTTCCAGAAGGCATAGGCGACGCGCCAGGCGTGGCCGCACTCGCCGACGATGATGCGCTTGACGCCCAGTTCCAGGGCGGCGTCGCGGATGCGCATGGCGATCTTGCGCATCTGCTCGTAGTTGCCGTTGAAGAGGCCGAAGTTGCCCGCCTCGGAGGCGTGGCTGGACATGGTCCAGGAGGCACCAGCGGCGTGGAACACCTTGGCATAGCCGATCAGCGACTCGACGTGCGGCTCGGAGAAGAAGTCGGCCGACGGGGTGACGAACAGGATCTCTGCGCCCTGGACGTCGAGGGGCATCTTCACCGCGACGCCGGTGTCCATCTCGATGTCCTCTTCCAGGCCGGCCAGGGTGTCTTCCAGGGCCGGGCCGGGCAGGCCGAGGTTGTTGCCGATCTTCTGCACCTTGCCGAGGATCTCGTTGGAATACTTCTGGCCGTAGCCGGCGTAGTTGAGGATCTCGCGGCCGGCCATGGTGATCTCGGCGGTGTCGATGCCGTAGGGGCAGTACACGGAGCAGCGCCGGCACTCTGAACACTGGTGGTAGTAGTTGAACCACTGGTCCAGGGTGTCCTTGGTGAGGTCCTCGGCGCCCACCAGCCAGGGGGCGATCTTGCCCGGCAGGGTGAAGTAGCGGCGATAGACCTTGCGCATCAGCTCCTGGCGCGCGACCGGCATGTTGTTGGGGTCGCCAGTGCCGAGGAAGTAGTGGCACTTGTCGGTGCAGGCGCCGCAGTGCACGCAGGCGTCCATGAATACGCGCAGGGAACGGTATTTCTTCAGCGCCAGACCCATGCGGTCGATGACGCGCTCCTGCCAATCCTCGCCGAGTTCATGCGGATAGCCGAGGAATTCCTGCGGACCCTTGCCGGCGACGAAGGCCTTCATGTGGGCCATCGAGCCTTCCTGGACCTTGGGCACGGCGGTGTAGGCGGTATCCGACAGTTTGGGTACTTCGAACTGGGGTGCGGCCACGTTAGCTCCTTGATGTTTTCAGTCGATGTCCGGCAGGACGGCTCAGCCGTTGTCCTTGTCGAGCGCCGCGGCCCAGGGGGCCAGGTGGCGGCGTTCGCGCGGGTTGTCCACCTGGTTGCGGGTGGGGCTGAAGAAGACGCCGGGGACATGCAGCAGCTTGCTGATCGGGAAGATGATCATCAGCAGGGCTACCAGGAACAGGTGGACCAGGAGGGCACCGTCGCCCGGCAGGGGCTGCCAGTCGAAGGTGACGAGGCCGAGGGCGAAGGCCTTGAGCTGGACGATGTCGGTGTGGGCGACGAAGGTCATGGCCATGCCGGACAGGCCGATGGCGATGAGCAGGGCCAGCATCAGGTGGTCGGACGGGGTGGAGATGTAGCGCACCCGGTCGACCAGGAAACGGCGCGCCCACAGGCCGGCCAGGCCGGCCACCATGGCCAGGCTGGCGTACTTGCCAAAGGGCTGGATGAAGGTGATCAGCACGCCGGGCTCGGCGACGAAGTAGCGCACGTGGCGCAACAGCACCAGGGCGAGGCCGACGTGGAAGAGGTAACCGAACAGCCAGATCCACTTGTTCGACTTGAACAGGCTCTCGAAGAAGGCTACCTCGCGGAACATGCGGAAGCGTACACCCATGGCCGTGGTGGGGGCCGGGGTGGTGGGTATGTTGAGCGGCGCCGGGGTCTTGGCGTACTCGTAGATCCGATAAGCCAGGCCGCCGATCAGGATGATCGCGGCAACGTAGTAAAGGCCGATGTAGAGAGCGGTCAGGGCTGACATTCGTTCCTCGTTACGTACAGTCGAGAGTGGAGAGTGGAGGACGCTGTCTCCACTCTCGACTCTCGGCTATTGGGTTCAATAGCCGGGAGACTAGGCCGACCGTGGCCGGCCTGGCACCTGGGATCAGATGCAGCCGGTCGGCTTCGGCAGGCCGGCGATCTTGCAGGCCTGCTTGGCGGGGCCGTAGGGGAACAACTCGTACAGGTACTTGTTGTTGCCCTTGTCCGGACCCAGCTTCTTGGCGATGGCCTTGGTCAGCACGCGGATGGCGGGGGCGATCTGGTACTCGCTGTAGTACTCGCGCAGGAAGTTGACCACTTCCCAGTGGTTCTCGGTCATCTCGACCTTCTCTTCCTGGGCCAGGTAACCGGCGATGTTCTCGTCCCAGTCGGCCAGATTGACCAGATAGCCTTCTTCGTCGACTTCAAACTCTTTACCAGCGACTTCAACCATGGGCATGTTAATTCTCCTAACGATTCAAAATTACAACCAGGACTGACAGTTGCTGTGTTCTGCGACCAGATCCACAAAACCGCCGTAATCCACGACACTCACCCCGTCCAGAACGCGATCGGCCATGCCGCGCGCGGAGAGATCGGGACCCAGGACATACACCTTCACGTCGGCCATGGCCGCCTGAACCTTGCCCTCGAAGTTGCCGCCCTTGGTGGCGCCGTAAACGCCATCCTCGATCAGCAGGACCGCGGAACCCTTGGTCGCCAGGCGCAGGCAGCTCTCCAGGGAGTTGCGCTCGTAGGGCGACTTGTTGACGATGTGCAGCATATCGATCTCCCTCAGAAGCTGATCAGGACGTCTTGCTCGGCCATCTTGGCGGCAAGTTCGGCGCGATCCATGACGACCACGTCCACCAGGAGGTCATCCTCGGTCAGGCCGCGGGCCTCCATGGACTCGCGTTCCACGTACAGTTTCTCGATGTCGTAGCCTTCCAGGGCACGGTAGGTGGGCGAGAAGTTCTTCTGGCCCAGTTCCTTGGTGTCCTGGCCCTTCTTCAGCTCGTACACGCCGTCGTCGATGAAGGCCATGCTGACATCCTGCTCGAACGCGGCCGAGATCAGCACCACTTCCAGGCCCTCGAGGGCGTAGATGGTGCCGTAGGGCGCCTTGCGGTTCACGAACATGAACTGCTTGACGACGCCGCCTTCTTCCATATCCATTTCGTCGCTCATCTCGTATTCCTCAGTCGCCGAAGGTCACCAGGCGATCGCACTGGATGCCGGCTTCCACCAGTTGGCCGAGACCGGAAATCCGGAAACCCTCGGCGATGTTGTGGGCGTCCTTGCCCTGACGCTTGGCCTCGTTCTCGTCCATGATGCCGCGGCGCTGGGCGGCGGCGATGCAGACCACCAGGTCGAGGCTGTACTGCTTGGCCAGCTCGCTCCAGCGGTTGACGATGTGACGGTCGTCGCGCGGGGGCTCGGTCAGACGGGTCGAGTTGTTGACGCCATCGTGATAGAAGAACACGCGGTAGATCTCGTGACCCTTCTCCAGCGCCGCCTTGGTGAAGTTGTAGGCGCTGTCGGAGGCCTCGTGGGTGTAAGGCCCTTCGTTAACTAATACACCGATCTTCATTTGAATATCCCTAACTCCAGATAACCGATTGCTCGACAACGCCGGGAGCGGGGCCCCCGGCGCGTTGTCACATCAGAAGCGGATGTGAGCGGAGGCGTTCAGGCTGTTGCGGCCACCGCGCCAGTTGTCGACGTGGTACTTGGTGAAGGGCAGACCGGTCTTCTCGAAGAAGGCGGGCCAACCGATGCGGTCGATCCAGTCGTTCATGCGCTCCCATGGACGGCCGTCGGCCTTGTAGGTGGCGAGGATCTTCTTGACCACGGCACCGACTTCCGGCCAACGCGGGGCGTTGTTGGGCAGGCCGGAGGCGACCAGCTTGTGGAAGGTGGGACGGGAACGGGCGTTGGAGTTCTTGCCGCCGACCCAGATGGCGAACTTGGAGTGCTCGGGGTCGTTGATCTGCATCGGGGGGCACGGGGGGAAGCAGGCGCCGCAGCAGATGCACTTCTTCTCGTCCACTTCCAGGGAGGGCTTGCCGTTCACCAGGGCGGGGCGGATGGCCGCGACCGGGCAGCGGGCGACGACGGAGGGACGCTCGCAGACGTTGGCCACCAGGTCATGGTTGATCTTCGGCGGCTTGGTGTGCTGGATGACGATGGCGATGTCTGCCTGGCCGCCGCAGTTGATCTCGCAGCAGGAGGTGGACAGCTTGACCCGGTTGGGCATCTCGCAGTTGACGAACTCGTGGTAGAGCTCGTCCATCAGGGCCTTGACGGCGCCGGAGGCGTCGGTGCCGGGGATGTCGCAGTGCAGCCAGCCCTGGGTGTGGGCGATCATGGACACCGAGTTGGCGGTGCCGCCGACCGGGAAGCCGTTGTCGGTCAGGGCCTTGATCAAACCGTCGACCTTGGTCTTGTCGGTGACCATGTACTCGATGTTCGAGCGGGTGGTGAAGCGGACGAAGCCGTCGGCGAACTGGTCGGCGATGTCGGCCAGCTTGCGGATGGTGTAGTGGTCCATCTGGCGCTGGGTACCGGCCTTGACGGTCCAGATTTCGTCACCGCTGGCGGCGCGGTGGTAGAGGACACCCGGCCGCGGATGGCTGTGGAAGGTCCACTTGCCATAGTTCTTGGCCATGACGGGGTGCATGTACGGCATCGGGTCCGGGGTACCGGATTCGATGGTCTCGTGAGTACGTTCTGCCATTCTTGTCTCCAACTAAGTGAGATCAGAAAACTTTAAGATGCTGGTATCCGCTATCTTCTGCCGCCCGCGCGGGCAGCGAAGCCCGCGTGGGTGCGGCGACCGGGAGCTCAGGCGGCGGCCTTACGCTCGTTCCACTTCTGCACTTCCTCGTCCCAGCCGTCGGTGCGGACGTAGGGATTGGTGCGCGGGTGGATGATCATGCTGGGATCGATCGGGATGTCCAGGCCTTCCAGGAAGTTGACCAGGCCGATGCGCTCGATCATCTCGCCGGTGCGCTCGTGCTCGAGGGCGTTTTCGGCGAAGAAGTCCAGGATGTTGCGGGACAGCTCGTTCAGCTTCTCGAAATCCTCGTCGGATTCCATCTTCATGAACGGGATCACCACGGTGCCCATGGAGGCGCCGATCTTCAGCACGGACTTGCCGCCGACCAGGATGGTGACGCCCTTGTCCTTGCCAGGCAGCAGGGCGCCGGGCATGACGTTCAGGCAGTGCATGCAGCGCACGCAGTTGTGGTTGTCGATCTCGATGCAGTTGCTGTCGGAGACGGCCACCTTGGTGACGCCTTCGCCGGCGGCGGCGCCGTCGTTCTTGGTCAGTTGGATGGCGCGGGTCGGACACATGTTGACGACCATGTTGATCAGGTCTTCCATGCTGTGCGCGGCCATCCAGTCGCGGGCCAGCTTCTCGTCGGCCTGGATGTTGTCGCGCCAGGTGCCGATGGTGGCCATGTCGGAACGCTGGATGGAGTTGGTGCAGTCGTTCGGGCAGCCGGAGAACTTGAACTTGAACTTGTACGGCAGCGACGGACGGTGCATGTCGTCGATGTTGTTGTTGATCACGACGCGCAGGGCACGGGCCTCGTCGTAGCAGGACATCTCGCAGCGGGCGGCGCCGACGCAGGACATGGAGGTGCGCAGGGCGGGGCCGGCACCACCGAGGTCGAAGCCCATCTCGTTGAACTTGTCGAAGGCGCGCTGCACGTCAGCGGTCTTGATGCCCTGGAACATGATGTCGCCGGACTGGCCGTGGAAGGCGATCAGGCCAGAGCCACCGGTCTCCAGCCAGGCATCGCACATCTGGCGCAGCAGGTCGGAGGTGTAGTGCATGCCGGCAGGCGGGATGATACGCAGGGTGTGGAACTCGGCGGCTTCAGGGAACTTCGGGGTGCCGTCTTCGTTCTTCAGCTCGGTGAAGCGGGGGATGATGCCACCGCCGTAACCGATCACGCCGACCGTGCCGCCCTTCCAGTAGCCGAAGCGGGTACGGTAGGAGGTTTCCAGTTGACCCATCAGGTCAACCATCATGTCGTTGTCTTTCGCCAGGCGCTTGATGCCGGTGACGAAGCTGGGCCACGGGCCTTTTTCCAGCTCGTCCAGATTCGGCGTATCGTACATTTGCTTAGCCATCTGTTTCTCCTTTAGGTCTTGCGAAACGATATGTCGTCACTACCTTTGCACTACCCGTGGGCACCACGCCGGCACGAGATGAGTCGTGCCATATTAGTGAGGCCTGATGCTCGGGGCCATCATTCCGATGGGGTAGCCCGCCTATTCGGTGGGGGGGGTGGATACTACCCGAACGGGTAGGTCGACATACCCCCTAGGCGGGACTGTCAATACCTGACGGATATAGTCAAATATTTAGCAATCCAACATATTCTAAAGTAATCTAGCGGCCATGGACCAGATCAATTCCCTCAGCAAGTTCCGCAACCCCTACGGCAACCAGGAGATCGAGCTCCAGCAGGTCGACTACGAGGCCGGCGGCACGCCCATGTTGCGCATCCGCATACGCGAGCGCGGCGCCCGCTTCACCATCTTCGACGTCGACCCGGTGACGGCGAAATACTGGGCCGAGGCGATGCTGAACTGGGCCGGGCCGCTTGCCGCCGGCCAGGAAAGGGAGTAGCCATGCGACTGTACAGCCCGGAGTGGGAGGCTATTCGCGATTTCGAATACGTGCCGCGCTGCAAGGACGTGCAGTTCGACTTGGTGGGTAGCGAGATCCCGGCCGACCACGGCTATTCACTGTATGCCGCCCTGGCGGACCGGCTGCCCTGGCTGGCCGGCACGGCAGGCGCCGGCATCCATCCCATCCACGGCGCACCCACCGGCCGCAACGACAACCTGGTGATCAACCGCCGGGTCAAGCTGGTGCTGCGGGTACCGGTCGAGCGCCTCGACGACGTGCACCGCCTGGTGGGCACGCACATCGACAGCGGCGCCGGCGAACTGGCCATCGGGGCGGCCAAGGACCGGCAGCTGCTGCCGTTCGCCCACCTGTATTCCCCGCTGGTGGTGTTTGATAGCGACGATGAGGTCGAATTTCTCGCCGCCGCGCGGGCCGAACTGGAAAAAATGGCGGTGCAGTGCGGCATGATCCCGGGCAAGAGGCGTAAAATGCGCCTTCCCGGGGGGGAGGTCTGGGGCTACAGCCTGATGCTGCACGATGTCGGCCAGGAGCAATCGCTGCGGGTGCAGGAGCAGGGACTGGGCCATCACCGCGCCTATGGCTGCGGCCTGTTCGTCCCCCACAAATCCATCAAGGAAGTCGCGGCCGGCTGAGCCGGTCCGCAGTTTATTGCAACTCGTGAAATAGGAGAGAAACCGTGGGATATGTACTGAACGGCGAAGAACTGGAAGTCGATGACGAGGATTTCCTGACCGAAGCCAACTTCAGCGACGAGATTGTTCCGATCATCGCCGAGGCCGAGGGCCTCAAACTGACCGATGACCACTGGACCGTGGTCCGTTTCATGCGCGAGCGCTATCAGGAAGACGGCCACACCCCCAATTTCCGCAACATGGTGGCCATGCTGGACGAGCAGGACGACAGCATCGACTGGAAGAAGAAGCTCTACGAGCTGTTCCCCAAGCAGCCCAACCGCCAGGCTGCCAAGGTCGCCGGCCTGCCCAAGCCGTTCGGCAAGGGCGGCTATTAATTGGCGGTGACGAGTGACGGGTGATGGGTGACAGAAAGCGTCGCCTCACCTGTGCTCGTCGCCTTCACACCCGTCATTGCGACGGGTTACGAGTGACGGAAGACGTATGCCCGTCACTCATCACTCGTAACTCGTCACCGAATCCATGTTCTATTCGACGCTCGTTTCCACCGACGACCTCGCCCGCCACCTGGGTGACCCGAATTGGGTCGTGGTCGACTGCCGCTTCACCCTGACCGACCCCGAGGCCGGCCGCCAGGCCTACCTCAAGGGCCACATCCCCGGTGCCCGCTACGCCCATCTCGACGAGGACCTGTCGGCCCCCATCGGTCCGGGCAGCGGTCGCCATCCGCTGCCCGACGTCAACGCACTGACCGAGCGCTTGTGCCGGTGGGGCATCGGCGTCAACAAGCAGGTGGTGGTCTACGACGATGCGTTCGGTGCCATGGCCGTGCGCCTGTGGTGGCTGTTGCGCTGGCTCGGCCACCCCGGTGTCGCACTGCTCGACGGCGGCTGGCCGAAGTGGGTGCGCGAACACCGGCCGACCACCCAGGAGGTCTGCGCGGCCGAATGCAAGGGCGCCTGCGCCAGCCTGCCGGAGCGCTCCATGTATGCCACCGCGGACGAGGTCATGGCGGCCAGCGCCAGCGGTAGCCGACTGATCCTCGACGCCCGCCCGGAGCGCCGCTTCAGCGGCGAGTACGAGCCCCTCGACCCGGTCGCCGGCCACGTGCCCGGCGCGGTGAACTGGAACTTCGAGGAGAACCTCGACCTCGACGGCACCTACCTGCCGCCCGAGGCCCTGCGCGAGAACTACCAGGCCCTGCTCAAGGGCCGCGCGCCCTCCGAGGTGATCCACATGTGCGGCTCCGGCGTCACCGCCTGCCATAACATCCTGGCCATGGAGGTCGCCGGCCTGTCCGGCTCGCGCCTCTATGTCGGTTCCTGGAGCGAATGGATCACCGATCCGTCGCGCCCCATTGCATTAGGTGAATGAATGGCTGCCCCAACCCGAGTCAAGACCGTCTGGTTCAAGAAGGAAGGCGAGCGTCCCATCGAGGAGATCGCCACCGCCCTGGCCACCACCATCTGGCGCATGGCCGACCGCGCCCTAGACAACCTGTCGCGCGCCGACTACGACATCATCACGCCGCAGCGCGGTTTCAAGATCATCGGCGAGCTGACCGCCTTCGCGGTGCACTACGTCGACCGCCTGGCCTTTCCGCGCATGGACGACGAGAAGCGTGGCGAGCTGGTCAGCGCCCTGGGCGTGCGCCTGGCCGAGATCATGGAGGACAACATACTCGACTTCACCGAGGGCGTGAAGGATCCGGACTACGACTACCAGCAGGGCTACATCGACATGCTCAACCAGCGCATGACCGAGTACGCCCACTATGATTTCCCGGACGATAAGCCCAGCTTCCAGGCCGCGCGCTATCTCAGCCTGCAGATCCGCGAGGGCATGGAGAAGAGCGACCAGACCTGGATCCAGGACCAGATCATGGACATCGAGATGCCCGAGATACTGGGCACGGTGAAGAAGCAGGTGGATGGGTTTTACCC
>JAQVJE010000233.1 GCA_028695325.1 Gallionellaceae bacterium
CCGGCGCGCAACACCGTGGCCTTACGGATCGCCGGCCTCGATCCGCTCAAAACCATGCGCCGCCGGGAAGGCCAGGATGCCGCCCGCGACCTGCAAGGTGTAGGCGGCGAGCCTCCTGCCGTGACCGCGCCGCTGGAGCAGGTACAGATCGACCATACGGTCATCGACCTGATCGTGGTCGATGAGCGCGACCGGCAACCGATTGGCCGCCCGTACCTGACCCTCGCCATCGACGTGTTTACCCGCTGCGTGGTTGGAATGGTGGTCACGTTGGAAGCGCCATCCGCCGTCTCGGTCGGCCTGTGCCTTGTGCATATCGCCTGCGACAAGCGCCCTTGGCTGGAAGGGCTGAACGTGGAAATGGATTGGCCGATGAGCGGCAAGCCCTTGCTGCTCTACCTAGACAACGCGGCCGAGTTCAAGAGCGAGGCCCTGCGCCGGGGTTGCGAGCAGCATGGCATCCGGCTGGACTATCGTCCGCTGGGACAGCCGCACTATGGCGGCATTGTGGAACGGATCATCGGCACGGCGATGCAGATGATCCACGACGATCTACCGGGAACAACCTTCTCCAACCCGGACCGGCGCGGCGACTACGATTCCGAAAACAAGGCCGCTCTGACATTGCGCGAGCTGGAGCGCTGGCTCACATTGGCGGTCGGCACCTATCACGGCTCCGTGCACAACGGCCTGTTCCAACCGCCGGCGGCGCGCTGGGCTGAGGCCGTGGCGCGTGTCGGTATACCGGCCGTCGTCACCCGCGCCACGGCTTTTCTGGTCGATTTTCTGCCCATCATCCGCCGCACGCTGACCCGCACCGGCTTCGTCATCGACCACATCCACTACTACGCCGATGCGCTCAAGCCGTGGATAGCTCGGCGCGACCGCTTGCCTGCGTTCCTGATCCGGCGCGACCCGCGCGACATCAGCCGCATTTGGGTGCTGGAGCCGGAGGGTCAGCACTACCTGGAAATTCCCTACCGTACCTTGTCGCACCCGGCTGTCACCCTATGGGAACAACGGCAGGCGCTGGCGAAATTACGGCAGCAAGGGCGCGAGCAGGTGGATGAATCGGCACTGTTCCGCATGATCGGGCAGATGCGCGAGATCGTGACCACCGCACAGAAGGCCACGCGCAAGGCGCGGCGCGATGCGGATCGACGCCAGCACCTCAAGGCATCGCCTCCGCCGGACAAGCCGATTCCGCCGAAAACGGACGTTGCTGATCCGCAGGCAGACAACCTGCCTCCGGCCAAACCGTTCGACCAGATCGAGGAGTGGTAGCCGTGGACGAATATCCCATCATCGACTTGTTACACCTGTTGCCGGCGGCGCAGGGATTGGCCCGGCTGCCGGCGGGCGAGCGCATCCAGCGTCTTCGCGCCGACCGCTGGATCGGCTATCCGCGCGCGGTCGAAGCGTTAAACCGGCTGGAAACCCTGTATGCGTGGCCGAACAAGCAGCGCATGCCAAACCTGCTGCTGATTGGCCCAACCAACAACGGCAAGTCGATGATCATCGAGAAGTTCCGGCGCACGCATCCAGCCAGCGCCGACGCCGACCAGGAGCACATCCCGGTACTGGTCGTTCAGATGCCGTCTGAGCCGTCGGTGATCCGTTTCTATGTTGCGCTGCTCGCCGCAATGGGCGCGCCACTGCGCCCGCGCCCCCGACTGCCAGAAATGGAACAACTGGCGCTGGCACTGCTGCGCAAGGTCGGCGTGCGCATGCTGGTGATCGACGAGTTGCACAACGTCCTGGCCGGTAACAGCGTCAACCGCCGGGAATTCCTCAATCTCCTGCGCTTCCTCGGCAATGAACTGCGCATCCCACTGGTCGGGGTCGGCACGCGTGACGCCTACCTGGCCATCCGCTCCGATGACCAGTTGGAAAATCGTTTCGAGCCGATGATGCTGCCGGTATGGGAGGCCAACCACGATTGCTGCTCACTGCTGGCCAGCTTCGCCGCTTCGCTTCCACTGCGGCGACCCTCGTCGATTGCCACGCTGGACATGGCCCGCTACTTGCTCACACGCAGCGAGGGCACCATCGGCGAACTGGCGCACTTGCTGATGGCGGCGGCCATCGTCGCCGTGGAGAGCGGCGAGGAAGCGATCAACCATCGCACGCTGAGCATGGCCGATTACACCGGTCCCAGCGAGCGGCGGCGGCAATTCGAGCGGGAACTGATGTGAAGCCAGCGCCACGCTGGCCACTGCATCCGGCCCCCAGAGAAGGCGAAGCCTTGTCTTCGTGGCTCAACCGCGTGGCCATTTGCTATCACATGGAGGTGTCCGAGCTGCTGGAGCACGATCTTGGTCACGCTCAGGTCGATGACCTGGATACCGCGCCACCACTGGCGCTGTTGGCGATGCTCTCCCAGCGGAGCGGCATCGAGCCGGACCGGCTGCGTTGCATGAGTTTCGCCGGCTGGGTGCCTTGGCTACTGGACAGCCTTGATGATCAGATTCCAGACGCATTGGAAACCTATACGTTCCAGCTCTCGGTGCTGCTGCCGAAACTCCGCCGTAGGACGCGATCCATCACGAGCTGGCGTGCCTGGCTGCCCAGCCAGCCGATACATCGCGCCTGTCCGCTCTGTCTGAACGACCCGGCAAACCAAACCGTACTGCTTGCATGGAAGCTGCCCCTGATGCTGAGCTGCCCGCTGCATGGCTGCTGGCTGGAATCCTATTGGGGCGTGCCTGGGCGGTTTTTCGGCTGGGAGAACGCCGACACTGCGTCGCGCACCGCCAGCGACGCGATTGCAGTGATGGATCGGCGTACCTGGCAGGCACTGACGACCGGCTATGTGGAACTGCCGCGCCGACGCATCCACGCTGGATTGTGGTTTCGACTGCTACGCACGCTGCTCGATGAGCTGAACACCCCGCTTTCGGCGTGCGGAACCTACGCGGGGTATCTCCGCCAAGTCTGGCAAGGCTGCGGGCATCCGCTGCGTGCTGGGCAAAGTCTGTGGCGACCGTATGAAACCCTGAACCCGGCAATACGGTTGCAGATGCTGGAGGCGGCGGCAACGGCAATCAGCTTGATCGAGGTGAGGGATATCA
>JAQVJE010000234.1 GCA_028695325.1 Gallionellaceae bacterium
CGAGATCGAGGATAAGCCTCAGCCATGTCGCAACCCGTTCGAACCGTGCTCTATGTCCGTTTGCCCGTCTGGAAGATCTATCCGGGCGGGGTGATCTATGTCGCCGACTTCATCCACAAGGAACGCCCTGATGTGCGCCAGGAACTGCTCGACATGGCCCTGCTGCCGGCGGACGAGCGCAAGGCCGCCCTGCGCGCGCGCATCGAGGCGCTGCGGCCCGACGTGGTGGCCTTCTCCTGGCGCAACATGCAGACCTTCGGGCCGCACCCGGAGAACGATGCCCTCGACGTGGTGATGAACTTCGACTACTCGCCCAACCCGGCCAGGCGGGTCAAGGCGGCGTGGGACGCGCTCGGCATCATCTGGGACTACGCCGCCGCACGCCTGCGCAATTTCGGCTACATGAAGCTGGTGCGCCGGCTGCTGCCGGAGGCGCGCATCGTGGTGGGCGGTACGGCGGTGTCGATCTTCGGCAAGTACATCGCCGAGAAGTGCCCGACCGACACCGTGGTGGTGGTGGGCGAGGGCGAGGAGGCCATGCTGTCGGTGGTGGACGGCTTCGACAGGCCGGCCGGACACCATTACTACAAGGACCGCGACGGCCGCGTGGTACACCGGCCGGCCGACGAGAATTTCGACCTCGGCCGGCTCACCGCGGTGGACTTCGCCTACGTCGAGTCGATCTTTCCGGGTTTCCGTGACTACCTGGACGGCTACATCGGCGTCCACACCAAGCGCGGCTGCCCCTTCCAGTGCCACTTCTGCCTGTACAACAAGATCGAGGGCGCGCACCAGCGCTTCCGCGACCCGGCCGAGGTGGCCAAGGAGGTCGAGGCCCTCAACAAGGTCTACGGCGTCAAGTACATCTGGTTCACCGACGCCCAGTTCTGCTCCACCCTGCGCAGTACCCGGCACGTCGAGGCGATCCTCGACGAGATGGTGGCGCGTGCGGTCAAGGTCAACTGGACCGGCTACCTGCGCCTCAACCACCTGACCGCCGACATCGCCCGCAAGATGCTGCAGTCGGGGCTGATCAGCATCGACCTGTCGTTCACCGGCACCCAGGACATCATCGACAGCCTGACCCTGGGCTATGACCTCGATCAGCAGATGGCGGCCTTCAAACTGTTCAAGGAGGCCGGCCACAGCGACCAGCAGGTCAAGCTGTACATGCCGCTCAACGCCCCCGGCGAGACCGAGGCTACCCTGCTCGCCACCATCGACCGCATCAAGGAACTCTACGGCATGTTCGGGCGCGACAACGTCCTGCCCTTCATCTTCTTCATCGGCATCCAGCCCAACACCCCGGTGGAGCGGCGCCTGATCGCCGAGGGCTATCTGGCGAAGGACTACGATCCGCTCACCCTCAACCCCTTCGTGATCAAGAAGCTGCTCTACAACCCGGACCCGCTCGGCCGCCTGATCGCCCAGGCCTACCTGGAGGCGATGACGCGGCACGACCCCTCCAGCGACTACATCGGCCGCACCACCATGGAGATACTGGAAAGGCGGCTGCGCGGCGGCGCGCCGGTGCTGCAGCCGGCCGTCTGAGTATGGCGCAGACAAAAAAGGGCGGTATGTTCCCCGCCCTTTTTCATGCCGGCGGCTGCCGCTCAGAGTTCGCCGTTGGCGCCCGCGACCATGATGCTCATCAGGTTGTCGCGCACCTCCTCGGCCTTGCGCCGGAGCTCGGGTGGCAGCTTGGCCGCCTTGATCATGGCGTCCATGTTGAGCATGATGATGCGGCCCTTGCCCAGCTCGTCCTCGACCAGAGCGACCCGGCAGGGCAGGAAGGCGGCGAAGGCCGGGTTCTGCTCCAGCAGCCGCTTGGCGGTGAGGGCGTCGCAGAACTGGTAGATGGTCATGCGCGGCTGCGGCGCGCCGGTCATCGCCTCCACCTGCTTGGACAGCGGCAGTTCGGCCACCAGCTTGAAGTTGAGCTGGTTGGCGCGCAGCTTCATCGACTCCACCGCATCGTCCAGGCTGACCCCTTCGGCGAGAGGCATCTCCAGGATGGCCTGGCCGACCACGTAGACCACGGCCGGCTTCTCGGCGGCCAGGACGGGTGGGGCGGCCAGCAAGGCCAGGACGGGCAGCAGCATGCCGAGGGCGCGGCGGAAGGGTAGTTCGAAAATCATGACGGTTTCCTGCGTGGGTGTGTGGAAGGGCATGCCGGGCATGCGCGTGGCCGGATTATAAGCAGGCGTTAATATTTCTTTTTGTGTCGGTACCCGATTTTTTTACTGATATATTCGGGCGCACACCACCGGGGGAGATCGCCTTGACCATGCAACTGCTCTATCTGGTCCACGTACTGGCCACCGTAGTCTGGGTCGGCGGCATGTTCTTCGCCCACCAGTGCCTGCGTCCCGTGGCACTGGCGCAGCTGGAGCCGCCGGCGCGGCTGCGCCTGTGGCACGGCGTGTTCGGCCGCTTCTTTCCCTGGGTGTGGGCGGCGGTGCTGCTGCTTGTCCTGAGCGGCCAGGGCCTCGCCGCCTTGATGGGGGGCATGGCGGCGGTGCCGCTGCACGTGCATGTCATGGCCGGGCTCGGCTACCTGATGGCGGCGATCTATCTCTACCTCTACTTCGTTCCCTACGCCGGCCTGCGCCGTGCCGTGGCGGCGGAGGATTGGCCGGCCGCCGGGGCCGTGCTCAACCGCATCCGCATGCTGGTGGGCAGCAACCTCGCCCTCGGCCTGTTCAACATCGTCCTGGTCTTCGTGCTGGCGGCCTGACGCCGCAGGTCAGCGCAGGCCGTAGTCCTGGAACTTGGCCAGGGCCTCGGCCATCTCGGCCTCGTCGAGCAGCACCGGCTCACCCAGCAGGCTGGCGCGCCAGTACTGCTCGCACAGGCTCTCCACCTCGATCGCCAGGGCCAGCGCCAGGTCGAGGGTGCGGCCGAAGGCGACCAGGCCATGGTTGGCCATCAGGCAGGCGCGCCGGCCATCCAGGGCGGCCAGTACCTGGTCGGACAGGGCCTGGCTGCCGAAGACGGCGTAGCCGGCGCAGCGTATGTCCTTGCCGCCGGCCAC
>JAQVJE010000235.1 GCA_028695325.1 Gallionellaceae bacterium
GAGTAGCGGTACTGCTGGGCCAGCGAGAACAGGCTGCGCAGCGCGTGCGCGCCATCATTGAGCCAGCGCTCCAAGGTGCTGCGGTCAATCAGCGCCGTGTGGTGCGCCAGGATGAGTTTGCGTGCCAAGTCGTCGTAGTCGGCCAGCAGATACACCGCCATGAAACCGAGCTGGGCATTGACGAACAGCGGCAGCTTCACCGGCTGCACGTTCATGTTCTCGCCCAGCGACAGCGCCGGTGGCACGTCGGCCAAGGCCTGATCCACCTGTTCGCGCAGGGTCTGCAGACGGGTCTTGGTGTCGGCGAGCTTGTCCTCGATCCGCAACATCCACCAGTCCGAGTACGGGTCGTCCTGCTCGGCGCCGCGCTTCATCTTGTTCATGGCGCCGATGAAGCCGTTGAGACCGATGATGCCGGGGCGCCCCTCGGTCGGCGCGCGGCCGTGCCAGATGCGCGAAGCGTGGTGCGTGTGCAGCGTCAGCGACATCGCGCTGCGCAGCGATCCGAGATTCAGTTGCAGGGGTTCTGTGCGTTCGTTGGCCATGGGAGCGACTCGCGGTGAATTGGCGAGTCGCCAGCATCGGCATCGGCCGGAAGGCTGTCAGTCAACAAACCGCAGCCCATGCGCGCCCGGTTTGTTCCGCACGGAAGGCTGTGTGTGCCGGCTATCCCCTGGGGATAGCTCGGCGGAGTCGTTCGCGGCTCGCGCGGAGGTGAGACCGCGTTGCGGGGCTATGCCTCGCGAGGTCTGTACCAGGCGGCCCGTTGCCCCTCCACCTCACGGTAGCGAAGCTCGAACAGGCGGCACTCGTGCACCACCTGCCGCCAACTGCTGCAGCCGTACTTGGCTGGAAGCTGCTCGGGATGCCGGTCCGCGATCCAGCGGCCAGCGGCGGCGATGGGTGTCCAGCCCTCGACGGCCAACTGCGCGGCGGCCTCGCGCAGCGCGCGGACGATGCCGGCGGCCGGCCAGTCCACCGTGCCGTCCGGCGCGATGCCATTGACCACCAGGTCGTGGAACACATCCGACTGGACGAACTCCGCTGCCAGGCGCCGCGCCTGATCCATGTGCTCGGCCCAGCCGCGCAGCTGCTCGAAGTGTTGATCGATGCGCGTGTAGGCGGAACCGAGTTCGTCCTGTGCAACGCGGCACCCGTCCACGGTCCATAGATCGTGCTGATCGATGAAGTGGTGCACCAGGGTGTTGCGCAGCGATACCAGGTCTTTGAGGTCGGCCTGGGTGTTGGCGTAGTCCTGCGCAGACAGGCTCAGTTGCACGCGCGTGCGAAAGGAAATCACGTCGCCGGGAAGAGCGTCGTCGCGTTCCTCGCCGCCATTTCCATCGGTGACGACATACGAACCAAACAGTTGTCCGACCAACGTGCCCAGGGTCTTGGTCGCGGCATCTTCAATCCGCGCTGCGCGAATGGCCTCCAGCGAATGCGCCGGGCCTGAAATCTCGTGGTGGGCCACGATGGCTTTCATGAGGCGCTCGTATTGTTGAAGGCGCAACAGGCATCTGCCCAGCAAGCGCTGAACGTCTTGCTGTAGTGGTTGCAGTGCGTTTGTGGCGGGGGAAGTCGTCATGTCCATCGTCGGCCGGGCTCGTGCGTGGCTGTCCTCGTCTGATTCACAGGCGACAGTTTCGCCTGTCATTCGGCGGGCGACAATCGAGCGCGGCGGAAAGATGTCTGTTCCAGCTATCCCCTGGGGATAGTCAACATCAGCGATCACGCAAGGCTTCTCGGAGCTGAGCCAGGTAGGCTCGTGCGACCTCGGGGTCAGCCGCACGGGATGCCGGCGGTGACGAGGGCGCAGGTGACGGGGGCGCTGGCGGTGCCGATGCACTTTCTCCGGCCCAGGCCTTGAACTCCCCGCGGATCGCCTTCTGGATGATGCCAAACAGGTAGCCGGCCGGGTTGCGTACCGCGCTGTTGTGGCAGCGTGCCGCCCACTCGTCGAGAACGGCCTGCCTCTGCGCCTCGTCCACCTGCTGCAGCGCCACCAGCGCGCCGGCCTGCTGCTCGTCCTTCAAGCGCAGGAAACGCTCGGGTAGCCGCAGGTTCTGCAAGGCCCTCGCGCGCGGTACTGTACGTACTTCATTTATACGATCATTACGTACTGTACGGTCCTCCTTCGGAATCCGAAGAGAGCCGTCCGGCGCGGGTTTCGGTCCTGCTTCGGATTCCGAAGACGGGCGCGCGCCATTCCGAAGCAGGGCTTCCTGGCCTTCTTCGGATTCGTGGTCCGCACCCTCCTGTGGATAACCTGGCGTCGTCCAGCCATGCAGCGCCATGCGCTGCGCCAGCACCTGCAAGCGGGTCGGCAATGTGCGGCCGCTGAGCAGCGGGTCTTCGGCAATCTCCTTGAGCGTGTTCATGCCCACGACCTGCACCGCCTTCGCCGCGTGCGTGAGCGCTTGGCTCACCAGGCCCAGATAGTCGGGGTCGAGCTGCATCGCCTCGAAGGGCGACAGCGGTTCGTCGTGCAGCACGTAGAGGTTGCCTTGGATGCGGCCGGTCTTCGGGTCGCGCCGTCGTCGCACCAGGCTCAGCCAGCGCGTCAGCCGCAACAGCGTCAGGGCGCGCGCCACGGTCTCGTGCGATGCCTGCGCCGCGCACGGCATCGAGGCCAGGTAGGGGCGCAATTGGTCGTAGGTGGGAAAGGCGGTCACGCCGTCGTCGTTGAGCTGCAGGCGGAACACCTGCCAGGCGTTGCGCTCCAGCGGCGTCAGGCGTCGGTCGAGGAACAGTCGGCGCGGCACGCTCTCATGGCGGTTGCCGCTGTAGAGAAAGCCGTCCTGGCTCGGCGCCGTGCCCTGCGCCGGTTCCTTCGGCTCAAGGTGCCGCAGCGCCTCGTCGAACAACGCCGACAGCGCAACCGGGCCTTCGCGCCGTGGTGCGCCACCCGTGGTCATGGCTACACCAGCCCCTGGTCGATCCAGTTCCGTATCGCCGACCAGATCACCGACATGGGCAGGGTCATGGCCTCGGCCAGGTCCATGGTCAGCGCCAGCATCGCCATGTCGTCGGT
>JAQVJE010000059.1 GCA_028695325.1 Gallionellaceae bacterium
GTACGCCGCTCGTCCGGCCAGGGCAGGCGGATCTCCTTGGGCTTGCGGGTCGCCACCACCTGGCGCGCGGCTACCTCCTTGGGCGGCGGGCTGGCGCGGCGGGTATCGACCGCCAGGCTCGCACGGCTGGGCTTGACCGGGAAGTCGCCCTTCAGGCGGGTCATCGGGGTCAGGTCGAGGCGCTCGGCCTGGCGGGCCCGTTCTTGCGGCCGGCCGAAATGGTCGCGTGGCACGTAGGCAACGGCTCGCTCGTGGCTGGCATTGCGGTAGACGATGCGGTTGACGTTAACCACCGTGACATTCTTGACCACCACGTTGTTCACCACGCGCGGGCCATGCCAGCCGCCCCACCAGGGCCGGCCGCGAAAGTCGGCCTTGCCCCACCAGGGAATGAGCGGTTCGCCCCAGGAAAGGGAGACCCAGTACACCCCGGGCAGACCGAGCCTAAGCCGGATGGAGAGGTCGTCGCCGGCCCAGAAGAAGGCCACCAGGGCCGGGCTGTAGATCGGCCTGCGCACCACCGGGCCGGGCGCCCAGGCCCAGTAGCCGTCCAGGTAAACCCAGCGGCCGTAGTGGAACGGCGCCCAGCCCCAGGGGGCGTCGTCGATCCAGGTCCACTCATAGTAGGGGTCCCACACCCAGGAGCCGGTGCTGTAGGGCGCCCAGCCGCGCGGCACGCGGTCGGGTATCCAGACCGGGCCGTAGTCGGCCACCACGCGCCAGTCGCCGTGACGGTCGAGGTCCTCGGCCCCGTACACGCCGGGTGGCAGGTAGCGGCTGCTGGCCGCGTCGATCAGCTCGTCGCTGCGGGCGAAGTTCCAGCGGTCCCAGCGGTCCGGCTCCGGCGCCACGTAGCTCTCCACCCGCACGCGGTCGCCGCCGCGCACCACGATCTCCTCCGAGGGCAGCACGGTCATCGCACGGCCGCCGGCCGGAATCACGCTGGCGCGGCCGCCCCGGCGGGTGACGAAGCGGGTGTCGCCGTCGACGTCCAGCCGGTAGTAGCCCTCGTTGGCGATGATGAAGACGGCGTCGGGGGCCGCCACCTCGATGGTCATGCCCGGATCGAGCCGGCGCAGGTCGAGCGAGACGCGACCGCTGTTGACTCGGAACTGCATGAAGTCCGCCCCCTGGTTGCTGAGGGCGACCTGGCTGAGTTCGTCGACGCGGACATAGGAGCGCACACCGATCTGCAGCTCGAATGTGGCGCCGGCCCCGGCGTAGAGTTCGTCGCCGACTGCCAGCGGGGTGTTCAGCCTGGCCGCGAACCAGTCCTCGGCGCCGTCGCGCAGGAAGGAGACGTCGCCATCGATGTGGCTCAGCCTGGCCGGGGTGATCGCCTTAGCATCCTCGAAGTCATAGGCCAGGGCGGCGGCGCCCGGCGCGAACAGCAGGACGAGGCAAAGCAGGAATCTGGACAGTGCGGGCATGGCGACCTCCGTAACATGTACCGATCGTACCGGCGGCGGCCGAGACGGGCGCTCCCGGTATAGCAAGGCGGTCCCGGCAAACTGTAACAACATGCTACCGGCCGGCTTCGAGCTGTTTCGGGCGATAATCGCGCCCCATGATCCGCCTCACCCAGCTCACCCTCATACGCGGCACCAAGCCCCTCATCGAAGCCGCCGACCTGACCCTCAACCCGGGCGAGAAGGTCGGCCTGATCGGCGCCAACGGGAGTGGGAAATCCAGCCTCTTCGCCCTCCTGCGCGACGCGATCCACGCCGACCAGGGCGATGTCGACTTCCCGGCCGCCTGGCGCATCGCCCACGTCGCCCAGGAGACCCCGGCCCTGGACCGCTCGGCGCTCGACTACACCATCGACGGCGATACCACCCTGCGCCGCCTGGAGGCCGAACTGGCCGCGGCCGAGGCGGCCCACGACGGGCTGCGCGCGGGCGAGCTGCACGCCGCCCTGCAGGATGCCGACGCCTACACGGTGCGCGCCCGGGCCGAGCAGCTCCTGACCGGCCTCGGTTTCAGCAACGACCAGATGGCCCGGCCGGTGGCCGGTTTCTCGGGCGGCTGGCGCATGCGCCTCAACCTGGCCCAGGCCCTGATGTGCCCGTCCGACCTGCTCCTGCTCGACGAGCCGACCAACCACCTCGACCTCGACGCCATACTGTGGCTGGAAGACTGGCTGAGGCGCTACCCCGGCACCCTGATCGTGATCTCCCACGACCGCGACTTCCTCGACGGCGTGGTCAACGTGGTGGTGCACATCGATGGCCGCAAGCTGAAGCGCTACGGCGGCAACTATTCCAGCTTCGAGGAGCAGCGCGCCATCAACCTGGCCCTCAGCCAGGCCGCCTACGCGAAGCAGTCGCGCGAACGCGCCCACCTGCAATCCTTCATCGACCGCTTCAAGGCCAAGGCCAGCAAGGCCAAGCAGGCGCAGAGCCGGATGAAGATGCTGGCCAGGATGGAAGACCTGGCGCCCATCCACGCCGCCGCCGAGTTCTCGTTCGAGTTCGGCGAGCCGGAACGGGCGCCCAACCCGCTCCTGGTGCTGGAAGACGTAACGGCGGGCTACGGCGACACGGCCATCCTGTCCGGCCTCGACCTCACCCTGCAGGCCGGCCAGCGCATCGGCCTACTGGGCGTCAACGGCGCCGGCAAGTCCACCCTCATCAAGACCCTGGTCGGCGACCTGGCGCCGCTGGCCGGCAAGGTCACCGCCGGCAGGGGCCTCTCCATCGGCTATTTCGCCCAGCACCAGCTCGAAATGCTGCGCCACGACCAGTCGCCGCTCTGGCATTTGTCGAAGCTGGCCACCACCACCCGCGAGCAGGACCTGCGCAACTTCCTGGGCGGCTTCAACTTCGCCGGCGACATGGCCAGCGCCCCCATCGCCCCCCTGTCCGGCGGCGAGAAGGCGCGCCTGGCCCTGGCCCTGATCGTCTGGCAGCGCCCCAACCTGCTCCTGCTCGACGAGCCCACCAACCACCTCGACCTGGAGACCCGCGAGGCCCTCACCGTGGCCCTGGCCCAGTTCGAAGGCACCCTGATCCTGGTCTCCCACGACCGCCACCTGCTGCGCGCCACCACCGACGAGTTCATGATCGTCGCCGACGGTAGCCTGCGCCCCTTCGACGGCGACCTCGACGACTACCGCGACTGGCTGTTCAGAAAGATCAGTGACAGGGTGACAAGTGACAAGGTGACAGAACAACCGGACCCGTCACTTTGTCACTCTGTCACTCGTCACTCAGCCAAGGAGCAGAAACGTCTGGAGGCCGAGGCCCGCCAGCGCCTGTCGGCGCAGCGCAAGCCCATCGAGGCACGCATTCGCCGCCTGGAAGAACTGATGGACCGCCACCACACCCGCAAGGCCGAGCTGGAGTCCTTGCTCGGCAGCCCGGACATCTACGCCGAGGTCCGCAAGGAAGAGCTGAAACAGTTGCTCTTCGAACAGGCCAAGCTGGCCAGGGAGCTGGAAGAGATCGAGTGCGAATGGATGACCCAGCAGGAGGCCCTGGAGGCCCTGGCGACGGCAGCCTGACACGCCCCGGGTTGCCGGCGCCACCCTGCCATGCTCGAATACGCTATCTGAGCTTCCACCCGCCGTGCGACCACCATGCCCAACCAGCTCGAACAACTGCGCGCTATGACCGCCATCGTCGCCGACACCGGCGACATCGACGCCATCACCCAGCACTGTCCGGAGGACGCCACTACCAACCCCTCCCTGCTGCTCAAGGCGGCCGCCTCACCGCGCTACGCCCCGCTGCTCGACGAGGCGGTGGCCTGGGCGCGCGGCCAGGGCGGCGACCGCGCCATGCAGCTCGCCAACGCTCTGGACAAGTTGGCGGTGAATGCCGGCACCGAGATACTCCGGCTGGTGCCCGGCCGGGTGTCCACCGAGGCAGATGCCCGCCTGTCCTTCGACACCGCGGCGACGGTGGCCAAGGCGCGGCGGCTGATCGAACTGTACGAGGCGGCCGGCGTCGATCGCCGGCGGGTGCTGATCAAGATCGCCTCCACCTGGGAGGGCATCCGGGCCGGGGAGATACTGGAACGCGAGGGCATCCACTGCAACCTGACCCTGCTGTTCGGCTTCGGCCAGGCGGTGGCCTGCGCCGAGGCCGGCGTCACCCTGATCTCGCCCTTCGTCGGCCGCATCTTCGACTGGAGCCGCATGCACGGCGGCGACCCGGCACCGGCCCCCGACGACGACCCCGGGGTGCGCTCGGTACGGGCCATCTACCGCTATTTCAAGGAGCATGGCTACCCGACCACGGTGATGGGTGCGTCCTTCCGCAATATCGGCGAGATACTGGCCCTGGCCGGCTGCGACCGGCTGACCATCGCGCCCACCCTGATGGCGGAGCTGGCCGCCAGCGCCGCGCCGGTGCCGCGCCGGCTCGCCTATGACGGCCCCATCCTGGCCCGGCCCGCGCCGATGACCGAAACGGAATTCCGCTGGCGACTCAACGAGGACGCCATGGCCACCGAGAAGCTGGCCGAGGGCATACGCAGCTTCACGGCCGACCAGATCAAGCTGGAAGAGGTCCTGGCGGCGCGTCTGTAACGCTGCGATTGACACCGGGCAAGCCGGATCACCGCCGTGCGGTTTAACATTGCCGGCTTTCGTATCCAGCCGAGGTCGTCCCATGCAGTCCGGTCCCCGTGAAATCGTCACCTCCTTTCGCCCCATCCCGCTCGACGTGCCGGAGGGCATGAAGCCGAACGAGTTCTTCAACAGCACCGAGAACCTCAACGACCTGGTGCACAACAACGGCCTCCTGGACAACCCGGAAGGGCTGCTGCTCTACCGCAAGGCGCTCGGCCACAGCAACGAGTTCGACACCTCCATCATCTACAACACCTCCCAGACCATCCTCGACCCCCTGGGCCGGCCGGTGCGCCGCACCCAGGTACCGGAGCAGGTGAAGAACGTCTGGAACCGGATGAACCGGATCATCTTCGACTACATGCTTGAGCAGTATCCGGACCCGGAACGCCATCTGGTCCTGGCCGGCGAGGCCAGCCTGGACGCCACCTGGCCCCTCACCTCGCCCGGGGTGCCGTCCATCCGCATGCTGCACAACCACTTCATTGTCTTCGACAAGGCCGAGCTGGCGGCGGCGCCCTTCGCCGACGCCAGCAACCCGAACCTCACCGACGGCGGCCAGCACTCTCTGTTCCAGGCCCACATGCGCGAGGTCTACCGCGCCTTCTTCGACGAGTTGGACCTGGAGATCCTGCGTCCCTGCCAGGCCGGCTCGTGCAAGATCGCCCTCACCGGCTATCCACAGGGCCTGCCCAGCTGGGAGGTGACGGGCGGCGCCGCGTCCCTCAAGGAGGTGCGCTTCTGGAAGGAGTACGACATCCTCCTGAAGGGCTTCATCGACTTCTACCGCACCTTCTTCGGTCAGGTCTCGACGCGCAACTCGCCCATGCCCCGGGACGTCTACTTCCCGGCCCTGGTGGAGGAGAAGTTGCTGTTCAACAACGACCTCCTGAAGGCCGCCAAGATGGTGCGCGACCGCTGTATCCACGATGCCAAGTACGCCAACGCCATCCGCTGGCAGCCGGCCTTCAAGCAGCTGATCTACCGCAACGATGCCGGCCAGCTGATCGTCACCATCAGCCAGAACTCCATCGGCAACGCCATCACCGAGCTGCTCGGCGTGGTGGTCAGGCGGGTGCCCGACGCCGATGCCTACGGCAGGGCCGAGCCGGCCCTAGTCGACAAGCTCCTGGAGGTGCGCCGGCGCCTGGTGGCGGCCGACCTCGGCACGGCCATTGCCACGCCTTACTGGGGCGTCGATTAGCGGGTATAACGGGGACATGCCGCTGCCCGCCCACCTGCAAGCACTGCTGAGCCCCGCCGCCTACCCGCATGCGGTGGCGGCGGTACACCTGATCGAGACCCACATCTCCTGGGTATTCGTCGCCGGCGACTACGCCTACAAGATCAAGAAGCCGGTCGACTTCGGCTTCCTCGACTTCTCCAGCCTGGAAAAACGGCGCTTCTGCTGCAAAGAGGAAGTCCGCCTTAACCGCCGCCTGGCGCCGGCGACCTACCTCGACGTGGTGGCGGTGACCGCGGCCGGCATCGGCGGCGACGGGGCTGCACTCGAATGGGCGGTGCGCATGCGCGCTTTCCCTGCCGACGCCACCCTGGACCGGGAGACGGTGGTGACGCCGGAACAGATCGACGCCATTGCCGACCGGGTGGCCGTCTTCCACGATGGCATCGAGCGGGCGCCGGCGGGCAGCGCATACGGTGCGCCGGAAAAACTGATGTATCCGGTACGCGAGAACTTCCGCCAGATCCGGGCATTGCGGCTCCCTCCCCCCGGGATGGACGAGGTGCGAGAACGCATCGACCATCTGGAAGACTGGTCCGAACGGGAATACCGCCGCCTCACGCCCCACTTCGCCGCCCGCCAGGCCGATGGCTTCGTGCGCGAATGCCACGGCGACCTCCACCTCGGCAACATCGCCTGGGTCGACGGCAAGCCGCTGATCTTCGACTGCATCGAGTTCAACCCCAGCCTGCGCTTCATCGACGTCGTCAGCGAGGTGGCCTTCCTGTGCATGGACCTCATTGCCCGCGGCCGGGAGTCCCTCGCCTGGCGCTTCCTCAACCGCTGGCTGGAACACAGCGGCGACTACGCCGGCCTGGCCGCGCTACGCTTCTACATGGTCTACCGTGCCATGGTCCGGGCCAAAGTGGCCGGCCTGCGCGCGACCCAGGGCGATTCCGGGGGTGCAGCCGAACTGTGCCGCTACCTCGCCCTCGCCGAACGCCTGCGGCAGCCGGGGCGTGCCGCCCTGATCCTGATGCACGGCTACTCCGGCGCCGGTAAAACCTGGCAGTCACAACGCCTGCTGGAGGGTCTTGGTGCGCTCCGGCTGCGCTCGGACGTCGAGCGCAAGCGCCTTTACCGCCTGCCCGCCCTGGCCGAGAGCCGGGTGGCGGGCGACATCTACACCGCCGAGGCGACCCGGCGTACCTTCGGGCACCTGCGCGACCTCGCCGCCCGCCTGCTCACCGAAGGCTACCCGGTGATCGTCGATGCCACCTTCCTCGGCCGCCCGCAACGCGACCTATTCACCCGCATGGCCGAGGCCGGCGCGCTATCCTGGCGGCTAGCCTCCATCGAGGCCGACGCCGACCTCCTGCGCCGCCGCATACGCGAGCGCAAGACACGCCGGGACGATGCCTCGGAGGCCGATCTCGCAGTACTGGAAGACCAGCTAGCCCATGCCGACCCACTGGACGCTGGCGAACTGGCACACCGCATCGCACTGCCAGCCGACGGCGATGCAGAGGTGGCAATCTGCCAGTTGGCCGCCGCACTCGGACTCGTACCCGTGGCCGATACGCCACACCCCTAAAAAAATTGCGGTTTATCGCACCGGCCTATGGCATTCATCATCAGAAATCAATAATATGAGAACCATTATCGTTATTGAGCGATCGCCATGACCCTGAACCAGCTGAGACCCGATGCCAGCGGCGTGATCGAGGCCATCCACGCCGGCCAGGACCTGCGCCGGCGCCTGTGCGGCCTCGGCCTGCGCCTCGGCATCCGGGTCCGGGTCATCCGCCACTCGCCCCTAAACGGCCCGCTGCAGGTCCGCGTCGGCCACACCGACCTCATCCTGCGCCGCACCGACGCCGCCAACATCGAAGTCTCCCCGGCATGAAGCGGGTGGCCGTGCTGGGCATGCCCAACACGGGCAAGTCCACCCTGTTCAACCGCCTGACCGGCGCCGGTGCCCACGTCGGCAACTGGCCGGGCGTCACCGTCGACCTGCTGGCGGCCAAGCTTCTGCTCGGCGACGCCATGGTCGAGCTGGTCGACCTGCCCGGCTTCTACAACCTTCACGGCTTCTCCGAGGACGAGCAGGTGGTGCGCCGCTTCCTGGAGACCCAGCCGGTCAACCTGCTCATGGTGGTGCTCAACGCCAGCCAGCTTGACCGCCAGCTGGCCCTGCCGCTGCAGCTCAAGGAACTGGGCGTGCCGATGCTGGTGGTGCTCAACATGATCGACGAGTCCGGCCGCCTGGGGGTCAGGATCGACCTCGACAAGCTGGAGACGGCCCTCGGCGCGCCGGTACTGACCCTGTCGGCCAAGTTCGGCCGCGGCCTGGAAAAGGTGAAGCAGGAGCTGGCCCGTCAGCTGCAGCAGCACCCCAGGCTGACCCAGGCGCGGCCGGCCGCCTTCGACCAGGACCAGCGCATCGAGCGCGAGCTCGACGCCCTGGTCAGCGCCAGCGTGACCAGCCCGATCCACCTGCCGCCCTCGGCCACCGACAAGCTGGACAAGGTGCTGCTGCACCCCTGGCTGGGCCTGCCGTTGTTCTTCCTCATGATGTTCATGCTGTTCCAGGCCATCTACGGCCTCGGCACACCCCTGCAGGACGCCATGGCCTGGCTACTCGACCATGTCAAGGCGGACTGGCTGGAACCGGCCACCGCCGCCTGGCCTGAGGCGTTGCGGAGCCTGGTGGTGGAGGGGCTGTTCGACGGCCTCGGCACGGTGCTCACTTTCCTGCCCATCATCGCCGTCTTCTTCATGCTCATGGCGGTGGTCGAGGACAGCGGTTATCTCGCCCGCGCCGCCTTCCTGACCGATGCCCTGATGAGCCGCCTGGGCCTCGACGGGCGCGCCTTCGTCATGCAGCTGATGGGCTTCGGCTGCAACGTGCCGGCCATCATGGGCACCCGCATCATGCGCTCGTCCGGCCTGCGCGCCCTGACCATGCTGATCATCCCCTTCTCGCTGTGCTCGGCCCGCCTGCAGGTCATGGTGTTCGTCATCGCCGCCACCTTCGCGCCGCTGGCGGCGCCCGTCGCCCTGTTCGCCCTCTACGTCACCAGCTTCGCCGCCGCCTTCCTGACCGCCTTCCTGTTCCGTCACCGCTATGCCAGCCACGAGCCGCTGCTGCTGGAGCTGCCGCCCTACCGCCTGCCGACCTGGCGCTTCCTCGGCGTCGAGAGCTGGCGCGCGGTGAGGCAGTTCCTGGCCGGCGCCGGCGGCTTCATCGTGGTCGGCGTGCTGCTGGTCTGGTTCCTCACCCACTATCCGTTCGACGCTGTGCCGGCCGGCCCCGACACCCTGGCCGGCCGCCTGGCCGACCTCCTCGCGCCGGTGTTCGCGCCGCTCGGCATCGACTCCATGCTGTCGGTCGCCCTGCTGTTCGGCTTCGTCGCCAAGGAGATCGTCATCGGCGCCCTGGCGGTCATCTACGGGGTCGGCCCGGACGCCCTCGGCGCGGTGCTGTCCGCCCGCCTCGACTGGGCGCAGGCCTTCAGTTTCCTGCTCTTCACCCTGATATACACCCCCTGCCTGTCGACGGTGGCAGCGATCCGGACAGAGGCGAAGAGCTGGCGCCTGGCCGCCCTGTCGGTGGCCTGGCCGCTGCTCCTGGCATGGCTGGCCAGCTTCGCCTTCTACCAGGGTGTCCGCGCCCTGGCCTGACATACTGGGCCGGCCTGCTGGATGCCCAATGTCGGGCAGGCCGATTCGATTGGTATCATACGGGCCTCCCGGACCGAGACCCATGCGCGCCACCGAACGACTGCTCACCCGTAGACTGCTGCTCACCATCGGTACCGGCTTTGCCGTGTCGCTGCTGCTGATGGTGGCGGTGAGCGTGGTTGGCCTGCGTGAGCTGTCGGCCGCCGACGCCCGCCTGAAGGCGATCGTCCAAGAAAACAGCGTCAAGGGCGAGATCGCCGGCGAGATGCGTGACCTGCTGCGCGCACGCCTGATCTCCATGCTGAGCATCGTGGTGATGAACGACGCCTTTGAGAAAGACCGCGAGATGCTGCATTTCTATGCACTCGGCGAATCTTACCAAAAGTCGCGCGCGCGCCTCGACCACCTGCCCGCCTCGGCCGAGGAACGGACCGTGCTGGCCCGCATCGACGACCTGACCAAGGCCAACCAGCCCCTCCTGCTGCAGACCGTCGACCTCGGCATGGAGGGCTACACCTTCCTCGCCTTCGACGTGCTGCAGAAGCAGGGGATCGCCCTGCAGCGCGAGCTGGTGCAGGAACTGGACAAGCTGGTGTCCTACCAGCAGGAGGCCATCCAGGCCGCCAGCCACCAAGCCAACCAGGCCTACGGCCAGACCCGCTGGCTGATGCTGGTCCTGGCCGCCGCCGCGGCCACCATCGCGGTGATAGGCGCGCTCTTCGTGCTGCGCCGTACCGGCCTCATCGCCGCCGCATCGGAACGCGAACGCACGCGCTTCCAGACCCTGTTCGAGACCAACACCGACGGCATCGTCATCATGGACCGACAGGGCTTCGTGCAATGCAACCCGGCTACCCTGCGCATGTTCAGCGTCACCAGTCAGGCCGAGTTCCTGCGCCTGGCGCCGGAGGACCTGGTCGTCGCGCCGGAGGGCACCGGGTCAAGCCTGCGCGACTTCATTGCCGCCGCCTTCGCGCGCGGCCATGCCGAGGCAGACTGGCAGTGCCGCCGCGCCGGCGGCGGCGAGTTCACCGCCCACATCGGCCTGCACGCCATGAGCCTGGACGGCCACCCGCACCTGCAGTGCATCATCCGCGACATCACGCTGCAGAAGGCCGCCGAGCAGGCCCTCAAAGCCGCCCATGCCGAGGCACTGGCCGCCGCCGAGATGAAGTCGCAGTTCGTCGCCAACGTCAGCCACGAGATTCGCACCCCCATGAACGGCATCCTCGGCATGACCCGGCTGCTGCTCGACAGCACGCTCACGCCCAGGCAGCGCGAGTGCGCCGAGGCGGTGGACAATTCCAGCCGCGCCCTCATGCAGATCATCAACGACCTGCTCGACTTCTCCAAGATCGAGGCCGGCCGCCTCAGCCTGGAGGAGGTGACCTTCAACCTGCCCGGCACCCTACGCGAGCTGATGGACTTCTACCGGCCGCGCGCCGAGGCCAAGGGCCTGGCCTTCCGGCTCGACCTGCCGGACGGCCTCCCGGCCTGGGTGCGCGGTGACTCCCTGCGCCTGCGCCAGATGCTGCTCAACCTGCTCGACAACGCGATCAAATTCACCGAACGGGGGCAGATCCGACTCGGTGTCGAGCCGCCGGCCGCCGGCGACGACCGCTTCCGCTTCACTGTCGCCGACACCGGCATCGGCATCACGACGGCCGCCCAGGCCGAGATCTTCTCCCCCTTCTCGCAGGCCGACGGCTCGATCAGCCGGCAATACGGCGGCACCGGCCTCGGCCTGGCGATCTGTCGCCAGCTCGCCGAGCTGATGGGCGGCCAACTATCGGTGACCAGCACACCAGGCCGCGGCAGTCGCTTCGCCTTGAACGTGCCGCTGACCGTGGCGGCCGTCCCCACCGGCTCGGCCGCCCCGACGGCGAGCCCGAAGCCGCGCTTCGCCACCGCGCGGGTGCTGGTGGCGGAAGACAACCCGGTCAACCAGAAGCTGGTCCAGTTCATGCTGGAGGGCATGGGACTCAAGGCTGTCATCGCCGGCGACGGCAAGCAGGCCTATGACCGCCTCGGCGCGGCCGACGACATCGACCTCGTCCTGATGGACTGCCAGATGCCAGTCTGGGACGGCCTCACCGCAGCACGGGCGATCCGCCGGCGCGAGGCCGAAAACGGCCGCCGCCGCCTGCCCATCGTCGCCCTCACTGCCAATGCCATGCCGGGCTTCGAACAGGACTGCCTGGCCGCCGGCATGGACGCCTACCTGGCCAAGCCGCTCGACGAGGCCGGGTTGGCTACCTGCCTGGCACGCTGGCTACCAAATCAGGCCGCTACCATGGCGGTGACGGCGGGCGAAACCACCGGACACGCCATCCAGGAGCCGATAGACATGGCCAAGCTGCGCCGGCTGTGCCGCAATGATCCGGCCCGGGTGCGCGAGATGCTCGACCTCTTCGTGCGCAGCACCGAGCCGCTGCTCGCCGATCTCGGCGCCGCCCTGGCCGGGGGCCGCCTCGATGCCGCCGCACGCCTCGCCCACCAGATCAAGGGCGCCGCCGCCTACCTGGGCGCCGCCACGACCACCGGCCTGGCCGGCCACCTGGAGCGGGCGGCCAAGGCAGGCGAGGCGGTCGTGGCGGGCGAGATCGCCGAGGACCTTGAGGCCGATTTCATACGCCTGCGCAACCACATCGAGGCAAGCGCGCCATAGGACTCGGCGCCGGCCGGCCAGCCGGTTAGAATCTTTTTTTTATCAGTCCTACGCAAACACCCATGCTCGACATCCAGCTCCTGCGCAAAGACCTGCAAGCCGTCGCCGACCGCCTCGCCAGCCGAGGCGTGACCCTGGACACCGCCCGCATCGGCGCCTTGGAGGCCGAGCGCAAGGACATCCAGACCGCCACCCAGGACCTGCAGTCGAAGCGCAACAGCCTGTCCAAGCAGATCGGCGCCGCCAAAGGCCGCGGGGAAGACACCGCCCCCATCATGGCCGAGGTGGCCGGCCTCGGCGACGCGCTCAAGGGCATGGAAGAGCGCCTGGAAGGCATCCAGGGCGAGTTGAACCAGATCCTCATGACCATCCCCAACCTGCCGCACGAGAGCGTGCCGGCGGGCAAGGGCGAGGCGGACAACGCCGAGGTACGCCGGGTGGGCGAGCCGCGTCGCTTCGCCTTCCCGGTGCGCGACCATGTCGACATCGGCGAGGGCCTCGACCTGCTCGACTTCCCCACCGCGGCCAAGATCGCCAGCGCCCGCTTCGCCCTCATGCGCGGCGACCTCGCCCGCCTGCACCGCGCCCTGGTCCAGTTCATGCTCGACACCCACACCCGCGAGCACGGCTATGAGGAGGTCTACGTCCCCTACCTGGTCAACGCCGACTCCATGCGCGGTACCGGCCAGCTGCCCAAGTTCGAGGAAGACCTGTTCAAGCTCAGCAACGGCATGTACCTGATCCCCACCGCCGAGGTGCCGGTCACCAACATCGTGCGCGACGAGATCATCCCGGCCGAGAACCTGCCCATCAAGCTGGTCGCCCATACCCCCTGCTTCCGCTCCGAGGCAGGCTCCTATGGCAAGGACACCCGCGGCATGATCCGCCAACACCAGTTCGACAAGGTAGAGATGGTGCAATTCGTGCGGCCCGA
>JAQVJE010000060.1:0-8304 GCA_028695325.1 Gallionellaceae bacterium
GGCCACTTGTGCTGGCACCACATCGGCGCCAGGAGGACGTCGACCGGCGCGGTGCCGGTGACGCGGTGATAGATCACCTCCGCCGGGGTGCGCTCGATCAGGTCGGCGGCGACCCGGATGTAGTCCTCCATGGCCATGGGCTGGTACTCGCCGTGGCGCCACTGGTGCGCCAGCAGGGTGTGCCGGACCACGTGCAGGGGGTGCAGCTTGAGGCCGTCGGTGCCCACGTCCAGGACCCGGTCCAGGGTGCGCTGGTAATGCCATTCCGTCTCGCCGGGCAGGCCGACGATGAGATGGGTGCAGACCGGGATGCCACGCGCCCTGGCCTTGCCACAGGTCTCGGCGTACTCGACGAAGCCGTGGCCGCGGTTGACCCGGGCCAGGCTTTCGTCGAAGGCCGATTGCAGGCCCAGTTCCAGCCAGACCTCGAGGCCGCGCGCGCGGTAGCCGGCCAGGAGGTCGAGCACTGCATCCGGCACGCAGTCCGGCCGGGTGCCCACCGACAGGCCGATCATGCCGGGATGCTCAAGGGCCTCGTCGTAGAGGGCCTGAAGGCGCTCGTATTCGTCGTAGGTGTTGGTGTAGGCCTGGAAATAGGCCAGGTACTTGCCCGCCCCGGTGCGCCGACCGATGCCGTTGCGGCCAGAAACCATCTGCTCGGCCATGCTCTTCTTGAGCCGGCTGCCCGGGCTGAACGAGGCGTTGTTGCAGAAGGTGCAGCCGCCGGTGCCCTTGCTGCCGTCCCGGTTCGGGCAGGTGAAGCCGACGTCGAGGGCGATCTTGTGCACGCGCTCGCCATGCTTGGCGAGCAGCCATTGGCCGAAGGTGTGGACGACGTCGGAGATGGACATGGCTGAAGATCGCTGAAAACAGATAAAAAGATACCACGGTGCGCTTATCCGCGGCCAGCCAGATTGCCTACCCAGGCAGCCATCGCTTGACTTTGGTCAGGGTGGGCGGCGCTGTCGCAGGAATGTAATTCACTGTCGGAAAGACGGCGAAAACCGTATCATGCCGAGTTCTTGTATGTATGCCATGTCGCCGACCCCCTCGTTGTCGACAGGTGGAGCGAGCAGACCGTATGACGACGAAGTGTGTAGACGATTACCGATTCAAGCTGGGTACCAGGGAGCTGGTGCCGATCATGATCGGTGGCATGGGCGTGGATATCTCCACCGCTGACCTTGCCCTGGCAGCAGCCCGACTGGGTGGCGTCGGCCACATTTCGGACGCCATGCTGCCCACCGTGGCGGACCGGCGCTACGACACGAAGTTCGTCAAGGAAAAACTCAAGAAGTACAAATATAACGTTGAAAATACAGATAAAACCGACATCAAGTTCGATCTCGGGGTGATCGAGGAGGCTACCCGCCTGCATGTCGGCAAGACCATGGCGGCCAAGCGTGGTGATGGCATGGTGTTCATCAACTGCATGGAAAAGCTGACCATGAACGCGCCCAAGGAGACGCTCAAGGTCCGCATGAATGCCGCCCTCGACGCCGGCATCGACGGCATCACCCTGGCCGCCGGCCTGCACCTGGGTTCGCTGGCCCTGATCGAGGACCATCCCCGCTTTCGCGACGCCAAGCTGGGCATCATCGTCTCCTCCCTGCGCGCGCTGCAGTTGTTCCTGCGCAAGAACTCGCGCAGCGGCCGTCTGCCCGACTATGTGGTGGTCGAGGGCCCGCTGGCCGGCGGCCATCTCGGATTCGGGCTGGAGGACTGGAGCAAATATGACCTCGCCACCATCACCGCCGAGGTTATCGCCTGGCTCAAGGCGGAGCATCTCGACATCCCGGTCATTCCGGCCGGCGGCATCTTCACCGGCAGCGATGCCACCCGCCACCTGAAAGCCGGCGCCGGCGCCGTCCAAGTCGCCACCCGCTTCACCGTCACCAAGGAATGCGGCCTGCCCGACGACGTCAAGCAGGAATACTTCAAAGCCAGCGAGGGCGACATCGAAGTCAACGGCATTTCGCCGACCGGCTACCCGATGCGCATGCTGAAAAAGAGCCCAGGCATCGGCTCGGGCATCCGGCCGAACTGCGAGGCCTATGGCTACATCCTGGACAGCAACGGCAAGTGCGCTTACATCGATGCCTACAACCGCGAGGTGACTGCACAGCCCGACGCCAAGAAGATCAAGGTCTGGGACAAGACCTGCCTGTGCACGCACATGCGCAACTTTGACATCTGGACCTGCGGTCACTACACCTATCGGCTCAAGGACACCACCCGCAAGGACGACGGCGGCAACTACCGGTTGCTGAGTGCGGAACACGTGTTCAGGGACTACCAGTTCAGCAAGGAAGGCAAGATCCTGCTGCCCGAATAAGTCGGCATGTCGCCCGGAACGCGCTGGGACATCTTTTGCCAGGTCATCGACAACTACGGTGACATCGGCATCACCTGGCGGCTGGCGCGCCAACTGGCTGCCGAACACGGCTTGGCCGTGCGCCTGTGGGTGGACGATTTGGAAAGCTTCCGGCACATCCGGCCGGAAATCGACCCGCATCTGGATGCACAGTCGCGACAAGGCGTCGAGATACTTCGCTGGCGCGCCCCCTTCCCGCCTGCCGAGCCCGCCGATGTAGTGGTCGAGGCCCTGGCCTGCCACCTGCCGGTCGAACATGAGCAGGCGATGGCCGAGCGGCCGGCCAGGCCCATTTGGATCAACCTCGAATACCTGAGCGCGGAGCATTGGGTGGCCGGCTGCCATGGCCTGCCCTCGCCCCACCCGCGCCTGCCGCTGACCAAGTATTTCTTCATGCCCGGCTACGTGCCCGGCACCGGCGGCGTGCTAAAGGAGGCCTGGCTGGCCGACTGCCGCGATGCCTTCCAGGCCGACCTGCCGGCACGCAATGCCTTCTGGGACGGCCTGGGCGTGCCGGCAGAACGGCCGGACGAGTTACGCATCTCCCTGTTCAGCTATGAAAGCCGCGCCATCGATAGCCTGTTCGCCGCCTGGTCGGCAGGCCCTCAGGATATCCGCTGCCTGGTACCGGCCGGCAAGGCCCTGGCCGACGTGGCCCGTTTCTTCGGTCGCGAGCATGTGGCGGCCGGCGATGTCATGCAACGGGGCGCCCTGACCGTGCACGTGCTGTCCATGCTGGAACAAGACTCCTACGACCGCCTGCTCTGGGCCTGCGACTGCAATTTCGTACGCGGCGAGGACTCACTGGTGCGTGCCATGTGGGCTGGCCGGCCACTGATCTGGCAAGCCTACCGGCAGGACGAGGGCGTCCACTGGGCCAAGATCGAGGCCCTCCTCGACCTCTATTGCGCCGGTCTGGACGCGGCGGCGGCGGCGGCGCTGCGCCGGCTCTGGCGGCTATGGAACGAGGATGGCGAGGCCGGGCCCGCCTGGGCTGGATACTGGATACGGCGCCAGGCCTTGCTGGCTCGCACCGCCAGCTGGCAAACCCAGCTCGACCGGGTCGGCGATCTGGCCACTAACCTGGCGAAATTCTGTGATGAAAGATCGAAATAAAAAAGTTATAATTTTCAGCTTTTTACGACCCCCATTTTTCGGATCAGATCATGAAAACCGCACAGGAACTCCGCGTCGGCAACGTCGTCATGGTGGGCAAGGACCCGCTGGTGGTGCAGAAGGCCGAATTCTCCAAGTCCGGCCGCAACGCCTCGGTGGTCAAGATGAAGTTTAAGAACCTGCTCACCGGCGCCGGCTCCGAGACCGTCTACAAGGCCGACGACAAGTTCGAGATGGTCATGCTGGAGAAGAAAGAGTGCACCTACTCCTACTTCGCCGACCCCATGTACGTGTTCATGGACGCCGAGTACAACCAGTACGAGGTCGAGGCCGACAACCTGGGCGACATGCTGAACTACCTGGAAGACGGCATGCCCTGCGAGGTGGTGTTTTACGAAGGCAAGGCCATCTCGGTCAACATGCCCTCCTCCGTGGTGCGCGAGGTGGAATACACCGAGCCCGCGGTCAAGGGCGACACCTCCGGCAAGGTCATGAAGCCGGCCCGCATCAAGCCCACCGGCTATGAGATCTCGGTGCCCGCCTTCGTCGAGATCGGCGACAAGATCGAGATCGACACCGCCACCGGCGAGTACCGCAACCGCGTCAAGTAAGCCACTACGTCTCTAACAAAAAAGGCCGCCAGCGGGCGGCTTTTTTTGTCGCCCCGATGCCCGCACTGTGGCATATACCACCACAAATGCCGATGTCGTTTTCCCCGCGGGTCGTCCCGTGCTCGCCACGTCCGGTTCATACATTTAGAATGTTCAAATATTCTGCATCAATACCAAGGAGATAAAAGTCATGCGTCCCGCCCACATCCTTCTCACCACCACGGCCGCCTTCCTCGCCTCGACCGGCATTGCTCATGCAGAGTCGTACTACAATCCGTCCAACACCGCCAGTCAAAGCGGACTGACCAGCGGCTATGACTTGTATCGCACCATCGGCTGCCCCGGCAAGGGCCTGCTCGACCTGTCCTGCCAGGAAGATCCTGCACGCACGGCCACGGCCCCCACCCAGGTGAGCGTACCCGTCGTGTTCGAAGCCCCTGCCCCGGTGAGCATACCCGCCGCGGCCGAAACCCCCGCCCCGGTGAATGCACCCGCCGTGGTCGAAGCCTCTGCCCCGGTGAATGCATCCGCCGTGGTCGAAGCCTCCGCCGCTGCGCCGATGCCCGCTCCCACGGTCACCGAGTTGGCCGCTGCCCCTACCGTTGAGCCCGTAGCCAGCCAGGCCCAAGCACCGGTGGCCGCCGGCCGCCTGGCCAATCCGCTCACCTTCATCCATCCGCTGGCCATCTACTGCCCGATCCCCAAGCAGTAACCAGTGCTCTGGCAGCACAAGTCATTATCCACGCATAAACCGTCTGCAGACGGTTTATGCGTTTTCGGTGCTGCGCCGTCTACAAAAAACAAAATCGCCGCTATCATGGCAATATGCCATCGGTATCGATTCGGCGACAAAATATGATTCGCCTGAAGGCATGATCAAGCCGCAGTCAGATACCGACCATGCCCAGAGACAACAGCAAAAAAAGGAGTAGACATGCGTAACGCCGTGACGGTATTGACCACGCTGAGTGCCGCCCTGATCTCAATCGGACTGGCCCAAGCCCAGTCGACGCCCTACTACAACCCGGCGAACCCGGCCAGCACCACCGGCACGACCATCGGGAAGGAGTTGTATGGCACCATCGGCTGCCCCGGCAAGAGCCTGCTCGATCCGACCTGCAAGGAAGAACCCGCCGCGCCGCCGCCCAAGCCGAGGGCACCCAGCCCCTGCCCGTTGCCGGCCGGCGCCTTCACCGGCGACAAGGTCCCCGCCAACGCCAAGGCCGGCCAATGCTTCGCCAAGGTCGCGCGGCCGGCGCTCATGCGCACTGAAGCGGTACAGAAACTGGTCAAGGAAGGCAGCGAGCGCATCGAGACCGTGCCGGCCGTCTATGAGACCGTCAAGGAACGCGTCCTCGTCAAGGAAGCCAGCGAGCGCATCGAGATCGTGCCGCCGGTCTACAAGGCCGTGAAGGTGCGTGTCCAGAGCGAGGAAGTGCAGGAAGTCGTGCCGCCCGTCTATGAGACGGTCAAGGAGCGCGTCCTCGTCAAGGAGGCCAGCACCCGTCTGGAGGCAGTGCCGGCCGTCTACGAGACCGTCGAGGAGAAGGTCCTGGTCAAGCCGGCCACCCGCCGGGCGATCGAGATCCCGGCCGTGTACGAGACCGTGACCGAGCAGAAACTGGTGCGCGAGGCCTACACCACCTGGAAGCCCGGCACCACGACGAGCATCCAGAAGATCGACGAGAAGACCGGCCAAGTCATGTGCCTGGTCGAGGTGCCGGCCGAGTACCAGACCGTCAGCCGGCAGGTCCTCAAGACCCCCGCCTCGGTCCGCTACGAGGAGATGCCGGCAGCATACGAGACGGTGAAGAAGACCGTGCTGAAAGCCCCGGCGACGACCCGCGTGGTGGAGATACCGGCCGAGTACGCGGAACGCGAGGTCACCAAGCTGGTGAAGCCCGCCACCACCGCCACCAAGACCGTGCCGGTCGACTACGAGCGCGAGGTCATGACCATGGTCCAGCCGGCCACCGAGAAACGCGTGCCGGTACCGGCCGAGTACGCGGAGCGCGAGGTCAAGCGGCTGGTCACCCCGGCCAGGGAAGTGCGCGTGCCGGTACCGGCCGAGTACACCTCCGTGCAGCAGGAGATCCAGGTCTGCCCGCCCCAGGAGTATTGGACGGAGATACTGTGTGACGTCAACGCCACCCCGGCCAAGGTCGCTGAGATTCAGAAGGCGCTCGCTGCCGCCGGCTTCAACCCCGGCTCGACCAGCGGCACACTGGATACCGCGACCATGAACGCGATCGCCGCCTACCAGAAGCACAAGGGCTTGCCGTATGATGGCTACCTCAACATGGAGACGGTCAAGGCCCTGGGTGTTTCGCCCAATTGACCCTCATCTCTACCGCCCCCGTCTGCGCGGGGGCACAAAGCGCCCATATGGGCGCTTTTTTTTCGCCCTTGCCGGCCCGCCCACCCATGAATAGCATTCCATTATGCGCAACCAAACGGTAGTAGATCTACGTATCGACGCAGACTGGATCATCCCGGTGGAACCTGAGGGCAAAGTGCTGGAGCACTACAGCCTGATTGTCGGAGAGGGCCGCATCCAGGACATCCTGCCCAGCCACGAGGCGGATGTCCGCTACCTGTTCCGCGAGCGCTTGCGCCTGCCCGGCCACGCACTGATACCTGGCCTCGTCAACCTGCACTGCCACGCCGCCATGTCCCTGCTGCGCAGCTATGCCGACGATCTGCCCCTGATGACCTGGCTGAATGAATACATCTGGCCGGCCGAGGCTCGCTGGCTGTCGACCAGTTTCGTCCTGGACGGCAGTCGGCTGGCCTGCCTGGAGATGTTAAAGGGTGGCATCACCTGCTTCAACGACATGTATTTCTTCCAAGACGCCACCATCGAGGCAGCCCTGGAGGCAAAGATGCGCATCGCCTCCGGCATCTTTGTAATCGACTTCCCATCCGCCTGGGCGGCCGACACGGATGGCTACCTGCAAAAGGGCATGGACGTACGGGACGCCTACCGCCACCAGCCACTGGTGTCCTTCTGCCTGGCCCCCCATGCGCCCTACTCCTGCTCCGACCGCACCCTGGAGAAGTTGCTAACCTTCGCGGCGCAGTTGGATCTGCCCATCCATATGCACGTCCACGAGACCCACGATGAAATCCACCGCAGCCTGGAGATATACAAGGTACGGCCGCTCAAACGGCTGTACCGCCTGGGCCTGCTGGGGCCGCAGTTCATCGGCGTCCACGCCGTGCATCTCGACAACGAGGAGATCGCCCTGCTGGCCGAACAGGGCTGCCACATCGCCCATTGCCCCTCCTCCAACCTCAAGCTGGCCAACGGCGTGGCGCCGAAGACCCGCCTACTCGAGGCCGGCGTCAACATCGGCATCGGCACCGATGGCGCCGCCAGCAACAACCGTCTGGATCTATGGGAGGAAATGCGCCTGGCCGCCTTGCTCGCCAAGGGCATGTCCGGCCGCGCCAACGCCGTGCCGGCCCGCCACGCCCTGACTCTGGCCACCCTCAACGGCGCCCGCGCCCTTGGCCTCGATGGCCAGATAGGTTCGCTGCTGCCGGGCAAGCAGGCCGACATGGTCGCCGTCGACCTCTCCGGCGCCGCCACACAACCCTGCTACGACCCCATCTCCCAGCTGGTCTATAGTGCCGGCCGCGAACAGGTCCGCCATGTCTGGGTAGCCGGCGAGATGGTGGTCAAGGATGGCCGCTGTCTCTCCCTCGACGAGGTCCGTCTGGTCCGCCACGCCCGCCAGTGGCACGGACGGATCGCGGCGGGCTGACCTCCTGCTGGCGCCACTGGCCGGGTGCGAGGCCATCCAATGACCACTCACCCAAGCGCCAGCGCACCAGGCGCAGAGTGGGGAAACCAACCCGGGCGGTCATCCGGCGCACCTGGCGGTTCTTCCCTTCGGCAAGGATCAGTTCGAGCCAACTGGTCGGAATGGCGCGGCGAAAGCGCACCGGCGGCTCGCGTGGCCACAGCCAGTCGGGTTCAGCGATGCGCCGCACGCGGGCTGGGCGGGAGATGAAATCGCCCAAGTCGACGCCGGTACGCAGGGCGGCCAGTGCCTCTTCGGTCGGCTCGCCCTCGACCTGGACCAGATAGGTCTTCTCCTTGCCGAAGCGCGGATGGGCCAGGCGGTCCTGAACCCGGCCGTCGTCGGTTAGAATAAGCAGACCTTCGCTGTCCGCATCGAGCCGGCCCGCGGCATAAAA
>JAQVJE010000060.1:8404-13030 GCA_028695325.1 Gallionellaceae bacterium
CGCCTGATCCGCAAGGCCATCCAGTACGCCATCGACAACAACCGCAAGTCGGTGACCCTGGTGCACAAGGGCAACATCATGAAGTTCACCGAGGGTGGCTTCAAGAAGTGGGGCTATGAACTGGCCATGCGCGAGTTCGGCGGCGAACTCATCGACGGCGGCCCGTGGGTGAAGCTGCCGAACGGCATCGTGATCAAGGACGTCATCGCTGACGCCTTCCTGCAGCAGATCCTGCTGCGTCCGGCCGAATACGACGTAATCGCCACCCTGAACCTGAACGGCGACTACGTCTCCGACGCCCTCGCCGCCGAGGTGGGCGGCATCGGCATCGCCCCGGGCGCCAACCTGTCTGACTCGGTGGCCATGTTCGAGGCCACCCACGGCACCGCGCCCAAGTATGCAGGCCAGGACTATGTCAACCCGGGCTCGATCATCCTGTCCGGCGAGATGATGCTGCGCCACATGGGCTGGTTGGAGGCCGCCGACCTGATCATCAAGGGCATGGACGGCGCCATCCGGTCTAAGAACGTCACCTATGACTTCGCCCGTCTCATGGACGGCGCCAATCAGGTGAGCTGCTCGGGATTCGGCCAGGAAATCATCCGCCACATGTAAGGGTTACGGCCACCTCAGGCGTGTTTTTTCCTCGTCCTGGGGAGGCTTCAGACCCTGGCTGCGGAAGATGGCCAGGAGTTCGTCGGCGATGAGCCCTAGTTCTTCCCGCTGCTGCCAAAGACCGGCGAGCAGGCGCTCGACCGGAACAGGCACGGCCTGGCTGATGGGAAGTTGCTTGGGATCGGGCTTCATCACGCGCTCCTGTGTGGCGCCGGATTCATGTTGGTATAGCACAGGAGGCATAAAAAACGGGCTGGCGTGTTGCGCCAGCCCGTTCGAAATCGGCAGCCCTCAGTCCGGCTGGATATTGGCGGCCTGCTTGCCCTTGGGGCCCTCGGTGACGTCAAAGGTGACGCGCTGGCCTTCCTTCAGGGACTTGAAACCCTTGCTCTGTATCGCGGAGAAATGGGCGAAGACGTCTTCACCGCCGCCATCGGGAGTAATGAAACCGAAGCCCTTCGAGTCGTTGAACCATTTCACGGTGCCAGTGGCCATAAAAACTCCATAACGAATGAAAATAAAGTGCGTTTGGGCCAAGCCAACACCTGCGGGTAGGACTCGAACTGCGCCAAACGACGCTTTTTTACCTGCCCCCCCTGATGGCGTCAACTCCCTTGAAAAAAAAATTGCCACACTCACAATAGCCGCATGGATTTGAACGATTGTGGCCATGGCGACTAAACACCTGGATGAGGCTGCGCTCCTGCCCGGCAAGGTCGGGACGCCACCTCCAGCGATGTACAAGGTGCTGCTCCTGAACGACGATTACACCCCCATGGACTTCGTCATCTCGGTGCTGGAACGCTTTTTCGGCATGGGCCGCGAAAAGGCCACGGCGATTATGCTCAAGGTCCATAATGAAGGCGTCGGCCTCGCCGGGGTTTACCCGCGCGACATCGCTGAGACCAAGGTCAACCAGGTGACGGGATATGCGCGGGCGCACCAGCACCCGTTGCAATGCGTGATGGAGGAGTATCGATGATCGCCCAGGAACTGGAAGTCAGTCTGCACATGGCCTTCATGGAGGCCAGGCAGAAGCGTCACGAGTTCATCACCGTGGAACATCTCTTGCTGGCCATGCTGGACAACCCCTCCGCCGCCGAGGTGCTGCGCGCCTGCGCCGCCGACGTCAACGCACTGCGCCAGCAGCTGGCCGAATTCATCGACAAGCACACCCCCACGATGTCTGGTGACGGCGAGGTCGACACTCAACCCACTCTCGGCTTCCAGCGCGTCATCCAGCGCGCCATCCTGCACGTGCAATCGTCCGGCAAGAAGGAGGTCACCGGCGCCAATGTCCTGGTCGCCCTGTTCGGCGAGAAGGATTCCCATGCCCTGCACTACCTGACCCAACAGGGCATCACCCGGCTGGATGTGGTCAACTACATCTCGCACGGCATCGCCAAGGCGCCGCAGGAGAACAGCCCCGCTGGCCGTGCCGAGCCGGCCGGCCAGGAGGCCGATGCTGAGACTGCCGGCCAATCGCCGCTCGACGCCTACACCGTCAATCTGAACGAGCAAGCTCTGGCTGGCCGGATCGATCCCCTGATCGGCCGTGACAAGGAACTGGAACGGGTCATCCAGACCCTGTGCCGGCGACGCAAGAACAACCCCCTGCTGGTCGGCGAGGCCGGCGTCGGCAAGACCGCCATCGCCGAGGGCCTGGCGCGCCGGGTGGTGGAGAATGAGATTCCCGAGATCCTGGCCGGTGCCACCGTCTACGCTCTCGACATGGGCGCCCTGCTCGCCGGCACCAAGTACCGGGGCGACTTCGAACAGCGCCTCAAGGCAGTGCTCAAGCAGCTCACCAGCAACCCCGGTGCCATCCTGTTCATCGACGAAATCCACACGCTCATCGGCGCCGGCGCCGCCTCCGGCGGCACCCTGGACGCATCCAACCTGCTCAAGCCGGTCCTCTCCTCCGGCCAACTGCGCTGCATCGGCGCTACCACCTACAACGAATTTCGCGGCGTATTCGAGAAGGATCACGCCCTGTCGCGCAGGTTCCAGAAAATCGACGTGGTCGAGCCCTCGGTCGACGAGACCATTGCCATCCTGCGCGGCCTCAAGTCGCGCTTCGAGTCGCACCATGGTGTCCGCTACACCAACGCAGCACTGAGCACCGCGGCCGAACTGTCGGCGCGCTACATCAACGACCGCCACCTGCCCGACAAGGCGATCGACGTCATCGACGAGGCCGGCGCCGCCCAGCGCATATTGCCCAAGACCCGGCAGAAGAAGGTCATCACCAACCGGGAGATCGAGGACATCATTGCCAAGATCGCCCGCATACCAGCGAAGTCCGTCGCCGCCGACGAGCGCAACGCACTCAGGACCCTGGATCGCGACCTCAAGGCCGTGGTGTTCGGTCAGGATGTGGCCATCGACGCCTTGGCCAATGCCATCAAGATGGCGCGTTCCGGTCTCGGCAACCCGCAAAAACCGATTGGCTCCTTCCTGTTCACCGGTCCCACCGGGGTAGGCAAGACCGAGGTGGCGCGCCAACTCGCCTACACCCTGGGCGTCGAGCTGATCCGCTTCGACATGTCCGAGTACATGGAGCGCCACGCCGTCTCCCGCCTGATCGGCGCGCCGCCCGGCTACGTCGGCTTCGAGCAGGGCGGCCTGCTCACCGAGGCGATCAGCAAGACCCCCTATGCGGTGCTGCTGCTGGACGAGATCGAGAAAGCCCACCCTGACATCTACAACGTCCTGCTCCAGGTCATGGACCACGGCACCCTGACCGACAACAACGGCCGCAAGGCGGACTTCCGCAACGTGGTCATCGTCATGACCACCAACGCCGGCGCCGAGACCCTCACCAAGACCGGCATCGGCTTCGCCCTGCCGGAAAAGAAGGGCGACGAGATGGCCGACATCAAGCGACTGTTCACGCCCGAGTTCCGCAACCGCCTCGACGCCACCATTTCCTTCGCGCCACTGTCGGAAGAGGTCATCCTGCGTGTGGTGGACAAGTTCCTCATGCAGCTGGAAGACCAGCTGCAGGCCAAGAAGGTCGAAGCCCACTTCACCGAGGCACTGAAAGCCTACCTGGCCAGGAACGGCTTCGACCCGCTGATGGGAGCCCGCCCCATGGCGCGCCTGATCCAGGATACCATCCGCAGGGCACTGGCCGACGAACTGCTATTCGGCCGCCTGGCCGAGGGCGGCGAGGTCACCGTCGATGTCGATGAGTCCGGCCAGATCCACCTCGACTTCGCCGAGGCGGCAACGGCAGTCTAGACCGCCGTCCTGAACAGCCGGGAAAAGTTCCGGCTGGTCGCCGCGGCCACTGCGGCCGGGGAGATGCCCTGCAATTCAGCGATCGATTCACCGACGTGGCGCACGTAGGCCGGCTCGTTGCGCTTGCCGCGGTGCGGCACCGGCGCCAGATAGGGCGAATCGGTCTCGACCAGCAGGCGGTCGAGCGGCACCCGCCTCGCCACCTCGCGCAGGGCAGCGGCGCTCTTGAAGGTGACAATGCCGGAGAAGGAGATATGAAAGCCCAGCGCCAGGGCGGCATCAGCCACCGCCTGGCTCTCGGTGAAGCAATGCATGACACCGCCCACCTCGCCGGCCCCCTCCTCGGCCAGAATGGCCAGGGTATCCTCGGCGGCGTTGCGGGTGTGGATGATGAGCGGCTTGCCCGCCTGGCGCGCGGCACGGACATGGGTGCGGAAGCGCTCCCGCTGCCAGTCCACCGCCGCCCTGTCCAGGCGATAGTAGTCCAGGCCGGTCTCGCCGATGGCCAGCACCTTGGGATGGGCGGCCAGGGCCACCAGGGTGGCGACGTCCGGCTCGGCGGCGTCCTCATGGTCAGGATGTACGCCGACCGAGGCGTAGATGTTGGCATGCCTCTCGGCCAGTGCCAGGATAGCGGGTAGACGTTCCAGGCTGACGGCGACGCACAGTGCATGGCTGACCCCGGCGGCGGCCATGTTGGCGAGCAGCGGCTCGACGCCTTCCGTGAAATCCGGGAAATCGATGTGGCAGTGGGAATCGATGAACATA
>JAQVJE010000236.1 GCA_028695325.1 Gallionellaceae bacterium
AGGATTCCGAACCAGCCATGGCATCGCTGGTTTTGACGATAGGGCTGCCGTTTTTGTAGGCGGTGACGAGGACGTCGAAGATGGCGATCTGCTTTTCGCCGGTGAGCATCAGCGGCGCCTTGCCGGGAATATAGAGGGTGGCCGATTGGTCGCTGTGCTTGACCAGATCGACCACCATCCCGCCACGTGCCAGTATTTTTCGTTGGGAGAACACCGTGGCCAGTCGGTCGGTGTCCAGCAACGCCTCGCCCGTGACGCCGAGATGCTCGGCGAGGGGCGTGACGACATTGGGGCCGAGACACAGGGGATGATTCCGCCCGGCTGCCAGGACCAGGCCGATGCCCTTGTCGCTCTTGGCACGCAACAAGAGGTCGAGCCGCTGCAGCGTCGTCACATTCTTGAGGTCGCGGGCGATGTAGCACGGCACCGTTTCCTGATTCAGGGCGATATCACCGAGATACGTCAGGCACTCGTCGAGCTTGGTGAGCGCGACGCTGGCGAGCTGGGTCTTGAGGCATTTGTGCACGATCTCATCGAGCCAGTCGCGGCGAAGTGCGTACTTGTCGGCGGCGCGGGCGGGGATCTCCACGCGCGTACCGTCGACAGGATGGTCGTAAGCAATCCAGCCCTTCTTGCCTGCCGAGCGTACCGCCACTTCGTGGGCTGTTTCGCCTTCTTCCATGAGCAAGGTGGTGAAGCGCCCCCGACGCTCGATGAAACCGCCATCGACCAGAGCCTCCGGATCGATGCCGCGCTCGATGAAGAACTGCCCCGGCACTTCTTGGGTGGTCTGGTCGAACAGGTGCAGCAACGCCGGAAACCGTTCGCGTTCGTCGGCGACCGTCAAGGGCTTGACCTGGCGGAGGATGCCCCAGGCGGTCAGCAGCGCATAGCCCAGATCCCGCTGCACCGGATCGCGGTTGCTGCGCAGGTTGCAGCGATTCGGCTCGGACAGCGTGATGTTGAGCGTCTTGGTCTTGTCGGTGCCGTGCTGGGTGTAGCGCACGGAAATGACGACACGGCTGATGCAGCTCGCCCGGCTGAAGAGGTGATCCTTGCCGAAGAGCGATTCGGCCACCTCCTCGATATCGTCATCAACGGTGACTTTCAGGCTGGCGCGGTGCTTGTAGTTGTCTGGGCGGGCGTCGACTTCCACCACGGCGACGTGCTCGATGTCGAAACCCTCCACACGGGGTGGGGTCAGGCGCAGGGAGTCCAGGAATCGTCCCAGGTTGTATTGCTTGAGCGTGAGGGGCTTGCCGGAGAGATCGAGCTTGAGCCCCGTCTCGGCAAAGCAGCCGGCCACCTGCTGGCGCACCGAGGGGCTGGCCGAGAACACCTCGATCACGCCCTCCTCAGGCGAAAACAGCAAGGTCGCCTCGTTGAGCGGTCGGTAGTAGCGCTCCTGCCGGCTGCCATCGGCTTCCTGGTATTCGGCGACGCTGGAAAGCGGCCCGCCATGGCGAACGATCAGCAGGTGTTGCGGCACCTCATTGCCAGCGGAGTCCTTCTTGTCGACCTGCAAGTGGGTGACGGTGCATCGGCCGGTGAGTTCGAGCTTGTCCTGGATCTGTTCCTCCAGTGCGGCCTTGACGGCATCGTCCCAGATGAAATCCACCTGCGCATTGGCGTCGAGCTCGAAGGCTTCGTACATGCGCCCGAAGTTGCGGTAATGGTCGGCGTAGAAGAGGTTCTCGGCTTCGTCGAAGAGCTGCGGCTGGTATTGATACAGCCACAGGCTGCGTCCCAGTTCATCGAGCTGGGCGGCAAAGGCGTCGATATGGGTCTGCTCGAACAGCTTGGCCGCAACGCGGTTGAGCGTCTCGACGCCACGCCCTTCGGCCAGCGTCAGGATGCGGTGGGCGTGGCGGTCGAGGGGAACGGCAGCGTCGGCAGCGAGCGCGTTGGCGATGGCGATGAGTTGAGCGCGAATGGCCTGGATGCTGGCTGCGTCAGTGGCCGACGCCCATTGCACATCGCTGAAAATCGCCGCGTACTGTCCTTTGTCGACAGTGGCAAGAAACCCTTCCAGCGCGGCCAGTGGAGACGCCTCGAGCAGCCGATGCAGGGAAACGCCGTTCTTGAATGACTTCGCCATGCTCCACAGCCTCCCTGTCTCATTTGGGATAATTTATTATCTCAGACACTTGAGATAGCGTGAACCCATGGTCATGGGCAGGACAGCAGGGTAGAGTTTCAGCTCAAACCGCTGCCAAGCGTGGGTACGGACTTCGGGCTGACCTTGCTGGTGGTGCCAGAGGCGGAGAGGCGCTGGCAGCGGCGGGAGGAGGAGGAGGAGCCGGTGGAGGATAACTACGACCGGTTCATTTCCCGAAAACAGAAGCCTTATTGATTCACCGCCGCCGAAACCGATCCGCCAACCACGCCACCACTCCGCACTTGGGCCGAGGCTCGGCCTGCGCCTCCTCGCGCTCGATCAACGCCAGCGCTTCCTTCACGCCCATGGGCACGATGCCGTCGGCGGTAACCAACCCTCGGCGTTTCATCTCCTCGTGCCGGTACGGATCACGGCGGTTGGGGATCAAAGCGTACTGGGCTTTGAGCAGTTGCGACTGCGCCTCGACCGACAGATTACCCTCGGCCTCGTATCGGCGTTTGAAGGCTTCGCGGCACTTGGGCAGGACGCTGCCGAAGTTGTCCAGGCAGTCGGTGACGCCGGGGATGAAGTGCTTGACCAGTGACCAGTGGCCCATGCGGTAGATGCCGGCTTGGAAGACCACCTCGTCGTGCAGCCTCTCTTGGTCGGGTGACTGCTGCTGGTACGCAGCGATGAACACCTCCAGCGCGTCGGCGATCTTCGGCGCGCCGTCGTCAAAGGCCAGCAGCGAACGCCAGTTGGCGGCCAGCTGGATCAGGCGCTGGTGCTCCTTGTCGGAGAACGGCGCGTGCAGCACTTTCTCCAGCGTCTTGACCTGGCTCGACAGGCGGCTGTGCTCGCGGTTGATGAGCACGGCGATCAGCGCGGGATCTGGCTTGCTGGCCTTTGGCATCACCACCCCAC
>JAQVJE010000237.1 GCA_028695325.1 Gallionellaceae bacterium
TGATAGGGTAGGCTTGCGTTTGCCGGCATAGCGGGTAGGGTTCGCATACGCCGCCGACCACCCGCCATGACCGCCACCACCGCCCTCCTCCTCGCCATCATCCTGCACGTGACCTGGAACCTGCTGGCCCGCCACGTGCCGGGCCGGCAGGAGTTCATCTGGTGGGCGCTGGCCGGCCACCTGCTGCTAATCGGGCCGTGGGCGGTCTGGGCGCTGGCTGCCGAGGCCACCTGGGACGCCACCCTGGCGGCCTGCATCGCCGTCTCCGGCCTGGCCCTGGCGGTCTACTTCCTCGGCCTGCGGGCGGCCTACCGGCATGCCCCGGTGGCCCTGGCCTATCCGATCGCGCGCAGCTCGCCCCTGTTCATCGCCCTGGCGAGCACCCTGCTGTTCGGTGAACGCTTCAGCCCGCTCGGCGTCGCCGGCATCGCGCTGAGCAGTGCCGCCCTGTTCCTGCTCGGCGCCACGGCCTGGCGGGTCGACGCCCGCCGCGCCCTGGCGCCGGCCCTGCTGGCGGCCCTGGCCACCACGGTCTATTCGCTCAGCGACAAGGTGGCGGTGGCGCGACTGCCCGGCCTGGCCAGCCAGCTCGGCTACATCAGCCTGGGCTACCTGGCCGCCTGGCTGGCCCTGACCGTGCGGCTGCGCCGGGAATCCGGCCACTGGCGGCCGAGGTTCCGGCCGCCGGCCCGGCTGCTGGCGGCCGGCGCCCTGGCCATCGGCACCTCCTACGCACTCATCGTGTACGCCATGGCCAGCCTGCCGGCCGCCTACACGGTGGCGCTCGGCAACGGCGGCATCGTCATCGCCGCCTTCCTGTCGGTGTTCTGGTTCGGCGAACACCAGCACCGCGGCGCCAGGCTGTTCTGGGCCAGCGTGCTGGCGGCCGGCCTCGCCATGGTGGCACTGGCCCGCTGAATCGGCCTGCTCACTTGCGGCGCAGCGGCGCCTTCCTGTCGAAAACGCTCTCAACCAGGAGCTTGACGTCGGCCTGCGGGCGGTGGCACTGGGTGCAGTTCCAGCGCCCCATGTGCAGGTCGCCCTTCTTGGCGTTGAGGTAGTGGCTGACCGGGGCCGGCACCGGCATACCGGGCTCGATCTTCATGCCGATCAGGTCGGGCTGCACGTGGCAGTCCTTGCACAGGTTGAAGTCGCGCGTGATCGGCACCATGTCAGTGGTCGAGTGCGGGATCATCGGCGGCGCTGTGTTGTAGGAGCGCACGGCGCGCTTGCCGACGCTGCCGGCGTCCGGGGCGGCGTACTCGAATACGGCCGGCTCCGGGGTGTCGTAGACGCTGGCCTTGGACAGGCCGAGGTCGTCGTCGGGAATGGCCTGGTCCTGCGCCGCCGCCGCGGACAGGGTGAACGCCAGGGCCGCAAGGGCCGCGCCTAACAAAGTGCAATTCCTCATTTCATCCTCCTTTACCAGAACTCGATCGCTCCGCGTTGTGCATGCGGACCAGGGGCCTCAAATCGAACGACAGGCTGTCTTCGGGGCACAGCGCGGTGCAGCGGCCACAGTTGCTGCACTCGCCGGAATTCACCAGTCCGGCCACCTCCAGGCGCTTCAGGTTGAGCACCTGAGGCTCAGGGCAGACCCTGGCGCACTCGCCGCAATGGGTGCAGGTGTTCTTGTCGAAGCGCACCCGCAGCATGGCGGTGCGGCCGACCAGGGACCAGAAACCGCCCAGCGGGCACAGGTGGCCGCACCAGCCGTTCTTCAGGATCAAGAGGTCGAACAGGAAGATGGAGGCCAGGGCCATGGCGCCGGCGCCCAGCCCGAAGACGATCTCCCGGTGCATCATGCCGATCGGGCTCACCCACTCGAAGGCGGCCAGGCCGGTCAGGGCGGAGAGCACCAGGCTGGCGGCGAGCACGAAGTAGCGGGTGTTGCGGCTGAGATGGAACATCGGCGGGATGGGCAGGCGGGCACGCAGCCAGCCGGCCAGGTCGGTGACCGCATTGACCGGGCAGACCCAGGCGCAGAACACCCGCCCCCCCACCAGCAAGTAGAAACCCAGGACCACGGCAGCGCCGATGAGGGCGGTCTCGTGCAGGACGTGGCCGGCCAGGAAGATCTGCAGGGCGGCGAACGGGTCGGCCATGGGGAGCACGCCGATGAACTCGGAGGCCGACAGGTTGCCGGCCAGCAGCGGGGTCTTGGCCGGGTACTGCCAGGCCCAGTGGACGGTGCCGAAGAACAACAGCAGGATGCCGAACTGGCTGATCCGGCGCAGCACGATGTAGCGCCAGGACCACAGCCGCGCGGCGAGGGAGCGCCGGGCCAGCCTTGCCAGGGAGAGGTCGGCCGCGTTGCTCATAGCCCGCCCTCGTTCAGGTAATCCATGCCGCCCGGCTTGTCGCCCGCTTCGGCCGGCACCGCGGGCGCCTGCTCGGAGGGCTTGAAGTCCTGGGTGATCTCGGTGTCGAAGGTCCAGCCCAGGCGGTAGTGCTCGCCGATCTTGCCCTGGACCAGCTTGTGGGGAAGGATGCGGATCGCCGCCACGGTGGTGGGGCAGGCCTTCTCGCAGATGCCGCAGCCGGTGCAGTAGTCGGAGTTGACGATGGGGTAGAACATGGCGTGCTTGGAGATCGCGCGCGGGTGCGTCTCCAGGCTGATCGCCTTGCCCTTGAGGGGGCACTCGCGGTGGCAGATCTCGCAGCGCAGGCCCTTCCAGGACAGGCAGTTCTCCAGGTCGATCACCGCCAGGCCCATGCGCGAGTCGTTGATGTTCTTCAGGTCACGGGACAGGGCACCGGTCGGGCAGGCCTGCATGCACGGTATGTCCGGGCACAGGTAGCAGGGCACGTCGCGGGGCGTGAAGTAGGGGGTGCCGATGGGCAGGTCGCCGCCCGATGGCGCCAGCTTGAGGGTGTGGTAGGGGCAGTCCACCACGCACTGACCGCACTTGATGCAGGCGGCGTTGAAGTCGGCCTCGGCCAGGGCGCCGGGCGGACGCAGGGCATAGGGCTGCGCCTTCGCCTCCGCACGCAGCAGGAAGGCCCAGAGCAGGCCGGC
>JAQVJE010000238.1 GCA_028695325.1 Gallionellaceae bacterium
CGCGACCTCTGGTGGCACGACGTGGTGGCCGGCCAGTCCGACGCCTGCGAGCCCGAATGGGTCGACGCCGAGCACCCGCTGTTCCTGCTCTACACCTCCGGCTCCACCGGCAAGCCGAAGGGTGTGCAGCACTCCACCGGCGGCTACCTGCTGCACTCCGTCGTCACCATGAAGTGGACCTTCGACATCAAGCCGAACGACGTCTTCTGGTGCACCGCCGACATCGGCTGGGTCACCGGCCACACCTACGTCACCTACGGCCCGCTGGCCTGCGGCGCCACCGAGATGGTGTTCGAGGGCGTGCCCACCTACCCGGACGCCGGCCGCTTCTGGCGCATGGTGCAGGACCACAAGGTCAGCGTGTTCTACACCGCGCCGACCGCCATCCGCTCCCTGATCAAGCTGGCCGGCGCCCATCCGGAGCAGCACCCGAACAAGTACGACCTGACCAGCCTGCGCCTCCTGGGTACCGTCGGCGAGCCGATCAACCCCGAGGCCTGGATGTGGTACCACACCGAGGTCGGCGGCAGCCGCTGCCCGATCGTCGACACATGGTGGCAGACCGAGACCGGCGGTCACATGATCACCCCGCTGCCCGGCGTCACCCCCACGGTGCCTGGCTCCTGCACACTGCCTCTGCCCGGCATCATGGCCGCCATCGTCGACGAGACCGGCCATGACGTGGAGTGGGGCAAGGGCGGCCTCTTGGTGGTCAAGAAGCCCTGGCCGTCGATGATCCGCACCATCTGGGGTGACCCCGACCGCTACGTGAAGTCCTACTTCCCCGACGACCTGGGCGGCAAGCTTTACCTGGCTGGCGACGGCTCGGTGCGCGACCCCGAGACCGGCTACTTCACCATCATGGGCCGCATCGACGACGTGCTGAACGTGTCCGGCCACCGCCTGGGCACCATGGAGATCGAGTCCGCCCTGGTGGCCAACCCCATGGTGGCCGAGGCCGCCGTGGTGGGCAAGCCGCACGACGTCAAGGGCGAGGCCGTGGTGGCCTACGTGGTGCTGAAGCGCTCCCGCCCGGTGGGCGACGAGGCCAAGGAGATCGTCAAGCAGCTGCGCGACTGGGTTGGCCACGAGATCGGTCCCATCGCCAAGCCGGACGAGATTCGCTTCGGCGACAACCTGCCCAAGACCCGTTCCGGCAAGATCATGCGGCGGCTCTTGCGCGCCCTGGCCAAGGGCGAGGAGATCACCCAGGATGTCTCCACGCTGGAAAACCCGGCCATCCTTGACCAGCTCAAGGAGGCAGTGAAGTAAGGATCTTTGCGGAGCCCTGGAACGAAGGCATGGATGGCCGGGTTTCAGTGCAGGCTAACCTGCCGCATCGCGGCAGGTTAAGTGCGTAGCGCGGCCGGAGCTAAAACCCCGTCGCCATTCTCGACCAGCTCAAGGAGGCAGTGAAGCAAGGCGCCTCCATCACGAAAAACGCGGCTACGGCCGCGTTTTTTCGTTTCCGGTACGGCGATATTCCGCCAGGGCGGGGGCTTGTGCCGTGCCCGCGCAAGGCATGGCGACATGGGCAGCCCTGCTGCCGTCATGGCTTCTTAAGGTTCGCTTAAGGTGACTGCACAAAACTGGCCGGCAACAACAATTGCCGGCCAGCCTGCCAGGGGGGTGCGTTTCCGGCATCCGCCATAACCACATGGAGATCGCCATGAAGCCGTCACGCCTGTTTGTGTTCACTATGCTCGCCTTCACACAGCCCGCCCTCGCCGCCGACTGGCAGGCCCTGCCCAGCGTGGCGCCCGCCCCGAAGGACAATCCCACCACCGCGGCCAAGGTTGCCCTGGGCCAGAAGCTCTTCCTCGACCCGCGCCTGTCCGCCACCGGCACGGTGTCCTGCAACTCCTGCCACAACGTGATGGCCGGCGGCGACGACAACCGCCCGGTCGCCATGGGTATCCACGGCAAGACCGGCGGCCGCAGTGCACCGACCGTGTGGAACAGCGCCTTCAACGCCACCCAGTTCTGGGATGGCCGCGCCGCGACCCTGGAGGAGCAGGCCAAGGGCCCGGTCGTGGCCGATGTCGAGATGGGCATGAACTCGCTCGACGACGTGGTCACCCGCCTACGCCAGATCCCCGGCTACCAGGATGAGTTCAGGCAGGTGTTCGGCGGCAAGGAGCCGATCACCGCCGACAACATGGCCAAGGCCATCGCCGCCTACGAGCGTACACTGATCACGCCGAACAGCCCCTATGACCGCTTCGTCAAGGGCGACAAGAAGGCCCTGACCGCCCAGCAGCAACGGGGCATGCAGAAGTTCGCCGATGCCGGCTGCGTGGCCTGCCATTCCGGCCCGGCCTTCAACGGCCAGAACGGCGCCGGAACCGGCACCTTCATGGTGTTCCCCGCCGTTCCCGGCAGCGCATACGACGCCAAGTACAAGCTGGCCGTCGACCCGGGCCGTTACAACGTCACCAAGCAGGATGCCGACCGCCATGCCTTCAAGGTACCGACCCTGCGCAACGTTGCACTCACCGCGCCATACTTCCACAATGGTTCCGTGCACAGCCTGGACGAGGCCGTGCGCGTGATGGCCAAGACCCAGCTCGGCACCGACCTGGGCGATGGCGATGCCAAGGATATCTCGGCCTTCCTGGAGGCCCTGACCGGCGAGTTTCCGGCCCAGAACATGCCGCGCCTGCCAGGTACCCCCGGCAAGACTTTCGTCTACTGAGGACCGGGCAGCGGTGGTGCCGGGCCAGCGGCCTGCCCGGGGTGGCTAAGCCGGATTCGGGTTTTCGGCCTGTGCCTGGCCGCCCGGCGGCCGACCTGGGGCGTCGTAGGCCCAACGCCGCTTCCAGGCCGCCAAGACCATGTTGGGGTATCCCGGCTGGCCCAGGCTGCCGTTGTAGCGGCCAAGCGCCCGGAACAGGTCGCCCTTCTCGATATCCAGGTAGTGGCGCAGGATGGTGCAGCCGTAGCGCAGGTTGGTGCGCAGGTTGAACAGGTTGTGCTCGGTGGTGCCGATGAGGTCGACCCAGAACG
>JAQVJE010000061.1 GCA_028695325.1 Gallionellaceae bacterium
GACCATCGATTCGCTGAAGTCGATCACCGGCGCCACGGTGGGCGTTTCCCCCACGCCGACCCTCAATCTCAACAAGATCGACGGCGACGTCAACCTGCTGGCCAACCCGCGCATCCGGGTGCGCAACGGGGAGAAGGCGCGGGTCCACATCGGCGACAAGGTGCCGGTCATCACCGCCAACGTCACCTCGACCGGCGTCACCTCGGAGTCGGTCGCCTACCTCGACGTCGGCCTCAAGCTGGACGTCGAGCCGCAGGTCTACCTCGACGCCGAGGTGGCCATCAAGGTCGGCCTGGAGGTGTCCAACATCGTCCAGCAGGTCAAGAGCACCACCGGCACGCTGACCTACCAGCTGGGCAGCCGCAACGCCAGCACCGTCCTGCGCCTGAAGGACGGCGAGACCCAGGTGCTGGCCGGCCTGATCTCGGATGAGGAACGCTCCAGCGCCGCCAAGGTGCCGGGGCTGGGTGACCTGCCCCTGCTCGGCCGGCTGTTCGCCTCGCATCGCGACGACACGAGCAAGACCGAGATCGTCCTGCTCATCACGCCGCATGTGATACGCAACGTGACCCGGCCCGCGCTGGCCGACGGCGAGTTCTACGCCGGCACCGAGAGCATGGCCTCCGGCCAGCCGATCCGCCGGCGATCCCGGAATCGGTGCTGGTCAGGCCGGTTGGCCAGCCGGATGGTGCAGTTGAGCAGGCGCAGGAATGAGGCAGGTCCCCGGCCGGCCACGCGGCTTCACCCTGATCGAGCTGGTCATCGCCGTCGCCATCCTCGGTGTCCTGGCCCTGCTGGCGACGCCCCTCATGGAGGTGACGGCCAGGCGCCACAAGGAGGTCGAGCTGCGCGACGCCCTGCGCCAGATACGCGGGGCCATCGATGCCTACCACCAGGCGGTGGTGGACAAGCGCATCGAGGTCCCGGCCGATGCCTCGGGCTATCCGCCCGACCTCGACGTCCTGGCCGCCGGGGTGCCTGACGTCACCCGGCCGGACGGCCGCATGATCTACTTACTGCGCCGGCTGCCGCGCGATCCGATGCACACGGACGCCGACCTCCCGGCGCGGGATACCTGGGGCAAGCGCAGCTATGCCAGCCCGGCCGATGCGTCGCAGGAGGGCGAGGACGTCTTCGACGTCCATTCGCTGTCCGCGGCGACCGGCCTCAACGGTGTGCCTTACCGGCAGTGGTGACCATGCGCGGCAAGGGCTTCACCCTGATCGAGCTGCTGGTGGTGCTGGCCATCATCGCCACCCTGCTCAGCCTGGCGGCGCCGCGCTATTTCCAGCACGTCGAGCGTTCCCGCGAGGCGGTCTTGCGCGAGAACCTGGCCACCCTGCGCGACGCCATCGACCAGTTCCACGCCGACAAGGGACGCTGGCCGGCGTCGCTCGCCAGCCTGGCCGACGAGCGCTATATCCGCGCCGTGCCGCAGGATCCGCTCACCGACAGCGCCGAGACCTGGGCCCTGGTGCCGCCGCCGGACGGCGGCGAGGGGGTCTACGAGGTACACAGCGGCGCTCCTGGCGAGGCCAGGGATGGCTCGGCCTATGCTGACTGGTGAGCGCGGCTTCACACTGATCGGCCTGCTCTTCCTGGTGGCCGGGCTGGGCGTCGGCATGGCGGCCCTGGGCACGGTCTGGCAGACCGCCGCTCAGCGCGAGAAGGAGAAGGAGCTGCTGTTCGCCGGCACGGCGTACCGGCGCGCCATCGCCAGCTACTGGCGTGCCTCGCCCGGCCTGCCGCGCCTGCCGGCGACGCTCGACGAGCTGTTGCTCGATCCGCGCTTTCCCCATGTGGTGCGCCACCTGCGCAGGCGCTACGCCGATCCCATGACCGGCGGGCCGGAATGGGGCCTGGTCAGGGACGCGGCCGGCGGTATCGTCGGGGTGTACAGCCTGTCTGAACGCAGGCCGCTCAAGGCGGCCGGCTTCGCATCCGAACTGGCCGCCTTCGAGGATGCCGGCAGCTATCGGGACTGGGTCTTCCTGTTCCAGCCCGACGCGGCGGCCGGCGGGCCGGGATAGGGCCGGCGCGCGTTAGCGCATACAATGCGCGGGTTTACATGAACCGCTGACCTACCGCCGCATGGCCTACTCCGAATCCTCCATCCGCGTACTCAAGGGCCTGGAGCCGGTCAAGGAACGGCCGGGCATGTACACCCGGACCGATTCGCCCACCCACATCATCCAGGAAGTCATCGACAACGCCGCCGACGAGGCCCTGGGCGGCTTCGCCGGCCGCATCACGGTGACCCTGCATGGCGACGGCTCGGTCTCGGTGGAGGACGACGGCCGCGGCATCCCGGTGGGCATCCACCCGGTCGAGGGGGTGCCCACGGTGGAGGTGGTGTTCACCCGCCTGCACGCCGGCGGCAAGTTCGACAAGAAGGCGGGCGGCGCCTACGCCTTCTCGGGCGGCCTGCATGGTGTCGGCGTCTCGGTGACCAATGCCCTGTCGACCCGCCTGGAGGTGTTCGTCAAGCGGGATGCCCAGCTCTATCGCATGGTGTTCAGCGAAGGCAACGTGATCGAGCCGCTCGCCGTGGCCGGCAGCGTCGGTGCCCGCACCACCGGCACCCTGGTGCGGGCCTGGCCGAACGGCAAGTATTTCGACAGCCCCAAGGTCAAGCGCAACGAGCTGGAGCGCCTCCTGCGCGCCAAGGCGGTGCTGCTGCCGGGGGTCAAGGTGACCCTGAAGGACGAGGAGTCCGGCGAGGAGCGGGTCTGGCAGTATGCCGACGGCCTGGTGAGTTACCTCAACGAGACCCTGCCCGAGGCGGGCGAGCACAGCTACGTCAGCCCGGTGTTCGCCGGCGAGCGCTACGCCGGGGCCGAGGACGCCGCCGGCTTCGCCGAAGGGGAGGGCGCCGCCTGGGCCCTGGCCTGGTGCGAGGCGGGCGGCTCGGGCGAATCCTACGTCAACCTGATCCCGACCCAGCTGGGTGGCACCCACGAGGCCGGCCTGCGCGCCGGCCTGTTCGAGTCGGTGAAGGAATTCGTGACCCATCACGGCCTCTTGCCGGGCAAGGTCAACCTGCAGGCCGAGGATGTCTGGAAGCATGTCCGCTATGTGCTGTCGGGGCGGATACTCGACCCCCAGTTCCAGGGCCAGACCAAGGACAAGCTGACCAGTCGCGACGCCATGCGCCTGGTCGCCTCGCGGATCAAGGACCCCCTCGACGGCTGGCTGAACGGCCATATCGAGGCCGGGAAAAAGATCGCCGAGCTGGCCATCAAGACCGCCCTGGCGCGGCAGAAGGCCGGCAAGGTGGTGGAGAAGAAGAAGCAGTCGGGCGCCGCCGTGCTGCCGGGCAAGCTGACCGACTGCGAATCGGACGAGATCGGCCGCAACGAGATCTTCCTGGTCGAGGGCGACTCCGCCGGCGGCTCCGCCAAGCAGGGCCGCGACCGCGAGTACCAGGCCATCCTGCCCCTGCGCGGCAAGGTGCTGAACACCTGGGAGGTGGCGCGCGGCGAGATATTCGCCAACAACGAGGTGCACGACATCGCCGTCGCCCTCGGCCTCGACCCCCACGACCCGGACGCCCCCGACACGGTGCTGGACAACCTGCGCTACGGCAAGGTCATCATCATGGCCGACGCCGACGTCGACGGCAGCCACATCCAGACCCTGCTTCTGACCCTGTTCTTCCGCCACTTCCCCCGCCTGATTGAGCAGGGCCACGTCTACATCGCGCAGCCGCCCCTGTTCAGCATCAAGGTCGCCGCCCAGGGCAAGAGCCGGCCGGAGCGACGCCTCTATGCCCTGGACGAGGGCGAGCGCGACCAGATCCTGGAGCGCCTGGCCGAGGACGGCATCCGCGAGAGCAACATCCACACCGGCCGCTTCAAGGGCCTGGGCGAGATGAACCCGGAGGAATTGCGCGAGACCACCATGCACCCGGACACCCGGCGGCTCCTGCCGGTGACCCTGCCGCGCGCCGAACTGGATGAGGTGAAACGCATGTTCACCCTGCTCATGGGCAAGGGCGAGGCGGCCGGCCGGCGGGCCTGGATGGAGGCCAACGGCAACCTGGTTGAAGCAGATATATGACCCACGACGAAGACTCCCTGGACCTGTTCGACGCCGCCCCGGTGACCCCCGCCGAGCCGCCGCCGGAGCCGCCGGCCTCTGGCGACATCTACAGCGTCGACGGCGATGGCGGCATCCCGCTGCACCTGTTCGCCGAGCGCGCCTACCTCACCTACGCCATGTCCACCGTGCTGGACCGCGCGCTGCCCTTCGTCGAGGACGGCCAGAAGCCGGTGCAGCGCCGCATCCTCTACGCCATGCGCGAGCTGGGCAACCGCTCCGACGCGCCGTTCAAGAAGTCGGCCCGCATCGTCGGCGACGTCATCGGCAAGTTCCACCCGCACGGCGACTCGGCCGTCTACGAGGCGGCGGTGCGCATGGCGCAGGACTTCACCCTGCGCTATCCGCTGATCGAGGGCCAGGGCAACTTCGGCTCCCGCGACGGCGATTCGCCGGCCGCCATGCGCTACACGGAAGTGCGCCTGTCCCGGTTCGCCGAGGACGTCCTGCTGTCCGAGATCGATCGCGGCACCGTCGACTTCCGCGAGAACTACGACGGCACCCTGAACGAGCCCGCCCTGCTGCCGGCGCGCCTGCCGGTGCTGCTGCTCAACGGCGTGTCCGGCATCGCCGTGGGCATGGCCACCGAGATCGCCCCGCACAACCTGCGTGAGGTGGCCGAGGCCTGCATCGCGCTCATCAACGGGCACAAGGACGAGGCCGTCTACGCCGCCATCCCCGGCCCCGACTTCCCCGGCGGCGGCCAGCTCATCTCCTCACCCGAGGACATCCGCAAGGCCTACGAGACGGGTCGCGGCAGCCTGCGCGTGCGCGCCCGCTGGAGCGTCGAGCCGCTGGCGCGCGGCCAGTACCGCATCGCGGTCACCGAGCTGCCGCCCGGCACCTCCACCGCCAAGGTGCTGTCCGAGATCGAGGAGCTCATCAACCCCAAGCCCAAGGCCGGCAAGAAGGCGCTTTCCTCCGAGCAGCAGAACCTCAAGAACGCCGTCCTCTCGGTGCTCGACACCTTCCGCGACGACTCCGACAAGGCCCATCCGGTGCGCATCGTGCTGGAGCCCAGGACCCGGACCGTCACGCCGGACGAGATGATGAACCTGCTCCTGGCCAATACCTCCCTGGAGGGCAACACCAGCCTCAACATGACCATGATCGGCCGCGACGGCCGGCCGCAGCAGAAGAACCTGCCGATGGCCCTGCGCGAGTGGTGCGCCTTCCGCCTGGAGGTGGTGGAGCGCCGCCTGAAGTTCCGCTTCGACGAGGTGGCGCGGCGCATCCACATCCTGGAGGGCCGCATGATCGCCTTCCTGCGCATCGACGAGGTGATCCGGGTGATCCGCGAGGCCGACGCCCCCAAGGCCGAGTTGATGACGGCCTTCGGCCTCACCGAGTTACAGGCCGAGGATATTCTCGAAATCCGCCTGCGCCAGCTGGCCCGCCTCGAAGGCATCAAGATCGAGCGCGAGCTGAAGGATTTGCAGGAAGAGCGCGACGGCCTGCAGCAACTGCTCGACAGCGAGTCCGCCCGCCGCCGCCTGATCGTGCGCGAGATCCGCGAGGACCTGAAGAAGTACGGCGACGACCGCCGCACCCTGATCGAGGCGGCCGAGAAGGTCACCGCCGCCAAGGTCGACGTGGTGGCCGACGAGCCGGTCACCGTGATCCTGTCGCGGAACGGCTTCATCCGCAGTCGCGCCGGGCACGGCGTCGACAAGGCCCTGCTGACCTGGAAGGACGGTGACGGCGAACTGGCGGTGCTCGAGACCCGCAGCGTGCACCCGGTCATCCTGTTAGACGCGACGGGGCGCGCCTATACGGTAAGGCCGGTCGACCTGCCGGGCGGCAAGGGCGACGGCGTGCCGGTGTCCTCGCTGGTCGACCTCTCGGGCGGCAAGGTCACCGCCATGCTGTCCGGGCCGCCGGAGACACGGGTGCTGATGGCGACGACCGCCGGGGTCGGCTTCATCGGCCGCATCGCCGACATGGTGTCGCGCCAGCGCGCCGGCAAGGCCTACATGGCGGTGGACGAGGGCGCCGAGCTGTTGCCGCCCACCCCGGTGCCGACGGCCGCCCGCTTCGTTGCCGCCCTGGCCGACGAACCGCGCCTGCTCTGGTTCCCCATCGAGGAGATGAAGGAGCTGGCCGGCGGCAAGGGCGTCATCCTGATCGCGCTGGAGGCCGGGGAGCGCCTGCTCGCCGCCCGCGCCTGCGTCGATTGCGTCACTATCCACGGCACCGGCCGCGGCGACAAGCCGGCCGAGTACCAGGTCTGCAGCGAAACGGCGGCACCCTATGTCGGCCGCCGCGCGCGCAAGGGCAAGCCGCCGGCGGTGAAGTTCAAGCGCGTGTTGGGCCTGCGTTGAGGCGGGCGTGTCGTTGGAGCGCAATTTGTGCGATAGTCCCGCCGCGCGATATCTGCCGTGGCATGTGCCGCGGCCACAATGGGGAAAGCTGGCACGGTGATTTCACAAGACGGTGACAAAGCGGCGATGAACGGCCGGCCTGCGGCCGGCGAGCACCACGACCCCCTGTTGGAGTGCCTGGTCGCGTTGACCCGCTACCATGCGGTGCCGGCGTCCGCCGATGCGTTGTCCGCCGGACTCCCGCTGGTCGACCACTGTCTCACGCCGTCGCTGTTCGCCCGTGCCGCCAAGCGTGCCGGCCTGGCCAGCAAGGTGGTGAAGCGAGACCTCGAACGCATCGATGCGGCCCTGCTGCCGGTGGTACTGCTGCTAAAGGATCGCAGCGCCTGCCTGCTCATGGGCTGGGACGACGAGGGCAGGGCCCAGGTGGTCCTGCCCGAACTGGGCGAAACCTCGGTGGCCCTCGGGCGCCAGGAACTGCAGGCACGGTATACCGGCATGGCCATCTATGCCCGCCCTGAGTTCCGTTTCGACCGCCGTGCCCCCGAGGTCGGCCGGGTCAAGCGGCGGCACTGGTTCTGGGGCGCCCTGTGGGAGAACTTCCCGGTCTACCGCGACGTACTGTTCGCCGCCTTCCTGATCAATGTGTTCGCCCTGGCGATGCCACTGTTCATCATGAACGTGTACGACAGGGTAGTGCCGAACCAGGCGCTGGAGACCCTTTGGCTTCTCGCTGTCGGCATCGTCATCATCCTGGTTTTTGACCTGGTCTTGCGCACCATGCGCGGCTATTTCATCGATCTCGCCGGCAAGCGGGTGGACGTCGACCTGTCGGCCCGCATCATGGAACGGGTGCTCGGCATACGCATGGAGCACCGTCCGGTGTCGGCGGGATCCTTTGCCGCCAACCTGCGCTCGTTCGAGACGGTGCGCGACTTCATCACCTCCGCCACCGTCACCACCCTGGTCGACCTGCCGTTCGCCGTCCTGTTCCTGGTGGTGATGGCCTGGATCGACCTGCCGATGTTCCTGCCGACCCTGCTGGGCATGGCGCTGGCGGTCGGCTATGCCTGGCTGGTGCAGGGCAAGATGCATGACCTCGCCGAGACGACCTACCGGGCCGGTGCCATGCGCAATGCCAACCTGGTCGAGAGCCTGGTCGGCCTGGAGACGGTCAAGGCGGTCGGTGCCGAGGGCGTCATGCAGCGCAAGTGGGAACGCAGCGCCATCTTCCTGGCCAGGGTATCCAACCAACTGCGCCTCCTGTCCGCCACCACCATCAACAGCACCATGTGGTTGCAGCAATTGGTGTCGCTGTCGGTGATCGTCCTTGGCGTCTACCGGATCGGTGCCGGCGAACTGTCCATGGGTGGGCTGATTGCCTGCACCATGCTGGCGAGCCGGGCCATGGCGCCGTTCGCACAGGTGGCGGGCCTGCTGACCCAGTACCACAACGCCTCCACCGCGCTCACCTCGCTCAACGAGATCATGGCGCGCGAGGTGGAGCGGCCTGAGGGCGCAGGGTTCGTCAGCCGGCCGGTGTTTCGCGGCGAGATCGACTTCCGCGACGTGGAGTTCACCTATCCCGGCGACAACAGCCCGGAGGCGCTGCGCAAGGTGTCCTTCCACATCGAGCCGGGCGAGCACGTGGCGATCATCGGCCGCGTCGGCTCCGGCAAGTCCACCCTGTTGCGCATGATCTTGGGCCTCTACCAGCCGACCGGCGGTGCGATCCGCATCGACGGCGTCGACATCCGCCAGCTCGACCCTTCCGAACTGCGCCGCAACATCGGCTACGTGCCACAGGACGTCACCCTGTTCTACGGCACCCTGAAGGAGAACATACTGCTCGCCTCGCCTCACCTCGATGACGCCGACCTGCTCGCGGCGGCCGAAGTCGCCGGCCTGTCCGACATGGTCAACAGCCACCCGCGCGGCTTCGACATGCAGGTCGGGGAGCGCGGCGAATCGCTGTCCGGCGGCCAGCGCCAGGGCGTGGCGATCGCCCGCGCCGTGGTGCACAACCCGCCCATCCTGCTGATGGATGAACCGACCGGCTTCATGGACCATAGCAGCGAAGAGGTGCTCAAGGAGAGGCTGCGCCAGTACTCGTCGCAACGCACCCTGATCATCGTCACCCACCGTACCTCGCTACTCGACCTGGCCGATCGCCTGATCGTCATCGATGGCGGCCGCATCGTCGCCGACGGCCCCAAGGAGCGTGTCGTCGAGGCCTTGCGCCAAGGCCGCATCGGGAAGTCAGCATGAACGAACCGACCAAGCCCGGCCCGACGCCGGCCGTCCATGTGGCGGCAAGGCGTTCACTGCCCTTCATCGACCGCCTGTTCCGGCGCTGGGTGCCCGAGCGCACGGAGGAGGACCTCGACTGGACCAGCGATGCCGAATGGGCGCGCCTGCAGCAGGAGCCGCTGCGCGCGCGCGCGGTGCTGCTGGCCATTGCCCTGGTGTTGGCGGTGATCGTGATCTGGGCCGCTTTCGCCGAGGTCGACGAGGTGACGCGCGGCACCGGCAAGGTCATTCCCTCGCGCCAGTTGCAGGTCATCCAATCCGTCGATGGCGGCATCGTGTCGGAGATACTGGTCAGGGAGGGCCAGGTGGTGGAGGGCGACCAACTGTTGCTCAAGATCGATCCCACCCGCTTCGAGTCCTCGCTGCGCGAGAACCGTGCCGAATACCTGTCCCTGGTGGCCAAGGCCGCGCGCCTGCGCGCCCTCGCCGAGGGACACGGGCTGGCGATGCCACCCGAGGTGGAGCGGGAGTTCCCGCAGGTCGCCATGCAGGAGCGCAGCCTGTACAGTGCCCGTCGGCAGGAACTGGATGCCCAGGTCGGCATCGCCCGCCAGCAGCTGGCGCAACGCAACCAGGAACTGGTCGAGGCCACTTCCCGCCGCGACCAGGCCACCCATAGCCACGATCTCACCCTGCAGGAACTCAACGCCACCAAGCCGCTGGTCGGTTCCGGCGCGGTGTCGGAGGTGGAGGTGCTGCGCCTGCAGCGCGACGTCGGCCGTTTCCGCGGCGAGCGAGATCAGGCCGCCGCCCAGATCGTGCGCATCCAGGCGGCGATCGCCGAGGCGGGCCGCAAGGTACAGGAAGTGGAGCTCAACTTCCGCAACCAGGCGCGCATCGAACTGGCTGATGTCAGTACCCGCCTGAATACCCTGACCGAGAGTAGCGCGACCCTGTCCGACCGGGTCAAGCACTCCAATGTCAGGTCGCCGGTCAAGGGCACGATCAAGCGTCTGCTGGTCAACACGGTGGGCGCAGTGGTCCAGTCCGGCAACGAGGTCGTCGAAATCGTGCCGCTGGAGGATGCGTTGCTGCTGGAGGCAAACATCTCGCCGCGCGACATCGCCTTTCTGCGGCCCGGCCAGAAGGCAGTGGTGCGCTTCACTGCCTACGACTTCACCATCTACGGCGGCCTGGAGGCGGTGGTGGAGCAGATCGGTGCCGACACCATCACGGACGACAAGGGCAACGCCTTCTACGTGATACGGGTGCGAACGCTGCAGCCGAAGCTGGGCGACAACCTGCCCATCATCCCTGGCATGGTGGCCGAGGTCGACATCATGACCGGCAAGAAGACCGTGCTGTCGTACCTGCTCAAGCCCATCCTCAGGGCGCGCGCCCACGCCCTCACCGAGCGCTGAACCTGGGGTCAGTCCGGTGTTTGGCGGCTGACTCCCCGGCCGGTGGCGCCGTCGAAGCCGAGTCCCTGCAGGGTGTCGAGTTCGGCCGCCGTCACGACACCCTCGGCAATGACCAGCAGGCCGACATTGTGGGCAACCCTGCATAGTGCACCCAGGAATTCCCGGTTGCCTGCATTGCTGTCGATGTCGCGTATGTAATTGGCGTCGATCTTGAGGTAATCCAGGCGCAGTTCGGCCAGGCGGGCGATCTCGCCGGTATGGTGGCCGAAGTGCTCGATGCCCAGTTTGCCGACGAGCGGGTCGAGGCGGCGGCATAGGCTGCGGAAGGCGGCGAAATTGTGGAAGACACCGTATTCCGGCACTTCGATCCACAGCCGCCTTGCCTTGGCGGCATTGGCTGTCAGCAGGGCGGCCAGTTCGTCGTTGAAGTGCCAGTCGGCGATGCTGCTGGCAGCCACATTGATGGCGATTTCATTCTCATTGCCGTCGAGCAGATCGAGGGCCAGCCGCACGACCTGCATGTCTATCGCGCTGGTCAGTTGCAGGCGCAGTGCCATGGGCACGAAGTCGCCAGCATTGAGCCAGGGATCGCCCGGCTCAAGCTGTATGCGGGCGGCACATTCATCGTGCAGGGGTCGGCCTGCGGCCGCCAGTACCGGATAGCACTCCAGGCGCAGGCGCTTTTCCTCGATCGCACGGGTCATGGCATGGCGCCAGTCCTCGGCACTGCGACAGCCCGTCATGGCCGTGCCGGTATCCAGGACATGCGCAGCATTGACGCCCTTGCTTTCCGCGATGGCCAGTGCCTTGTCGACACTGGACAACACGGCACTGCTGGCATCACCGTGCCGGTAGGCAGTCACACCGACATGGAAGAGGTCACCGATCTGCGGCCAGCGCGGACAAAACTCATCTTCCAGGGCCCGTAGAACGGTATGCGTCAGCGCCTGCAGGTCGCCGGCTGCCGGGGCCAGAAAGGCGAAATCGGCACCGTTCAACCTGGCCGGAAGGCCATCGTCGTACCGTTCGGCGCATGCGCGCAACGTCACGGCCAAGTCCTGGATCAGGCGGTCGGTCGTCTGGCGCCCGAGTCGTAGGTTGATGTCCTCTAGCTTGCTGATCCGGAGCAGGCACAGCGCGCCCTGGCTCGCCACCCCCTCGGCCGCGAGCTGCTTGTGCAGCATGGCCATGAAGAAAGGGCGATTGGTCAGCCCGGTGAGCGAATCGTGGTTGACCTGGCGGCGCAATTCGTCCAGCCGCCCCGCCTCCTCGGCAAAAATGGCCTTGAGGCGGTCGACCATGGCGTTCATGGCCACCACCACGGTGCGCAGTTCGGGCGTGGCCGGCTCTGCAACCGTGATGAAACGGCGTTCCTGGATTGCGGCAGCCTGTTCGACGACGCCGTGCAGGGGCCTGAACAGGTGGCGCAGCAATAGGGTGCCGAGCAGGCCGACCAGGGTGCCCGTGATCAGGAACCAGGCGGCCAGGCGCTGGACACCGCCCCACAGCTCGGCATAGGCGAACCGGCTGTGGCTGGCCAGGCGAATGCTGCCATATTGTTTCCAGCCATCCTGCACCAGGGCGGTACCGGCCGCCGCCGTGATCGGGAACTGGTTCATGAACCAGGCCGGTGCGCCTGCGAGATCGGCACTTTGCCGGCGTGCGACCATCACCTTGTGATTGGGATCGTTGAGGACGATCTCCTGGTAATGACCGGTATCGAATTGGGAGGCGATAATCAACTCGACGATGACCGGATCCTTGTCCGGCAGTTGCGACAACACCAGGGCTAGCGAGGCGGCGTTGTCGATGTTCTTCATCTCCAGTTGCTGCTCGATATAAGCGCGCGCGCTATACAGGCTGATCAGGAAGCTGCCGGCGAAGGCCAGGACGGTGAGGCCGATAATGGCCAGCCAGAATTGTCGGTATATGGACATAGATTTCTCCTGGAAGTCCTTGTCGCGCGTCTTATTCGAAACCCTCGGTCTTCATCCGGGCCAGCAGGTCCCGCCAGCGCGACAGCCGCGCAACCGAGCTGCCGCTCGCAGGCTTGCCCGCGCTGTTCCCTACCCATAACCCCTCGCTGTTGAAGCTGAAGACTGGCGTGAGGTCTTGGCGTTGCGAAGCGAGGCGCAGGTCATGCAACAGGTTGTCGAGCACCAGCGGCTCCTCGTCGGGCGCAGGATAGTAGCCCAGTATCATGTGCGCGATGGACACGTTGCTGTGTTTGCCACCGATGCGTGCCTTGACGTAGGTGAGCCGCAGGCGCTCCGGTGGCACGCCTGCAAGCAGCAGACTGAAATATTTTGCGATGACGAAGTCCTCGCAGTCGCCTGCACCGTGCCCCATCACCTCGAGCGGGGTTGCCCAGTAGTCGCCTTGTCCCCATAGCGTGGTGTCTTCCGTGAAGGCGATGCGTCGGTTGAAAAAGTCGTTGACCGCGCGGACTTTCTCGATCTCCTCGTCGTTCCGGTTTGCGGTTATGTGGCCGCGCCAGCTTGCCGCCGCCTGCTGGCCAGCCTTGCCATACCGCTGCCCCGCAAGTTGCACGAAGGCGTCGAAATCAAGCCGGCCACCGAATACCGCCCACGCCCCGAACGCGCTGGCCATGGCAATGGCCAGCAAGAATACAGCCCAGCAGGTAGGCAGGGGACAGCCGCGGGCCATGGTGGCAAATTGTCTTGATGCGCGATGATTGCCGGAGCAGGCAGTACTTCGACATGTTAGCCGGTACAGAGTGATCCGCAATGCCATACAACATTTTACGGAGCGACTCCCCTG
>JAQVJE010000062.1 GCA_028695325.1 Gallionellaceae bacterium
GCTCAGTGGCTTACTTGCCGGCCTCGTCGAGGAGGGCGTCGAGCTTCTCGGCCGGCACCAGGCCGGGCAGGCGGCGGCCGTTGGTCAGTATGATGGCCGGGGTGCCCTGCACGTTGAGCCGCGCGCCCAGTTCCAGGTTGGCCGCGATGGGGTTCGGGCAGTCGTCGCGCCCCTCCGGCACCTTGCCGGCCAGCATCAGGTCCTGCCATGCCTGGGCGCGATCCGCGCTGCACCAGACCAGGCGGCTCTTGCGCTCGGCGTCGGGGTGCATGGGCAACGGGTAGGCGAAGACGTGGATGGTGACGTTGTCCAGCTTGGCCAGTTCCTGGTCGAGGCGCTTGCAGTAGGGACAGTCGGGGTCGGAGAACACCGCCAGGCGACGCTTGCCGTCACCCTTGACTAGGGTGATCGCCTGGTCGAGCGGCAGAGTGTCGAACTTGACCTCGGACAGCTTGTCGAGCCGCTCGCGGGTCAGGTTGCGCCGGTTGGCGGTCTCGATCATCTCACCGGCGATGACGTGGTTGCCCTTGTCGTCGGCGTAGATGATCTCGGCGCCACCCACCACCACCTCGTAGACGCCCTTCATCGGGGTCTTGCTGACGCTGTCCACCTTGATACCGGGGAAGCGGGCCTCGATGTTCTTCTTGATGTCGGCCTCGTCGGCATTGCAGCCGGTGGCCAACAGGGCAGCGCACAGCAGGGGGATAAAGATACGCATGATTCCTCTCTTCTCATTGAACGGCATGGCGCATGAGCGCCTGCTTCAGCCAATCCTGGCCGTTGGTGATGGCGAGCCCGGCATTGCGCAGGCCGCGCAGGGCCGGGTCGGCGTTGGTGAACAGTGATTTCAGGCCGCCGGTGGCGAACTGCATGGAGACGACGTCCTCCAGCCGGCGCACGGCGTAGGATTGGAGACGGCCGATCTCACCCGGGTTCCCGCCGGAGGCGAGCATGCCGGCCAGCAGACGACAGTCGCGGAAGCCCAGGTTGACGCCCTGGCCGGCCAGCGGGTGGACAGTGTGGGCGGCATCGCCGATCAGCACCAGGCCCGGCCGCACCCACTCGCGGGCGCGCCGGATCCTGAGCGGGAAGGCAGCCTGCGGGGTGATGCGGCGCAGGTCGCCGAGGACGTGGTGGCCGGCCGCGGCGACGTCGGCGGCGAATGCGTCGGCCGTACGGGCCAGGCGTTCCGGCACCGCGTCCTCGCGAGTCGACCAGACGATGGAGATGCGCCGGCCCGGCAGGGGCAGGTAGGCCAGCACGCTGTCCTCGCGGAACCATTGCCAGGCGATGCCGCGGTGCGGCCGCTCGGTCTCGAAGTTGGCCACCACGCCGGCCTGGTGCTGGTCCTTGACCGTGCAGCCGATGCCGGCCTGCCCGCGCAACCAGGAGTTGGCGCCGTCGGCGCCCACCAGCAGGTCGCCCGCCAGGCGGCGGCCATCGGCCATGAGCAGCACGTGGCGGCCGTCCATGCCCCACTCCACCGCCGCAGGTTGGCCGGTGATCAGACTGGCGTTGGCGGTCGCCGCCGCGCCCTGCCAGAGCGCCGCCTGCAGGCGGCCGTTCTCGGCGATCCAGGCCAGCTCCGGCAGGCCGGCCTCGATGGCGTCGAAGCGGAGCGCGCCGCCGGCGTCGCCGAAGATGCGCATGGCGTGGATGGCCTGCGCCCGCACGGGCTCCGTCCAGCCGCCCAGGCCGCGCAGCCAGTCGACATTGCCGGGGCTGTAGGCATAGACGCGGGCGTCCCATTCCTCAGTCGGCGGCCGCGGTGGACGCGGTTCCACCAACGCCACCCGGTAGGGCGTGTCCTTCATGGCCAGGGCGAAGGCCGTTCCGGTGAGCCCGCCGCCGACGATCACGATGTCGAAGCGCTCGGTTGCATTCACGGCATCACCTCTATGGACATGCCCAGGTCGGCGGTAGGCGGCGACTCGCGGCCGGTCGCACCTACCGCTACGCGGCAGGCACTGCTCCCTGCTCGCACCGCCCCGACGATCACGATGTCGAAGCGCCTTACCATGCCTGTACCCCGAACATCATCTTGCGCGCGAAGGTCTGCCTGACGAACGGCAGCATGTCCATGGCGGTGAGGGCCAGGCCGCGTGCCTGCGACAGCAAGGGCAGGTCGTTGGCGAACATCTCGACCAGGAGGTCGGTCATGGCGATACCGCCGCCGACGTCGCGGCGCCGTCGATGCCGGTAGGCTGCCAGGGCGGCGGCACCACCGAGCGCCTCGCGCTCGCCGTCGAGCACCGTCTCAGCCAGCCACCAGGCGTCGCGCAGGCCCAAGTTGAAGCCCTGGCCGGCCACCGGGTGCAGGGTCTGGGCGGCGTTGCCGATGCGCACCAGGCCGGGCGCGGTCACCGCGCGCGCGGTGACCAGGCGCAGAGGGAAGAGCGAGCGTGGCCCGGCGGCCAGGAAACGGCCCTGGCGATCGCCGAAGGCGGCCTGCAACGCCTCCAGGAAGGTCGCCTCGTCCCAGGCCAGGCGTTCCTCTACCTGCGCGTTGGCGGTGGTCCAGACCAGGGCATAGCCGTCGCCAAGGGGCAACAGGGCCATCGGCCCGGCCGCGGTGAAGCGCTCGTAGGCGCGGTGGCCGTGCGGCCGCTCGGTGGTCACCGTGCAGATGACAGCGCTCTGGCCGTAGTCCTTCACCTTCACCGCGCCAGGCAGGCCCTTGCCGCCGTCGGCAAGGACAATCAGGCGAGCGCTAAGGCCGCGCGCCGTGCCGGCCTGCTCGAACTCGACCAGACCATCGCCGGGCGCCGGCCGGATGTCGGTGACGCGGGCACCGGTGATCAGGCTGGCGCCGGAGCCGGGCAGGCCGGCCGCCAGGGCCTGGTAGAGGTCACCGTATTCGGTCGTGTAGCCGAGCGCCGGCACGCCCAGCTCGCACGCCGCCAGCACGGCGCGGCCGATGCCACCGCGCTGGGAGACGTGGATGGTCTCGATGGCGGTGGCGCGTGACGCCAGCCGCTCCCACACGCCCAGGCGCTCCAATATCAGGCGGGTGCCCTGGGCCAGCGCCAGGGCGCGGGGGTCGCGTGCGGCAAACTCGGTCTTGGCCTCCAGCACCGCAACCCGGAGACCGCTGTCCCCGAGGGCGATGGCCAGGGCGGCACCCACCGGACCGCCACCGACAATGGCGATATCAAAGGTTTCTGTTATGCCCATGTCATCACATCCATTGCCCAGGCAGTGTTGGCGGCTGGCGGCGAATCGTGGCCAGCCGCATCCGTGCAAGCCGGGTCCCTGCTCGCTGCGCGCACCGCCCCCACGCTGGCGATATCGTAGTTATCGGTCGCCACGCATGACCTCCTCGATCTCGGCCACCGCCTTGGGCGCCGCGGCGGTCAGCACCTCGCAGCCGGTCTCGGTGACCAGGACGTCGTCCTCGATGCGAATGCCGATGTTCTCCAGCCCCCTCGGCACCCCCGGGCCGGGCCGGATGTAGAGACCCGGCTCGACGGTCAGGGCCATGCCCGGCTGCAGCGGCCGCCACTCGCCGTCGACCTTGTAGTCGCCGACGTCGTGCACGTCGAGGCCCAGCCAGTGACCGGTGCGGTGCATGTAGAAGCGCCGGTAGGCGCCCGACTCGATGAGGCCGTCGACCGTACCTTTGAGCAGCTTGAGTTCCTTCATGCCCTCGGTCAGAACGCGCACGGCTGTGTCGTGCGGGGCGTGCCAGGGCCGCCCCGGCCGCGCCTCGGCGATGGCGGCCGCCTGGGCGGCCAGGACAACCTCGTAGGCCGCCTTCTGGGCGCCGCCGAAACGGCCGTTGACCGGGAAGGTGCGGGTGATATCGCCGGCATAGCCGCGATACTCGGCGCCGGCATCGATCAGCAACAGGTCGCCGTCGCGCAGCGGGCGGTCGTTGGCCACGTAGTGCAGCACGCAGGTGTTGTCGCCGCCGGCGACGATGGCGGGATAGGCCGGGGCATCGGCGCCGTGGCGGCGGAATTCATGCAGCAGTTCGGCCTCGACCTGATATTCGTGCATGCCCGGCCGGCAGGCCTGCATGGCGCGCCGGTGCGCGCTGGCAGAGATGTCGGCGGCACGCCGCATCAGGTCGACCTCGGCGGCGTCCTTGATGAGGCGCATCTCATCCAGGATGGCGGTGGCGTCGACCAGCACCTCGGGCGCGCTGATGCCGCTGCGCTCCCTGGCCCTGACCGCATTGAGCCAACCCACGACGCGGGCGTCCCATGCGGGGTCGATGCCGAACAGGGTGTGCAAGGCCGGCTGGTCGGCCAGGAGGTCGGGCAGGCGCCGGTCCAACTGGTCGATCGGCCAGGCAGCGTCGAAGCCGAAGGCCGTCCTGGCCGCCTTCGGCCCCCATCGGAAGCCTTCCCAGACCTCACGTTCGGGGTCCTTGGCGCGGCAGAACAGGTAGTGGCGCGGCCGCCGGCCCGCCAGCAGGACCACCACCGCCTCCGGCTCGCCGAAGCCGGACAGCCACCAGAAGTGGCTGTCCGGCCGGTAGGGGTAGTGGCTGTCCCGGTTGCGGATCACCTCCGGCGCGGTGGCGATCACCATGACACCCTCGGCCATCCTGTGCATGACGCGGCGGCGGCGCTGGCGGTAGTGCGCGGGCGACAGGTTCAGCATGCGGGCGTCCTCACGGCAGGGGTGTGGGCGGCGGCGGCCAGGGTCAACGCCCTGTCCAGCGCCTGCAGGCGGGCCGGGGTACCGACGTCTTCCCAGCTGCCGCTGAAATACTCCCCCGTCACCCTGCCCTCATCCATGGCGGCGCGCAGCAGCGGCGCCAGCCTGGCCTTGTCGCCCGGCCGGATGCCGGCGAACAGCTCGGGCCGGTAGCAGCCGATGCCGGAGAAGGTGAGGCATGAAGCGTGAGGGGCGAGGGGTGGGGTCACGCGCTGGCCAAACAACTCGAAATCGCCTTGCGGATGATGCGGCGGGTTGTCGACCAGGACGAGATGGGCGAGCCGCGCCGGGTGCGCCGCCATGTCAGCGAGGACGGGCAGCAGGCGCGCGTAATCGTATTCGCTGTAGACGTCGCCGTTGCAGACCAGGAAGGGGGCGTCGCCCAGGAGGTGCAGGGCGCGGGCGATGCCGCCGGCGGTCTCCAGCGGGCTACCCTCGTCCGACCAGGCGATGGCCACGCCGAGCCGGCTGCCGTCGCCCAGGCGGTCCTCAATCAGCTGGCCGAGATGGGCATGATTGATCACCAGCGCGGTGAAGCCGGCCACCCTGAGGCGCTCGATCTGCCACTCGATCAGTGGCCGGCCGCCGACCTCCAGCAGGGGCTTGGGTGTGTGGTCGGTCAACGGGCGCATGCGCTCGCCCAGCCCGGCGGCCAGGATCATCGCCTTCGGCGGCTGAGGGGTGAGGGAGCGAGAGGGCATGATCAGAAGGTGTAGCCCACTTCCGCCGCCTTGCCTTCCACTGCGTCGAGCAGGCCGAGGAATGGACGCAGCTCGCCATAACGCTCACAGGCACGGCGCAGGTAATGCATGACACGGGGCATGTCATTCAGGTAGCCGGCCTTGCCGTCGCGGTGGCACAGGCGGGCGAAGATGCCGAGCACCTTGATGTGGCGCTGCACCCCCATCCACTCGAAGTCGCGGTAGAAATCGGCGAAGTCAGCCCGTACAGGCAGGCCGGCGGCGCGGGCGTCCTGCCAGTAGCGGATCAGCCAGTCGAGCACGCGCTCCTCGTCCCAGCCGATGTAGGCGTCCTTGTAGATCGACACCAGGTCGTAGGTGATGGGGCCGTAGACGGCGTCCTGGAAGTCGAGCACGCCGGGATTGTCCTGCCCGGTCACCATCAGGTTGCGCGAATGCCAGTCGCGGTGGACGTATACCCTGGGCTGGGCCAGGTTGTTGGCCAGGATCGCCGCGAAGGCCGCCTCCATGACCGCCTTTTGCCTGTCGGTCAGTTCGACGCCCAGGTGGCGGGCGACGTACCAGTCCGGGAACAGCATCAGTTCGCGCCGCAGCAGGGCCTCGTCGTAGTCGGGCAGTTCGCCCGGCCGGCCGGCAGCCTGGATCTTCACCAGCGCGGCGTTGGCGTCGCGGTAGAGGCGGTCGGCCGTGGCGTCGTTGAGCGCCATCAGGTAGGTGGTGCTGCCGAAATCGGTCAGCAGCAGGAAGCCTTCGGCCAGGTTGTCGGCCAGGATCTCCGGCGTGTTGGCGCCGGCGGCGTGGAACAGACGGGCGATATGAAGGTAGGGGCGGCAGTCCTCGTGCTCGGGCGGCGCGTCCATGACAATGTAGCTGGCGTCCGCCGTGCGGGCGCGGAAATAGCGCCGGAAGCTGGCGTCGGCCGAGGCCACCTCCAGGCCGGCCAGGGGGCCCGGCAGCACGCTTTCCGTCCATGACCGCAGACGTGCGAGTCGATCCAGGTTTTCTACGGGTTCCAAGTTATAATCCGCGCGGCAAGTAAACTCGAAGCGAATTCTAACACCCGCCCGCTCATGGCCCCCCACCGCCTACTACCCCTGACCGTCGCCATGATGGTCGCCACCGGCGCATGCCAGGCGGCGGACGGAGACGCCCCGCTGCGCTGGTCCACCGAGCTGACCCTAAAGTCGCCGGACGGCCAGGCCAGGCAGACGCCGGTCTTCCTCGACGCCGACCGCATGAAGACCCTGGAGGACGGCTCCATCCTGGCCGAGGGCACGGTCAGGGCGCGCACCCTGGAGGAATCCTTCGAGGCCGACTGGCTGCGCTACGACCCGGCCAGCGACGAGGTGCACGCCAAGGGCAACGTGATGCTGCGCCAGGGCAGCCGGCAGCTGGAGAGCGCCGAGGTGCGGCTGCGCATGAGCGACAACCTGGGCGAGGTCAGGGCGGCCCGCTTCCTGTTCCAGACCGCAGGCGGCCACACCGGGCGCGGCCAGGCCGAGCGCATCCTGATGCAGGGGCGCGACCGCTACCGGCTGCAGGCGACCACCTATACCACCTGCCCAGTCGGCAACGACGACTGGCTGCTGCGCACCGACAAGTTGGAGCTCGACTACATCGACAAGGTGGGCCGGGCGCGCGACGTCAAGGTGGAATACCTGGGCGTGCCCATACTGTATGCGCCCTGGCTGGACTTCCCCCTCGACAACGAGCGCAAGAGCGGTTTTCTCACCCCCACACTGGGGATCTCCGACAAGCGCGGCCTGGAGGTGGTGGTGCCCTGGTATTGGAACATCGCGCCCAACCGCGACGCCACCATCACGCCGCGCCTGATGACCCGGCGCGGCCTGCAGGTCGGCGGCGAATTCCGCTACCTCGATCCCAACTACTCGGGCGAGCTGACCGTCGAGGCGCTGCCGCACGACAACCTCAGCGGCGAGGGCCGCTACCGCGGCCGCCTGGAGCACCAGCACCGTTTCGGCGAGCGCCTGTCCGCCGCCCTGCTGTTCGACGAGGTGTCCGACGACGCCTACTTCACCGACCTGTCCAACCTGATCAACCAAACCTCGCAGGCCATGCTGCCCAGGCAGGCCAGCCTAAGCTACGACGGTGACTGGTGGAGCCTGCACGGCCGGGTGCAGAACTACCAGGTGCTGCAGGACCCCGACTCGCCCATCCCGGCGGACAAGCTGCCCTATGACCGCCTGCCACAGATCGTCCTCAACGCCGAGCGCGCCCAACTCATGGGCGGCGGCCTGCGCCTCAACCTGGCCAGCGAGATGGTCCGCTTCGAGCACGACGCCGCAGCCAAGGCGGTCGGCAGCCGCTTCCACGCCTACCCCAGCGTCACCGCCAACTTCGAGCGCACCTACGGCTACCTGCGACCCAAGTTCGGCTGGCACTACACCCGCTACGATCTCGACCGCAATCCGGGGCACACGGACGACACCTCGCTGAGCCGCAGCCTGCCCATCTTCAGCCTGGACGGCGGCGCCTACCTGGAACGCGACTGGCAGCTTGGCAGTCGCGCTTTCCTGCAGACACTGGAGCCCCGTCTCTACTACGTGCGCATCCCCTACAAGGACCAGTCGGCGGTACCGGTATTCGACGCCAGCGTGGCCGACCTGTTCCAGACCCAGCTGTTCGCCGAGAACCAGTTCATCGGGGTGGACCGCATCAATGACGCCGACCAGATCACCCTTGGCCTCACCAGCCGCCTGATCGAACCAGCCAGCGGCCTCGAACGCCTGCAGGTCACGCTCGGCCAGCGCTACTATTTCAACGACCAGCGCGTCACCATGCCGGGCTACCCGGCGCGCGGCAGCAATGTCACCGACATCCTGGCACAGGTCTCCGGCCAGGTCACCGAACGCTGGCGGATCGACTCCGGCCTGCAGTACAACCCGGACGACGCCGAGCTGGCGCGCGCCAACATCGGCGCCGCCTACCGCGACGGTCCCGGCCGCCTGTTCAACGTCGACCTGCGCTACATCAACGAGCGCTACGGCGCCGGCCTCAACCAGCTCGACCTGTCCTGGCAGTGGCCCATCCAGGCGCGCTGGTACGCACTTGGCCGGATCAACTATTCGTTTTACGATGACCGCCTGGTCGAGGGCCTGCTGGGCTTCGAATACAACGCCGGCTGCTGGTCCCTGCGCGGGGTGGCGCAGAAGCTGGCCACCACCACCGAGGATTCCAGCCAGGCCTTCTTCCTCCAGCTCGAACTGCGTGGCCTGGCCGCGCTCGGCCCCAACCCGCTGGAAGTTCTCAAACGCAGCATTACCGGATACTCCAAGAGCGATGAATTCGACCTACCCTGACCTGACGCGGCGCCTCTTCATCCTGATCGCCGGCGCCCTGTTCGCCCTGCCTGCCCTGGCTGCCCCGCTGCTGCTCGACCGCATCGTCGCGGTGGTCAACAACAGCGTGATCACCGCCAGCGAGCTCGACCGCAAGGTCGAGCAGACCCTGCGCCAGCTCGCCCAGCGCAACACCCCGCTGCCCCCGCGCACCCAGCTGACCAAACAGCTGCTGGAACGGATGATCACCGAGAAGGCGCTGCTGCAGGCCGCCGAGGAAAGCAACATCCGCATCGACGGCGACACCCTGGACCGCACCTTGAACCGCATCGCGGCGCAGAACAACATGGACCTGGCCAGCTTCCAGGCCAACCTGACGCGGGACGGCATCGACTTCGAGGACTTCCGCCAGCAAATCCGCAACGAGATGACCATCGTCCGCCTGCGCGAGCGCGAGGTCGACAACCGCGTCGTGGTCACCGACGCCGAGATCGACAACTACCTCGCCAGCCGCAAGCTGGACCCGCGCAACCAGACCGAATACAACCTGGCCCACATCCTCATCCTGGCCCCCGAGGGTGCCAGCCCGGAACAACTGGCCGAGCTGCGCGGCAAGGCGGAAAAGGCCCTGGCCGAGCTCAAGGCCGGTGCCGATTTCGCCCAGGTCTCGGCCGCCTATTCGGACGCCCAGAACGCCATGCAGGGCGGCGGCATGGGCTGGCGCGGCGAGGCCAAGCTACCCGGCCTGTTCGTCGACGCAGTCAAGGACATCAAGGTCGGCGACAACACCGGCGTGCTGCGCAGCCCCAACGGCTTCCACATCCTCCGCCTGCTCGACAAGCGCGGCGCCGACGCCACCACCGTGGTGCTGCAGACGCGCGCCCGCCACATTCTGATCAAGACCAATGAACTGGTCACCGACCAGGACGCCTACATCCGCCTGCTGGAACTGCACGACCGCGTGGCGAACGGCGGCGCCGACTTCGCCGAACTGGCCAAGCTGCACTCCGGTGACCTGTCCGCCGCCAAGGGCGGCGACCTCGGCTGGCTCAGCCCGGGCGACACCGTGCCCCAGTTCGAGCGCGCCATGAACGCCCTCAAGCCCAACGAGACCTCGGAACCGATCAAGAGCCCGTTCGGCTGGCACCTGATCCAGGTGCTCGAGCGGCGCGACCAGGACGTCAGCCAGGAGCGCCAGCGCATGGACGCCCGCCGCGCCCTGCGCGAGCGCAAGAGCGAAGAGGCCTTCGAGGACTGGGTACGGCAGACCCGCGACCGCGCCTACGTGGAATACCGGCTGGAAGACTGAAAGGCAGTGACAGGGTGACGAGTGACGACGTGACAGGAGACACCGGGCATTCCTGGGACATCGCGCCGTCGTTGGCCACCCTTCACCTGTCACTCGTCACTCGCCACTGATTTTTTATGTCACCGCTTGTCATCACCGCCGGCGAGCCCGCCGGCATCGGGCCCGACCTGTGCGTCCTGCTGGCCCAGGACCCGCCGCCCTGCCCCCTGGTCATCCTGGCCGACCGCGGCCTGCTGGCCGCGCGCGCCGAACGGCTCGGCCTGCCCTTCGCCGTGCCCGACTACCGGGCCGGCGCCAGCGCCCCGCTCAGCCTGCTCCCCCTGCCCCTGGCTGCGCCCTGCGTGCCCGGCCGCCTCGACCGCGGCAACGCCGGCTACGTCCTCGACGGCCTGCGCCGTGCCGTCGCCGGCAGCCAGGCGGGCGAATTCGCCGGCCTGGTCACCGGGCCGGTGCACAAGGGCATCATCAACGAGGCCGGCATCCCCTTCACCGGCCACACCGAATTCCTCGCCGAACTCACCGGCACCCCGCGCGTGGTCATGATGCTGGCGGGCGACATGAGCAACGGCGTGCCACTCCGGGTCGCCCTGGTCACCACCCACCTGCCCCTGCGCGTGGTGGCCGACGCCATCACCCCGGCCGCCCTCGAGGAGACCCTGCGCATCCTGCACGCGGCGCTCCGGCGCGACTTCGCCGCCCCCCGCCCGCGCATCCTCGTCGCCGGCCTCAACCCCCATGCCGGCGAGGGCGGCCACCTCGGCCGCGAGGAGATCGAGGTCATCGAGCCGGTGCTGGCCCGCCTGCGCGGCGAGGGCATGGACCTCGCCGGCCCCCTGCCCGCCGACACACTGTTCCAGCCCAAGTACCTGGACCGGGCCGACGCCGTGCTCGCCATGTACCACGACCAGGGCCTGCCGGTGCTCAAGCACGCCTGTTTCGGCCAGGGCATCAACGTCACCCTCGGCCTGCCCATCGTGCGCACCTCGGTGGACCACGGCACCGCCCTCGACCTCGCCGGCACCGGCAAGGCCAGCGCCGGCAGCCTGCGCGTGGCCATCGACGCGGCCTGGAAGATGGCGCTGAACAGGGAAAGGCGTGACACCGATGCGTGACCGATACGGCGTAACGCCCTCGCCTCACGCCGCCAGGGCGCAGCCGAAATGACCGCCTACAAACACAAGAAGCAGCTCGGGCAGCATTTCCTGCACGACCCCAGCTACCTGGGCCGCATCGTCGCCGCCATCCGGCCCGAGCCGGACGACCTGATGGTCGAGATCGGCCCCGGCCAGGGCGCCCTCACCCGCCCTCTGCTGGAGCGGCTCAAGCACCTGCACGTGGTCGAGATCGACCGCGACCTGATCGCCTGGCTGGGCCAGGCCTTCCCGGCCGAGCGCCTCACCGTCCACGCCGCCGACGCCCTCAAGTTCGACTTCGCCAGCCTGGGCACGTCCCTGCGCGTGGTGGGCAACCTGCCCTACAACATCTCGTCGCCCCTGCTCTTCCACCTGGCCGAGTATGCGCAGGGGGTGGTGGACATGCACTTCATGCTCCAGAAGGAGGTGGTCGACCGCATGGCCGCCGCCCCGGACACGCCTGACTACGGCCGCCTGTCGGTGATGCTGCAGGCCCGCTTCCGGGTCATGAAGCTCTTCAACGTCCCGCCCGGCGCCTTCAACCCGCCGCCCAAGGTGGACTCCGCCGTGGTGCGCCTGGTGCCGAAGCCGGCCGAGGCCATCCCCTACCGGGACGCCCGGCGTTTCGGCGAGATCGTCGCCCGCGCCTTCGGCCAGCGCCGCAAGACCCTGCGCAACACCCTGAAGGGCCTGGTCGAGCCGGATGTCTTCGAGTCCCTGGGCATCGACCCGCAGCGCCGGGGCGAGACCCTGAGCGTCGAGGAATTCAGCCGCCTGGCGAACCACCCCGCCTAAGAAAGGCCGCCCCGCACGCGCAGGCGGCGATGCACGCTGCGCTCGGATATGCCCGGCCAGTTCCGTGCCGTCATCCCCGCGCAGGCGGGGATCCAGCGCCTCGACCGGGCTCCTGCCTGCGCGCGAACGACCGAATCCAAGAAGGCCGGTTGCGCCGCCTGGCGTGGCGGTGCAAGAATGCAGAAAACGAAAAACAAGCAGGGAGGCCGCTTGAGCACCGCCACGCCCCACACCCATCGCGCCACGATCGGCAAGATCCGCACCCTTGGCCTTATTGCGGCCGGGCTCCCGCACGACCACCGGACCTGCGCGAAAAACCGCGCAGGCCGGTTACTTCTGCGTTGGCGCTCAGTCTTGAGTCTCCCGTGCTGAAACGACTTATATTGGCAGCCCTTCTTGCAGTTCCGTTGGCTGCATGGGCATTCATTAAGCCCGTCCGGGTCCTAGCCCCAGAATGGAACGGCATCTTCTGCACCGACCTCATTTGCACCGATGATCCGTCGAGACTTCCCGCGGCCTCGGCCCTTTATGACAGTTCCCGCAAATTCGTAGAGGCCGCCATTGGCCCAATGGAACGTAAACCGCGCGTGATCTTCTGCTCAACGGATCGCTGCTTCCAGTCCTTCGGCCTTGGCCGTCGGTCTGCCGCCACCCTTGGCAAGGTCGCAATCGTGGTCAGCCCTCGGGCGTGGCAACCATACTATGTCCGCCACGAGATGATTCACCACATTCAAAACGAACACCTCGGTAGCCTCAAGGTATGGGCCGTCAGCCCTGAGTGGTTCGTTGAAGG
>JAQVJE010000239.1 GCA_028695325.1 Gallionellaceae bacterium
TGATGAATAAATCAGCATTTCCGCCGGGGCGGGCCGCGCCTACAATCCGGTTTCATACGAACGCAGCGGTAACGGATATGGACATCAAGACCTACATGGAAACCCTCGGCCGCCAGGCCCGCGCCGCTTCGCGCGCCATGGCCGCGGCCGACACCAGCCAGAAGAATGCCGCCCTGCTGGCCATCGCGGCGGCCATCCGGCGTGACGCCGGCGTGCTGCTCGAGGCCAACCGCGAGGACGTCGAGGCGGCCCGCGCCGCCAGCCTGGACACCGCCCTGATCGACCGCCTTGCCCTGACCGACAAGACCGTCGCCGGCATGGCCGAGGGCCTGGAGCAGATCGCCAGCCTGGCCGATCCAGTCGGCGAGATGACCGACCTGAAGTACCGCCCGTCCGGCATCCAGGTCGGCAAGATGCGCGTGCCCCTGGGCGTCATCGGCATCATCTACGAGGCCCGCCCCAACGTCACCGCCGACGCCGCCGGCCTGTGCCTGAAGTCCGGCAACGCCGCCATCCTGCGCGGCGGTTCCGAGGCCATCCGCTCCAACCAGGCTATCGCCGCCTGCGTGCGCGAGGGCCTGGCCAAGGCCGGCCTGCCGGCCGAGGCGGTGCAGGTGGTCGAGACCACCGACCGCGCCGCGGTGGGCGCGCTGATCACCATGAAGGACTACGTCGACGTCATCGTGCCGCGCGGCGGCAAGGGCCTGATCGAGCGCATCAGCGCGGAGGCGCGCATCCCGGTCATCAAGCACCTGCACGGCAACTGCCACGTCTATGTCGACGATCGCGCCGACGCGGACAAGGCCCTGCGCATCGTCGAGAACGCCAAGACCCAGCGCTATGGCACCTGCAACACCACCGAATCCCTGCTCGTGGCCCGGCCGGTCGCGGCGGCCATGCTGCCGGGGATCGGCCGCATGCTGGCCGGCAAGGGTGTCGAGATGCGCGCCTGTCCCGAGGCACTGGCCGTGCTGCGCGGCGCCGGCATCGAGGAAGGCAGGTTGCGGGCAGCCAGCGAGGCCGACTGGAGCGAGGAATACCTGGCCCCCATCATCGCCGTGAAGGTGGTCGACGGCCTCGACGCGGCCATCGAGCACATCAATGCGCACGGCTCCCACCACACCGATGCCATCGTCACCGAGGACTACGCGCGGGCGCGCCGCTTCCTGCGCGAGGTGGACTCCGCCAGCGTCATGGTGAACGCCTCGACCCGCTTCGCCGACGGCTTCGAATACGGCCTCGGCGCCGAGATCGGCATCTCCACCGACAAGATCCACGCCCGCGGCCCGGTCGGCCTGGAGGGCCTGACCAGCCAGAAGTGGGTGGTGCTGGGCGACGGCCATGTACGGCAGTGACGGGTGACATAGTTACAAGTGACAAGAACCACTTCTGACCCTGTCACGCGTCACTCGTCACCCGTCACCCGGCCCGTAGGGCTGCTCGGCGGCACCTTCGACCCCATCCACTACGGCCACCTGCGCCTGGCCGAGGAAATGGCCGAGGCGCTCGGCCTCGCCGAGGTGCGCATCCTGCCCACCGGCACGCCGCCGCACCGCGGCCGCCCTCATGCCCCGGCCATCGACCGCCTGGCCATGGCCGCGCTCGCCATCTCCGGCAACCCGCGCCTGCGCCTGGACGAGCACGAGGTGCACAAGATCGAACCCTGCTACATGGTCGACACCCTGGCCGCGCTGCGCGCTGAGCTGGGCGAGGCGCAACCCATCGTGCTGTTCCTCGGCGCCGACGCCTTCGCCGGCCTGTCCGGCTGGCACCAGTGGCGCCGCCTGTTCGCCCTCTGCCACATCGCGGTGGCCGAGCGGCCGGGCTGCGACCTGGCGTCCGCCATGCCAGCCGCGCTAGCGTCCGCCTGCGCGCACCGTCTCACCGTCGAGCCGTCCGACCTGGCCGCCGGCGCGGCCGGTCAGGTGTTCCGCCACACCATCACCCAGCTCGACATCTCGGCCAGCCGCATCCGCGAGCTGGTCGGCACCGGGCACAGCGCCCGCTACCTGCTGCCCGACGCCGTGCTCGATCACATCGAACGACAACGCCTGTACCGCTGATTAGGAAACCATGGACACTGCAGAACTCACCCGCATCGCCGTCGACGCCCTGGAGGAGATCAAGGGCAAGGACATCACCGTGCTGGACGTGCGCCACCTCACCTCGCTTTTCGACGCCATGGTGGTGGCCAGCGGCGACTCGACCCGCCAGGTCAAGGCGTTAGCCGACAACGTGCGTGAGAAGATCAAGGAGGCGGGCGGCGACATCCTCGGCACCGAGGGCGAACAGGCGGCGGAATGGGTGCTGGTGGACGCCGGCAGCGTGGTGGTGCACGTCATGCACCCGGCCACCCGCCAGCACTACAACCTGGAGGAGCTCTGGGGCGCGGCCGCCTCGCACCGGCGCATGGCCTGATCCTACGGTCGTTTCCCGCACAGGCGGGAAGCGGTTCTATCAAAGTGCAGGCAGTTTAGGATACTTTTGGCGTTTCCATGGGGGGCCTAGCCCCCCACCGCCGTGGTCAGCGCGCCTTGTCGAGGCCGGCCGCTTGGAATTCGGCCGGGTCAAGTTTGCCGTCACCGTTCTTGTCTGCGGTTTTGACGACTTCCGGTGCGATCTTGCCTTCGGCTTCTTCCTTGCTCACCACACCATCGCCGTTGGTATCCAGGCTGGCGAAGACGATCGCTTCGGGCTTCTTGTCCTCGGCGTGGACGGCGGGGGCGCTCCACGCCAATGCGGCGAACAGGGCGATGCTGATGGCTTGGCAGTTGAGCTTGATGGTCTGTTGCATGAACTAAGGACACGCTGAAATATTCGCCGCCTCACGCCACGCAGGTTTGCGAGAATCCGAACATTGAAGATTGACTGGATAAGGACGATGCAACGCAGCTTTTCCGACCTGGAGTATGCCGCCAAGCCAA
>JAQVJE010000240.1 GCA_028695325.1 Gallionellaceae bacterium
AGGACCCGGTCAGTTCGCCGGGTTCCACGACGGTGACCCAGGCCCCGGCGTTGATCAGCAGGGTGGCCTTGCGCGCACCGACGTCGCCGCCGCCGACGACCAGGCCGGTCTTGCCCTTGAGGTCGAGGAATATAGGTAGGTAGTCCATATCAAGCCAGTGACAAAGTTACGAGTGACAAAGTGACAGGAGGGTTTGCGACAAGGGGTGTTCGTCACCCTGTCACACGTCACTCTGTCACTGATTTGCTTCCGCAGCCGCCCGAGCCGCAGCCGCCCGAGCCGCAGCCGCCGCCTTCGCTGCTGCCACAGCCGCCGCTGCCCTGGTCGGGCATCATGAAGACGAAGCGGGACTCGCCCGGGCTGACTTCGGCGAAATCGATGGTGACGCCGTTGAGGTATTCGGCGCTGGTCGGGTGTACCAGCAGGGTGACGCCGAAGGACTCCACGATGGTGTCGTTGGTGCGTTCGTCGTCGAAACCCATGCCGAATTCCAGCATGCCGGCGTCGTTGACGCGGGCGGCGACACGCAGGGCCATGTTTTCGGCGCCGGTTTGCTGGGCGGCCTGGGCGATCTGTTGGGCGGCGGCTTTGGTGAGGCTGATCATGGGGGTGACTCCAGTCAGGCGGCGATGCGCGCCGCGTTGCGTTGTTCGGCGTAGGCGCGCGCCTTCGCCAGGAAGGGCGCGATCCAGCCGCGTGGGCCCGCGCCGCGCCGGTGGCAGTAGGCGGCGAGCAGGTTCTTGTGGACGTAGCCGTCATGCTGGCCGTCGATGCCATGGCCGCGCGCCACCTCGTAGGCATAGGCGAGGTCGTCGGGCAGGTTTTCCAGATGCGAGTGGTGGAATTCGTGCGCCGGGATGGCCTCGCCCGGCGCGTCGAGGGGGGCTTGGGCGGTCGGCCGCAGGCTGGCGTAGCCGCGTCCGACCGGCCGGCTGCCCATGACGGTGTCGCCCGGTATCAGGCCGACCATCTCGCCGCGCCTGTCGTTCCAGGCGATCGAGCGGGACAGGTACATGAGGCCGCCGCACTCGGCATAGACCGGCAGGCCGGCCTCCGCGGCGGCGAGGATGGCCCGGCGCAGGGCGTGGTTGGCCGACAACTCGGCGATGAATGACTCAGGAAAGCCGCCACCGACGATGAGGCCGTCGGCCTCGGGCAACCGGCCATCGTGCAGGCAGTCGACCGGCAGCAGTTCGACGCCATGGTCGCGCAGGCAGTCGAGGTCTTCCTGGTAGTAGAAGCCGAAGGCGCGGTCGCGCGCGATGGCGATGCGCAGGCCGCCGCCGGCCGGCCGGACCGGCGTAGTCGCGGGCGCCTGGATGGCGGGAGCCTGCGCGGCCAGGCGCAGCAGGGCGTCGAGGTCGACCTGCGCGGCCACCGCCTGGGCGATCTCGGCGATATGGCGGTCCGCCTCGGCCGACTCGTTGCCGGGCACCAGGCCCAGGTGGCGCTCCTCGATGGCCAGGCGGGCATCGCGCTGGATGGCACCCAGCACCGGCAGGTCGGTGTAGCGCTCGATCACCTGGCGCAGCTTCTGTTCGTGGCGGGCACCGGCGACCTTGTTGAGTATCACCCCGGCGATGTTGATCGCCGGGTCGAAGGCCTGGTAACCGAGCAGCAGGGGGGCGGCGCCGCGCGTGATGCCGCCGCTGTCGAGCACCAGGATCACCGGTAGGCCGAGTTGCCTGGCCAGGGCGGCGTTGCTGTCGCTGCCTTCCAGGTCCATGCCGTCATAGAGGCCCTTGTTGCCCTCGACCAGGCAGACGTCGGCGCTGGCGGCATGGCGGGCATAGAGGGCGTCGATCTCTTTCCGCTCCATCATGCGGAAGTCGAGGTTGTAGGACGGCCGTCCGGCGGCCAGGCCGTGCCATATCGGGTCGATGTAGTCCGGTCCCTTCTTGAACGCCTGCACCCTGAGGCCGCGCTCCTTGAGGGCGCGGCAGAGCCCCAGCGTGACGGTGGTCTTGCCGGAGGACTTGTGGGCGGCGGAGATGTACAGGCTGGCCATGGCAGGATTGTAACAAAAAAGCCGACTTTTTCAGTCGGCTTTTTTGGGTCAGACGACTAAGCCTCAGTGCTCGCAGGCGGCCTGCAGTTCGATGTCCTTGAAGTCGTCCTCGGGCATGAACTTCAGCACGCGCACCGCCACGGTGGTGATGAGGAAGGCGATGGCGATACCGCCCATGCCCAGCATCATCTCCCAGATCGAGGGCGAGTAGCCGTGCACGACGCCGTCGAAGAAGCTGCTCGACTCGGCGTAGCCCGGGAAGAGGTCGAGCGGGAAGGCCTGGCCGCCGACGATGGTCACGTACATCTGGGCGTGGCCGCCGATCAACACCAGCAGCGCGGCGAAGAACACCAGGGCGGGGTTCTTGCGGGCGCCGGGGCTGAAGATCATGACCAGGGGCAGGACGCCGCCGATCAGCACCTGGCCGCCCCAGAACAGCAGCGGATAGATGCCGCCGTCGAGCAGGATGAAGCGCTCGAAGTCCCACTGCTTGGCGAAGTACATGTTGGTCAGGTGCAGCACCGCGGTGAAGTAGAGGCCGGCGGCGACGAACACTGCGAGCAGGTTCTTCAGTCGGCACAGGATGCGCTCGTCGACCTCGATGTTGTTCCACTTGTACATCACCGACTGCACCAGGATGAAGGCGGCGAGGCCGTAGGCGAAGGAGTAGATGATGAACATCGGGGCGTACAGGGCCGAGTTGTAGCCGGCGCGGGCGACCAGGAAGCCGAAGATGGAGCCGGTCGCGGTGGTCAGCGCCAGACGCCACAGGAAGGCGAGCAGGCCGATCGGGTGCGAGTAGTGCTTCAGGTTCCTCGACATCATGGTGATCAGGTACAGCCCCACAATGGCGAAGAAGCCGTTGTAGAAGATCATGTTGAGGGCGAAGATGGACTTGAAGTTGTAGT
>JAQVJE010000241.1 GCA_028695325.1 Gallionellaceae bacterium
GGCGTGTCGGTCTCGCACAGTATCTCGTCGAACAGCTCCCAGGACGAGCGGGCCTCGGCCTCGGTCATGATCTGGATGGCATAGCCGACGTGGACCATGACGTAGTCGCCCACCTTGGGCATCTCGTCCTGCAGCATGAACAGGGAGACATCGCGATACACACCCTTGGCCTGGCACCGGGCGAGATAGCCTTCGATGGCTTCGATCTGCATGGGGATGGCTAGACACATGGCGGCAGTATACGGCGAAGGACGGTGATGATGACCGGTATATTAGACCTTGCTGATGCGAATTCTTTGATGAGAAAACCATATATTGAAGTTTTCAATTCAAGCTGGCGCGATGCCTTGCTAGCCTGAATACATGCAAAAAATTCTAATCTTGGGCCTGGGTAATACACTGCTGTCCGATGAAGGCGTTGGCGTCCACGTCGTCCAGGCCTTGGCCGCTGCACCCGTCGACGACGGGGTCGAGTTGCTCGACGGCGGCACCCTCGGTTTCGTCCTGGCCGGGCCGGTCGCCGAGGCCGCCGCCCTGGTGGTGGTCGACGCCGCCCAGCTGCACGAGGCACCCGGAACGGTGCGCGTGTTCAAGGACGCGGAAATGGACAGTTTCCTGGCCGGCACGCGCAAGGGCAGCGTACACGAGGTCGGCCTGATCGACCTCATGGGTATCGCGCGGCTCACCGACACCTGGCCTGCGCGCCGTGCCCTGGTGGCCATTCAGCCGGGGCGGGTCGACTGGGGCGAGGCAGCCAGCGCGCCGGTGGCCGCCGCCGTGCCGCTGGCCTGCGGGCACATCCGGTCGTTGTTGCGGGAGTGGCGTCATGGCGCTGCCTGACATCCCCGTGGTTGACGGGAATGGTGGTCTGACCGGCAACGCTGCCGCCGTGCTGGGTGAGGTCGAGGCCCTGCTCGACGGCCTGTTGCGCACCGCCGAGGGCGGCATGATCGACATCCGCGGCCTGCCCCTGTCGGCGGCCGATCGGCGCTGGCTGCAGGCGCAACTGGGCGAGGGCGAGGTAGAGGTCAGGCTGAGCATCGCCGGCGCCTCGCGCATCCTGGAGACCGCCTATCCCGGCGTGTGGTGGATCGAGCACCGCGACGAGCGCGACAACCTGGTCAGCGAGTTCATCCAGGTCGCCTATGTACCCGAACTGATTTCGGCTCATCCGGACGACGTCGAGGGCGGCTTGGACCTGCTCCGCAGCCGGATCGCCGAACTGTCCTGACCCCCACCAAGGAGGCACCGAACCATCATGCGAGACCTACTGGAACACCTGGCCGGGCAGGGCGTATCCCGCCGAGCCTTCCTCAAGTACTGCGCCACCCTGGCCTCGCTGATGGCCCTGCCGCCCTCCGCCGGCCAGGCCTTCGCGGCGGCGCTCGGCAAGGCGCCGCGGCCGTCGGTGATCTGGCTGCCGTTCCAGGAGTGCACCGGCTGTACGGAGTCGATCACCCGCTCACATTCGCCCAGCATCGAAGGCATGATCTTCGACATGATCTCGCTGGACTACCAGGAGACCCTGATGGCCGCCGCCGGCCACCAGGCCGAGGCCGCCCGGCACGCGGCCATGGAGCGCAACCACGGCAAGTACGTCCTGATCGTCGACGGCTCGGTGCCGCTCGGGCTGGACGGCGCCTATTCCTGCATCGGCGGACGCAGCAACCTGGAGATACTGCGCGAGGCCGCCGCGGGCGCCGCCGCCATCGTCGCCCTGGGCAGTTGCGCGGCCTATGGCGGCCTGCCGCGGGCAAAGCCGAATCCGACCGGCGCCGTGGCGGTGTCCGACATCGTCCGCGACAAGCCCATCGTCAACGTGCCCGGCTGCCCGCCCATCCCGGTGGTGATCACCGGCGTGCTGGCCCACTACCTCACCTTCGGCAGCCTGCCCGAGCTGGACAAGCTGGGGCGTCCGCGCGCCTTCTACGGCGAGACCATCCACGACCGCTGCTACCGGCGGCCGTTCTACGACCAGGGCAAGTTCGCCAAGACCTTTGACGACGCTGGCGCGCGCAAGGGCTGGTGCCTGTTCGAGCTGGGCTGCAAGGGCCCGGTCACCTACAACGCCTGCGCCAGCGTGAAATGGAACGACGGTACCTCCTGGCCGGTGGAATCGGGCCACGGCTGCCTGGGCTGCTCGGAACCGGATTTCTGGGACGCCGGCGGCTTCTACAAGGCCCTGTCGATGCCGGCCAACCCGCTCAAGCTGGCGGCCGGTGCGGCGGCCGCCGGCGCCGTGGCCGGTGTCGCCGTGACGATCACCAACAAGGCCAAGAAGGGTGCCGCCAAGGCTGCGCACGAGACCACCACCCTGGCAGACCTGGAGAAAGAACGATGAACGAACTGCAATTGCTGACCTGGGTGCGCGGCCCCGGCCTCGACTACGCCGTGGCCATCTTCCTGCTCGGTGTGGCCTGGCGCCTGATCGAGATCTACAGCCTCGGCCGCAGGAAGGACCTGGCGGCGCCGCGCCGGGTACCGGGCGCCTCCGGCTGGCACACCATTGCGCGCCGCTCCCTGCCGCCCGAGGGCATGTTCAGGCGCTCGCCGGCCACCTACGTGGGCGGCTATGTCTTCCATATCGGCCTGGCCGTGATCGTGTTCCTCTTCGCCCCCCACATCAAGCTGATCGAAGGGCTGCTGGGGGTGTCCTGGCCGGCCCTGCCATCGCAGGTCGTCGACCTGGTGACGGTGGTCACCCTGGCGGCCATGGTGGTGGTCCTGGCCGACCGCATCCGGCAGCCGGTGAAGCGCTTCCTGTCCACCTTCGAGGACTGGTTCACCTGGGCGGTGACCTTCCTGCCGGTGCTCACCGGCTGGCTCGCCGTGCAGCACCTGTTGCTGCCCTACACCACCATGCTGGCCCTGCACATACTGAGCGTCGAGGTCCTGCTGGTGGTGCTGCCCTT
>JAQVJE010000063.1:0-9287 GCA_028695325.1 Gallionellaceae bacterium
GCCTGGAGCAAGCTGATCGTCGACGCGGCCGAACTGGAAGGCGTGCCGGAGGACACCCTGGCGATGTTCCGCGCCCAGGCCGAGAAAGACGGCCAGGCCGGCTGGAAGCTCAACCTGCGCGGGCCGTCCTACCTGCCCATCATGCAGTTCTGCGGCAACCGGCGCTTGCGCGAGGAGATGTACCGCGCCTATGTCACCCGCGCCTCCGAGTTCGGCCCCGCCGAACTCGACAACACCGGGCTGGTCGGGCGCATCGTCGAGTTGCGCGGCGAGGCCGCCCGCATGCTCGGCTTCGCCAACTACGCCGAGCTCTCGCTGGAGCCCAAGATGGCGCGCTCGCCGGCCGAGGTGCTCGACTTTCTCGACACCCTGGCCGGCCGCGCCAGGCCCTACGCCGAGCGCGACATGGCCGAGGTGCGCGAGTTCGCCGCCCAGGAACTGGATCTCGCCGACCCCCAGGTGTGGGACGTCGGCTATGTCTCCGAGAAGCTGCGCGAGGCGCGCTATGCCTTCTCCGAGCAGGAGGTGAAGCAGTACTTCCCCGAGCCGGTGGTGCTCAAGGGCCTGTTCCGCCTGGTCGAGACCCTGTATGGCCTGGAGATCCGCGCCGACCAGGCGCCGATCTGGCACGACACGGTGAAGTTCTACGCCATCCGTGACCGCTCCGGCCAGCTCATCGGCCAGTTCTACCTCGACCTCTACGCCCGCGAGAGCAAGCGCGGTGGCGCCTGGATGGACGACGCCATCACCCGGCGGCGGAAGAACGGCGGCATCCAGACCCCGGTCGCCTACCTGACCTGCAACTTCACCAGCCCGGTGGGCGACAAGCCGGCCCTGTTCACCCACGACGAGGTGATCACCCTGTTCCACGAGTTCGGCCACGGCCTGCACCACCTGCTCACCCGCGTCGAGGAACTGGGCGTCGCCGGCATCAACGGCGTCGAGTGGGACGCCGTCGAACTGCCCAGCCAGTTCATGGAGAACTTCTGCTGGGAATGGGAGGTGCTCAAGCACATGACCGCCCACGTCGACAGCGGCGCGCCGCTGCCGCGTACGCTGTTCGACAAGATGCTGGCGGCGAAGAACTTCCAGGCCGGCATGCAGACCATGCGCCAGATCGAGTTCGCCCTCTTCGACATGCACCTGCACAGCGACTTCGACGCCGCGGCGCAGACCCCGCAAGGCCTGCTCAACAGCATCCGGCAGCGCTGCTCGGTGCTCATGCCGCCCGACTACAACCGCTTCGCCAACAACTTCTCGCACATCTTCGCGGGCGGCTACGCCGCGGGCTACTACAGCTACAAGTGGGCGGAGGTGCTGTCGGCCGATGCCTACGCCCTGTTCGAGGAGAACGGCGTCCTCAACCCAGCCATCGGCGAGCGCTTCTGGAGCGAGATACTGGGGGTCGGCGGCAGCCGCGACGCCATCGATTCCTTCAGGGCCTTCCGCGGCCGCGAGCCGACCATCGACGCCCTGCTCAGGCATAATGGCATGGTCTGACCCCGGACCGGGAGGCACGCCATGCACCGCATCGCCGTCTTACTGCTCGCCCTCGCCCTGGCGGCCCCGGCCGCCGCGGCAGCGGAGATCTATCGCTGGGTCGACGGCCGCGGCCAGGTGCACTACTCGGACCTGCCGCCGGCCGGCGTCCGCCAGGCGCAGCGCATCGCCGCCCCACCCGGCCAGGGCGCGCCGCAGCCGGCGCGGCCGCCGGTGGTGCTGTTCACCTCCGACTGCGGCGCCACCTGCGCGCAGGCCGCCGACTACCTGCGCCAGCGTGGCGTGCCCTTCACCCTCAAGAGCGTCGACCGCGACCCCGCCCTCGCCGCCGAGCTGCGCCAGCGCACCGGCGCCTTCGAGGTGCCGGTGCTGTTCGTCGGCGAATCGATGCAGCGCGGCTATGCCCCCTCGGTGTGGGACAAGATGCTGGAGATGTCGGGCTACCCGGCACCGGACAGGCCGGCGCCGCCCGCTGCCGCAGCGGCCGAATGAGGACGCCATGACCATCACCACCCTGCCGGAACTGGCCGCGGCGGTACGCGCCTTCGGGCGCGAGCGCGACTGGCACCTCTACCACACGCCCAAGAACCTCACCGCCGCCCTCGTCGTCGAGGCCGCCGAGCTCCTGGAACCGTTCCAGTGGCTCACCCCGGAGGAGAGCCTGAACCTGCCCGCGCACAAGCGGGAGGCGGTGCGCCAGGAGATGGCCGACGTGCTGATCTACCTGGTCAGCCTGGCCAACTGCCTCGACATCGACCTCATCAAGGCGGCCGAGGACAAGCTGGCCATCAACGCCGCCAAGTATCCCGTCGAGAAGGCCAAGGGCAACGCGGCGAAATACGATGAACTGGACCGATAGGTGCGAGCCCCAGCATGAGGGCGTGACATGAATGGCGTGACGAGAAAGGCGTGACGGGTGGTTTTAGTCACACCTCTTGGTCACGAATTTTCGCCACGCCCTTGCGTCACGCATTCACCGATTGATTTCGCGAGCCGGTGCTCGCCCCTACAACGAAACCCAGCCATGAGTCACTACCGTCACCACCTCTTCTTCTGCCTCAACCAGCGCGACGACGGCGGCCAGTGCTGCGGCGACCACGACGCCGAGGCGATGTTCGAGCACGCCAAGAGAAAGGCCAAGCAGATGGGCCTGCACGGCAAGGGCGGCGACTGCCGCATCAACCGCGCCGGCTGCCTGGACCGCTGCGCCGAGGGGCCGGTGTGCGTGGTCTACCCGGACGCGGTCTGGTACACCTACGTCGACCAGGCCGATATCGACGAGATCCTGGAATCCCACCTGCGCGACGGCAAAGCGGTCGAGCGCCTGCGGATTTGAAGCGCCTCACCCTCCACATCGCCTGCCCGGACGCCATCATCGAGACGGTGGTAGAGGACCCCGGCGGCACGCCGGCCGGCCTCGCCCTGGTCGCCCACCCGCACCCGCTGCACGGCGGCAGCCTGGACAACAAGGTCGCCCACACCCTGGCGCGCACCGCCCTGGCCTGCGGCTACGTCGCCGTGCGGCCCAACTTCCGCGGCGCCGGTGCCAGCAGCGGAGAGTACGACCACGGCATCGGCGAGACCGAGGACCTGGTCCACATCGCCGAGCACCTGGCGCCGCAGTTCGGCTACCTGCCCTGGACCCTGCTCGGCTTCTCGTTCGGCTCCTACGTCCAGCACCGGGTGGCGCGCCGCATCGAGGCCCGGCAACTGATCATGGTCGGCCCGGCGGTGTCCATGTACGACTTCGCGCCGCCGGCCATCGCCACCACCATCGTGCACGGCGAGGACGACGAGCTGATCCCGCTCGCCGCCGTGCAGGAATACGCGCGCGACCACGCTATCCCGCTGCGCACGATCGCCGGTGCCGGACATTTCTTCCATGGCAAACTGGGCGAACTGAAGACCGTCGTCGGGGACATCCTGCAGGCATGACATCACCGCTCACCATCACCCATCTGACCAAGCGCTATGGCGGCACCGCCGTGGTGGACGGCATCGACCTCAGCATCGCGCCGGGCCGCTGCCACGGCCTGCTCGGCCCCAACGGCGCCGGCAAGACCACCACCCTGCGCCTGGCCCTGGGCCTGATCCGGGCCGATGGCGGCGAGATCCGCCTGCTCGGCCACCCGATGCCGGCCGGCGGCCGGGCGGCGCGCGCCCGCGTCGGCGTGGTGCCGCAGATGGACAGCCTGGATCCCGACTTCACGGTGCGCGAGAACCTGCTCGCCTACGGCCGCTATTTCGGCATTGGTCGCGCCGAGGTGGAGACGCGGGTGCCCGCGCTGCTGGAATTCGCCGGCCTCGCCGGCAAGGCCGACGCAGCGGTGCCCAGCCTGTCCGGCGGCATGAAGCGGCGCCTGACCCTGGCGCGGGCACTGATCAACGATCCCGACCTGGTAGTGCTGGACGAACCCACCACCGGCCTCGACCCGCAGGCCCGCCACCTGGTCTGGCAGGGCCTGCGCCGGCTCACCGCGCGCGGCAAGACCCTGTTGCTGACCACCCACTTCATGGACGAGGCCGAGCGCCTGTGCGACACCATCAGCATCATCGACCACGGCCGCATCATCGTCGAAGGCTCGCCGCGCGCGCTGATCCGCGACCACATCGAGCCGCAGGTGGTGGAGGTCTACGGCGAGGGCCTGGCCGACTGGCGCGCCTGCGCCGCCGGCCTGTGCCGGCGCTGTGAGACGGCCGGCGAGACGCTGTTCTGCTACACCGACGACCCTGCCCCGGTGATCGCCGAGCTCGACCGCCAGCCCGAGCTGCGCTACCTGCACCGCCCGGCCAACCTGGAGGACGTGTTCCTCAAGCTGACCGGGCGGGACTTGAGGGACTGACAGGGGCAGTGACAAAGTGACGAGTGACGAGTGACAACGTGACGGGTAGCCTTGTCACACTGTCACCTTGTCACCCTGTCACCGTGTTTTCATTCTTCCCCGTCTGGCACCGCAACTACCTGGTCTGGAAGAAGCTGGCCATCCCGGCCATCCTCGGCAACCTGGCCGACCCGCTGCTCTACATGCTGGGCCTGGGCTATGGCCTCGGCCAGTTCCTCGGCGACATCAAGGGCGTGCCCTACCTCAACTTCCTGGCCGCCGGCACCCTCGCCTACAGCGTGATGAACAGCGCCACCTTCGAGACCCTGTATTCGTCGTTCTCGCGCATGCACGTGCAGAAGACCTGGGACGCCATCCTCAACACGCCGCTGTCGCTCACCGACGTGCTGCTCGGCGAATGGCTGTGGGCGACCTCCAAGAGCGTGCTGTCGGGGCTGGCCATCCTGGCCGTGATCTGGGGCCTGGGCCTCTACGCCGACTTCGCCATGACCCTGTGGCTGCTGCCGGTGATCCTGCTCACCGGGCTGTGCTTCGCCGGGCTGGGCCTGATGGTCAACTCGGTGGCGCCCAACTACGACTTCTTCATGTACTACTTCACCCTGGTGATCACCCCCATGGTGCTGCTCTCCGGCGTGTTCTACCCGCCCGACGCCCTGCCAGCCTGGCTGGCCGGCTTCGCCGCCGCCCTGCCGCTCACCCACGCCATCGAGCTGGCGCGCCCGCTGGCCCTCGGCCACTGGCCCGCGCAGCCCTGGCTGCACGGCGCCGTGCTGCTTGCCTACGGCGGCGCCGGCCTGGCCGCCGGCCTGGCCCTGACGCGCCGCCGCCTGCTGCGCTGAGGCGCCGCTCAGGCGTGGTTGGAGCGGTAGTCGAGGTGGCCGTCGATGACCGTGTAGCGTACCCGGCCCGGCATCTCCATGCCCAGGTAGGGCGAGTTCTTGCCCAGGCTGGCCAGGGTCTTGCCGCTCACCGTCCAGGATGCCGCCGGGTCGAAGATGCACAGGTCGGCCGGCCGGCCGACACCGATGCGGCCGGCGTCGACGCCCAGGATGGCGGCCGGCCGCCGGGTCACGCGGTCGAGGGCATCGGCGAGGCCGAGGCCGCGCTCGGCCGCCCACTTGAGGGTCAGCGGCAGCAGCAGCTCGACCCCGGTGGCGCCGGCCTCGGCCTCCTGGAAGGGTTTTTCCTTGGCGTTGGCGTCGACCGGCGCATGGTCTGAGCAGATGCAGTCGATGGTGCCGTCCTCGAGAGCGGCACGCAGGGCGTCGCGGTCGCGCTGGCTGCGCAGGGGCGGCACCAGGTGGCAGTGGGCGTTGAAGTCGGCGGTATCGAGCTCGCTCAGGTGGACGTGGTGGATGCCGACATCGCAGGTCACCGGCAGGCCGTCGGCCTTGGCCCGGCGCACCATCTCGACGCCGGCGCGGCTGGATAGCCGGCACAGGTGCACGCGCGCCCGGGTCTCGCGCACCAAGAGCAGGATGGTCTGCAGGGCCACCGTCTCGGCCGGCACCGGGATGGCGGGCAGGCCGTAGCGGGCCGAGACGATGCCGTCGTGGACGACACCGTCCTTCGCCAGGTGGTAGTCCTGCGGCCGCAGCCAGAGCGGGAAGCCGAAGGTGTAGGCGTATTCCATGGCGCGCAGCAGCACCATGGTGTCGACCATCGGCGCATCGGCCTGGCTGAAGGCGACGCAACCGGCCTCGGAGAGCTCGGCCATCTCGGTCAGGCGCTCGCCCTTGAGCTTCCAGGTCAGGGCGCCAACCGGGTAGACGCGCGGGCCGGGGCTGTTCTTGGCGCGGAACTTGAGCATCTCCACCAGGCCCGGCTCGTCGAGCGGTGGGTCGGTGTCGGGCGGGCAGGCCAGCGAGGTGATGCCGCCCACGGCGGCGGCATGCATCTCCGATTCGAGCGTCGCCATGTACTCGAAACCCGGCTCGCGCAGGCGCACCGACAGGTCGACCAGGCCGGGGGCCACCACCAGCCCCGTGGCGTCGACCTCGCAGTTGGCGTGGAAGTCGGCCGGCGCCGCCCCCAGGGCGACCACCTTGCCGGCCGCGATGTAGACGTCCTGGACGGCGTCCAGGCCACTGGCGGGGTCGATCACCCGACCGTTCCTGATGCATATCTTCATGTGTTGCTCCCCGCCACCATGCTCATCACCGCCATCCGCACCGCGATGCCGAAGGTCACCTGGGGCAGGATCACCGAATGCTTGCCGTCGGCCACGCCGGAATCGATCTCGACACCGCGGTTCATCGGGCCGGGGTGCATGACGATGGCGTCCGGCCGGGCCAGCTTCAGCTTGTCCTCGGTGAGGCCCCAGTACTTGAAGTATTCGCCCGCCGAGGGCAGCAGGGCGCCCTGCATGCGCTCGTTCTGCAGGCGCAGCATGATGATCACGTCGGCGTCCTTGATGCCGGTCGCCATCTTGTGGTGCACGTGCACGCCCATGCTCTCGACGTCGCGCGGCAGCAGGGTCCTGGGCGCCACCACACGCACCTCCGGACAGCCCAGGATGGTGAGGGCGTGGATCTGCGAGCGCGCCACCCGTGAGTGCAGGACGTCGCCGACGATGGCCACCCTGAGGTTGTGGAAGCCGCCCTTGTAGTGGCGGATGGTGTACATGTCGAGCAAGCCCTGGGTCGGGTGAGCGCAGCGGCCGTCGCCGGCGTTGACCACCGAGATGTGCGGCGCGACGTGACGGGCGATCAGGTGCGGGGCGCCGCTGGAGGCGTGCCGCACCACGAACATGTCGGCCTGCATGGCGGACAGGTTGGCCACCGTGTCGAGCAGGGTCTCGCCCTTGTTGGTGGCCGAGGTGGCGATGTTGAGGTTGATGACGTCGGCGGACAGGCGCTTGGCGGCGATCTCGAAGGTGGTGCGGGTGCGCGTCGAGTTCTCGAAGAACAGGTTGAACACCGCCTTGCCGCGCAACAGCGGCACCTTCTTCACCTCGCGCTCGCCGACCGAGACGAAGGACTCGGCGGTATCCAGTATCTGGGTCAGGATGCGTTGCGGCAGACCTTCCAGGGTCAGCAGGTGGCGCAGGCGGCCGTCCTCGGTCAGTTGCAGGTTGGCGCTCACGTCGTCTCCCCTTTCAGCATCAGGTCGAATCGTCCCCCGTCGTCACGCAGCAGGGCAATGTGCCGGCCCAGGTCCAGGGTCGCCCCGACGTACTGCGCGCAGATCGGCAGCTCGCGGCCGCCCCGGTCCACCAGCACCGCCAACTTCAGGCTGGCTGGCCGGCCGTAGTCGAACACCAGGTTCATCGCCGCCCGGATGGTGCGGCCGGTATAGAGCACGTCGTCGACCAACAGGATATCGCGGCCCTCCACCTCGAACGGTATGCTGGACGGTTTGGCCTCGGGGTGCAGGCCGATGCGCGAGAAGTCGTCGCGATAGAAGGCGATGTCGAGCTCGCCGCGCGGGATGTCGCCGCCGAGGCGCTCGGCCAGGGCGTCCATCACCCAGACGCCGCCGGTGTGGATGCCCAGCATGGCGGTGCCGGGCGCGAAATGCGGCCGGATCTTCTCGGCCAGTTCGTCGATGAGTCGGTTCGGATCAGGTAGTGTCATTTCGAGAGATAGTCCTGCAGGATTTCCTGGGCGGCCAGGCTGTCGACCGCCGCCTTGTTGTCGCGTACGCCCTTGCCGGCCTCGCGCAGCCGGCGTTCCGCCTCCACCGAGGTGAGGCGCTCGTCGACCAGGCGGACCGGCAGGCCGAAGCGGCCGTGCAACTGGTTGGCGAAGCGGCGGCAGCGCCGGGTCAGGTCGTGCTCCTCGCCATCCAGGCCGAAGGGCAGGCCGACCACCAGCTCGACCGGGCGCCATTCGGCGATCAGCTCGCCGATGCGGGCGAAGCGCGGCGCATTGGCCTCCGCGCTGATGGTCTCCAGGGGATGCGCCAGGCGCGTCTCCCACTCGCCCACCGCGACACCGATCCGCTTCTCGCCGAAATCGAAGGCCAGCACGGCGCCCTTCAGCATGCTCGCATGGCAACACCCGCCCGCCGCCGGCGGGAGAGAGGGAGGGGGGAGGCCGCGGCCACGCCCATCAGGCGTGCCCCGCCTCCTCGGACAGCATGGCGGGGTCAATGCCGAGCAGCTGCATGGCGGCGGCGAAGCGCTCGGCCGGCGGCAGATCGAAGATCAGCGCCGGATCGGCCGGCACCGTCAGCCAGGCGTTCTGGCGGATCTCGTTCTCCAGCTGGCCCGGACCCCAGCCGGCATAGCCGAGGGCGACGATGATCTGCTCCGGCCCCTCGCCGTGGCCGGCCGCCTCCAGGATGTCCTTCGAGGTGGTCAGGCCGACCCGGTCGTTGACCGACAGGGTGGAGTTCCAGTGGCCAACAGGGCGGTGCAGCACGAAGCCGCGCTCGACCTGCACCGGGCCGCCGAAGTAGGCCGGCCGATCCTTCAGCCGCTCGTCCTCCAGGGAGATACCGATCTGCTCGAACAGCTTGTCCAGGGTCAGGTCGATGGGCCGGTTCACCACCACGCCCAGCGCCCCCTCCGGGTTGTGGTCGCAGATGTAGGTCAGCGCCCCGGCGAAATTGGGGTCCGTCATGTTGGGCATGGCGATCAGGAAGTGATCGGTGAAATTGGCGTCTTCCATGGTCGCGGATTGTACCCTCCCGTGACTGGCCGCGACATGCAGTTAGAATGGTCCAAATGAACGCCTCGCTGGTCTGGTTCCGCCGCGATCTCCGCCTCGACGATCACGCCGCGCTCCATTACGCCCTGACGGCGGGCGGGGCGGTGCATTGCGCCTTCGTGTTCGACACCGACATTCTCGACGGCCTGGCCGAGCGCGCCGACCGCCGGGTCGCCTTCATCCACGCCCGGGTGACCAAACTCAAGGCCGGGCTGGAACGGCGGGGCGGCGGCCTGCACGTCCTGCACGGCAGCGCCCGCACGGTCATCCCGGCCCTGGCGGAACGGCTCTG
>JAQVJE010000063.1:9387-12461 GCA_028695325.1 Gallionellaceae bacterium
CCGGACACCGTCGAGCACGCCTTCCAGGCCAAGTTCGAGGCCCTCGAATGGCCCAACCCGCCCGGCCACTTCGAGGCCTGGCGCGAGGCCCGCACCGGTTACCCCTTGGTCGACGCGGCGATGCGGCAACTGGCCGAGACCGGCTGGCTGCACAACCGCCTGCGCATGATCGCCGCCTCTTTCCTGGTCAAGGACCTGCACTGCGACTGGCGCCTGGGTGAGCGCTGGTTCGCGGCGAAGCTGCTCGACTACGACCAGGCCGCCAACGTGGGCGGCTGGCAATGGTGCGCCTCCACCGGCACCGATGCGCAGCCGTGGTTCCGCCTCTTCAACCCGGTCAGCCAGTCGGAGCGGTTCGACCCCGGCGGCGCCTTCATCCGACGCTGGCTGCCGGAACTCGCCGCCGTGCCGGACCGGTTCATCCACGCGCCCTGGCGGATGCCCCCGGAAGACCACCAGCCTCTCGACTATCCGCCGCCCATCGTCGACCATGGCCAGGCCCGCGCCGTCACCCTGGCGATGTTCAAGTCATGCTGCTGATGGATGCCGCGCTTACCCGCCACCCTGCGACCGCAGCCCCGGCCGTGGCCGCCATCGCGGTCGCGCTGGCCAGGCAGGACGACGGCGCGCTGACGCTGACCTACACCCTGACCGGCGCGACCCCGGCCCTGCTCATCCCGGGCCCGGCCACGCCCGGGCGCGCCGACGGCCTCTGGCGCCACACCTGCTGCGAGGTCTTCGTGATGGCCGGCGCCGGTCCGGGCTACCGCGAGTTCAACTTCTCGCCGTCCGGGCAGTGGGCGGCCTACGCCTTCACGGCCTATCGGGCAGGCGGCACCGACCTGGCCATGCCTGCCCCGGCCATCGCCTGCCGTGTGCACGACGATGGCCTGAAACTCGTCGCCAGGTTGCCCGCCGCCGCCCTGCCGGCGGGCAGCCTGCGCCTGGGCCTCTCTGCGGTGCTGGAGGACACGGCGGGCGGCATCAGCTACTGGGCATTGCGCCACCCGCCCGGCAAACCCGACTTCCATCATACTGACGCCTTCGCACTCGCCCTGCCCGCCCCATGAAGACCGGCCTCGACCGCCTCATCGAAGACCCCGCCCTGCGCGCGCCGCTCCAGGGCCGCCGCGTCGCCCTGCTGGCCCATCCGGCCTCGGTGACCGCCGGCCTCGTGCATGCCCTGGATGCCCTCGCCGCCCTGCCGGACATCCGGCTGACCGCCGCCTTCGGCCCCCAGCACGGCCTGCGCGGCGACAAGCAGGACAACATGGAGGAGTCGCCCGACTACCTCGACCCGGCGCTGGGCATCCCGGTATTCAGCCTCTACGGCGAGGTGCGCCGGCCGACCGATGCCATGCTGGCTAGCTTCGATGTACTGCTGGTCGACCTGCAGGATCTCGGCTGTCGCATCTACACCTTCGTCACCACCCTGCTCTACGTCATCGAGGCCGCCGCCAGGCACGGCAAGACGGTATGGGTGCTCGACCGCCCCAACCCGGCCGGCCGGCCGGTGGAGGGTGCGATCCTGCGCGAGGGCTGGGAGAGCTTCGTCGGCGCCGGGCCGATGCCCATGCGGCATGGCCTGACCCTGGGCGAGATGGGCCACTGGTTCATGCGCGAATTCAACCTCGACCTCGACTACCGGGTGATCGAGATGCAGGGCTGGCAGCCCGAGGCCGGGCCAGGCTACGGCTGGCCGCTGGAAGAACGCAGCTGGATCAACCCGAGCCCGAACGCCCCCAACCTGGCCATGGCGCGCAGCTACGCCGGCACCGTGATGCTGGAGGGCACCACCCTGTCGGAGGGGCGCGGCACCACCCGGCCGCTGGAGCTGTTCGGCGCCCCCGACCTGGAACCGCGCCGCCTGCTGGCAGCCATGCACGACCTGGCGCCGCACTGGCTGGCCGGCTGCCGGCTGCGCGAATGCTGGTTCGAGCCCACCTTCCACAAGCATGCCGGCCACCTCTGCGCCGGCATCCAGATCCACCCCGAGCACGACCACTACGACCACCACGACTTCCGGCCCTGGCGCCTCATGGCCCTGGCCTTCAAGGCAATCCGCACCCAGCGGCCGGACTACCCGCTGTGGCGCGATTTTCCCTACGAGTACGAACGCGATCGCCTGGCCATCGACATCATCAACGGCGGCCCCCTGCTCCGGCAATGGGTGGACGACGACAATGCCGCGCCGGGCGACCTCGACGCCCTCGCCACCCCCGACGAGGCAATCTGGCGCGGGACCGTCGCAGACCTGCTGCTCTATCGCTGAGCCAGACATGCTCCGTACAGTGCGATGGCGAAACCTGCTGGCCGGCGCCGGCCTGCTCGGCGCGGCCGGCTGCGGCAGCCTGCATACGTCCCTCATCCCGGTCGGCGGCGTCACGGCCGCGGATCACGCGCACACCGCGCAGATCAGGGAAGACAGCGCCTGGCCGGTCCTGCTGCGCGGCGTCGATGAACACCAGGTTTCCGTCTGGCACGCGGTCACCTTCCCGTTCATGGACTACGCCTACGTGATCGCGCCGGGCGCACGGCGATTGCTGGTCACCACGCCGCCGGCGATATTCGGTAGCCTCCCCATCCCGGTCGGCAACACTCGCTGCTATGTCATTGCGGCCGAACTGCTGCCAGGCCGGGCCTATCGGCTCAAGGAGGCCGACGACAGAAGGCAGGCCCTGCTGCTGCTCGATCCGGGCGGGGAGACTATCGCAAGGGGACCCCTGGTCGACGAGTTCTTCACCGGCACCCGTACCTGCCGATGGCCGGGACCACCGTCTCAGTCATCGCCCGAACCTGCCCACTGACGGCCTCAGGTCCCTGCCCGCTGCCGCGGTCACGGATACAGCGAGGTCAGCCGGTGCTTCTCGACGCCGTGTTGCGCCCGCTCGGCGATCGCGGTCACCAGTCCGCGCACCTCATCGGGGGTCAGCTCGGGATAACGCTCGTGCACCATGCGCAGGGCGACGTAATCGATCGACGAGCCAACCCACTCGTCGTCCGTCTTGAACAGGTGTTTCAGTTGCTCCGCGGCGTCATCGTAGATGGCGCGCAGCCTTTCATTCAGCTCCGGC